>MNZQ01000116.1 GCA_001873745.1 Syntrophaceae bacterium CG2_30_58_14
GGCTGACCGTATTTCTTTCTCTCCTTGATGCGGGAGTCCCTAGTGAGGAAACCGGCCTTTTTCAGGGCCGCCCTCAGATCCGCATCGTATTCCACCAGCGCCTTGGAGATGCCGTGCTTGATGGCGCCGGCCTGACCGGCGATGCCGCCCCCATCGACGTTGATGTAAAAATCGAGGAGACCCTTCTTCCCCGTCATCTCGAGCGGCTGCTGGATGATCATCTTCAGACTTTCCCGGGTGAAGTAGTCATCGAAGTTCCGTTTGTTCACCTGCCAGACGCCGGTGCCCTCCTTCATATAGATCCGGGCAATGGCGCTCTTTCTCTTCCCTGTCGCGTAAAACCGTTTTTCCGTCATATCCCTCTCCAGATCGTGTTCGCGGACCCGATATTTCTTCCGTCGCAAATATTACAGTTGCAGAATGCGGGGGCACTGCGCCTCGTGCGGATGGTCGCCGCCGGCGTAGATCTTGAGCTTCTTCATCATCGCGCGCCCCAGCGTATTCTTGGGAAGCATCCCCTTCACGGCCGCCCGCAACAGCTCTTCCGGTTTTTCCTTCAACATCTTGCCCGCCGCCGTGGCCTTGAGGCCGCCCGGATAGCCGGAGTAACTGTAGTAGATCTTGTCCGTCAGCTTCTTGCCGGTCAGGCTGATCTTTTCGGCGTTGACCACAATCACGAAATCCCCCGTATCCGTATGGGGGGTATAAACCGGTTTGTGCTTTCCCCGCAGGCGGTGGGCGATCCCGCTCGCCAGCCTTCCCAGAACCTTGTCCCCGGCATCCACGAGATACCAGTCGCGATTGATCTCCCCCTGCTTTGCCTGATATGTCTTCATCGTTTCACCCAATGCCCATGATTTTGAAACTGGAGAGATACGCAAATTCGCGCCCTTTGTCAAGTAAAAATCTGCACAAAAAAGCAAAAAGAAATCATCGGTCCGATTCGTTGCCCCATCTTTCACTTCCCCATCCCGTAGAGCGAAAAAACGACCATCACGGCCCTGTCGTCCTCGCGATCGGAGACATTGAGTTCCACGTTCCAGCACTGTTTCCGGTATTGCACGCCGTAGGTGGATTCGACGGTCCGGCGATCGAACTGGTTTTGTTTCAGCAGATAGGTCGCGCCGAGGGAAGAGGTCAGAACCGCCTTCAGGGAGAGGTTGATCTCCTCCAGCGTGTCCCGGGTGTAACGATACCCGACGGAGGCCGAATCCCCACGATGATCGGACAGGGTCAGGTCGTAATTGCTCTGTCTCCAATTTCCTGAATTCACGTCGAATTTGTTGCGCGCCGACAGGGAGAGATAGGGAAGAGGCGCCAGATCCAGCTCAAGATCGACATCACGGAAAGGCCGGTTGTCCTTCCCTGCCCCTGCTACGTCCCGTCTCCCCTCCAGGATGTCATAGGTCTGACCGATCTTGAAGCGCATCATCTCGCGGTAGCGGACCTTTCCATCCTTCGCCCGCATCCGTGCGAGAAGCGTGTTGGTGACTCCATAGGTCAGGCTGTGCTGCGCGGGGATCCGTTCCAGAAAATCGGGGGCGTGATCCTGCGATGCGTCGGGGATGAAGGTGTAGGTGAGTTCTGGTCGGATCCCGTGCCGGATCTTCTCCACTTCCGCACCCTGGACGTCAAAAATGCGGTGCATCTCCGTGGAGAGGGTCGTCCCCAGCGCGAAGATCTCCCGGTCGCCCTGTTTGTCCCCGGTATCGGTCACGGAATCCGACCGCTCCCAGACATCCCCGCGAAAACCCGCCTGCGGCGTGACCCGGGCATAGGATCCCAGCTTCAGCGGCAGGAAGAGGGTCGGGCTGATCTCCCCCAGATGCCCTTTCTGCCCCTCCTGACGGAAAAAACGGTCATAGCCGGCGGTGAATTCGAGTTGAAAAGGGCTGCCGAAGAGGGGCTGCCGGAATCCCGTGAGGGTCGCCTCCGGATATTTCTGCAGCGTCCCATTGTTGTCGGGGGAGGAAAAGTCATCGGTATAGCGCGCCAGGGCGGTCAGGTTGTACAGGGACCAGTCCTTTGTCAGACGGACCGTGGAATCGAGCGACCCGAGAGATTCATCCCCGAGGAAGGAGACCCGACTGAACCGCCCTTCCCCGCTCGGGGAATAATGATCCAGATAATAGTTGAAGGAGGAAAAATCCTTGAAATACCAGCGGTCCGACACCCGGCGGATATCGCTTCGGAGGCTGAAACCGTCCGCAAAGGTTGTTTCGTGGTTGAGGTAATAGGACCAGCGGTTCCGATCATCCTGCCAGTCACGGCTCATGGTCCCGACGCCCTCCGTAACCCGCTTGCGGTCGTTGATGAAATCACCATAGAAGACGCCGAACGAATCCGCGCCGGCCGCGTAACGAAACTCCACCCCCTCCTTGAATCCCCGTTTCTCTAAATAACGCTGAAAAAACGTGGCGTCGGCGCTGTCGGAGACGGCCCAGTAGAAGGGGATTTCCACGTCCAGACCGTTTTTATCGCGGGAGTAGGAAAAGCGGGGGAAGAGGAGGCCGGTCTGGCGCGTTGTCTTGGCGGGAAAGATGAGATAGGGCAGATAGAGGACGGGAAGATCCCTGGCGAGGAATCGGCCATGCTTCAGCGTGCCATAGCCATCGACGGTCAATTCGACCTCTTTGCCCGCCAGCCGCCAGTCGGGATCATCCCCATCGCAGGTGGTCACCGTGCCGTTTTCCAGCCGGTAGGTCGCCTCCGACTTTTTTTCGATCTTCTCTCCCCGGACGTAAAGATGGTTCCGGGCGATGAACATCTTTCCCTCATCCACCGTTCCGGTCCGGGAGACGGTATTGAACGAGACCTTCTCGCCCTCGAGGAGGTCCTGATCGTTCCTAAGCAGCACATGGCCGACCGCGAAGACCTGGTTCGTGCCGCGGTAAAGGGTCACGGCGTCGGCCTTCAGATCCCCCCCGGAAAAGGTGATCCGAACCTTTCCCGTCGCGTGAAAGACGTCCCCATCCCCGTCGTAGGCAATGCTGTCCGCCTCAATGGCGACGGGCAAGGGGACATCTTGCCGCAAGGTGTCCCCAGCCCCGAGCGGTGAAGCCGCCAGGCAGGCTAAGAACATTATTGCTAACAAAAAGCAGACCTTGTTCAGCCTTTGCACCTCAGCATCTTTCCCCGCCGCCCCGATCGCCCGGTTCCCGGACACGGGAACCCGTTTTGCCTTCTAAAGATGATCCGATGGCGCTTCTTGATTTCTCCGACCAGATAGAGGGAGCCGGCCGCACAGACGAGGTCCTCTTTCCCGGCAAGCGAAAGGGCGCGCCGGAGCGCGTTGCCCGGATCCTCGACCACCTCGATAGCCCTGTTAAACTTTTCCGCCAATGGCCGCAGGGAATCCGGAGGCAAGGCCCTCTCGCTGGGCGGACGGGTGAGAATCACCCGGTCGGCCAGCGGGAAGAGCCTCCTCGCCATCGTCCGGTAGTCCTTATCCCCCAAGACGCCAAAGACCAGGATCAGCCGCCGATGGGGAAAATCGTTCTGGAACGCCCGGCGGAGCGCAGCCGCCCCCGCCGGATTGTGCGCGCCATCCACGAGCAGCATCGGTGAGCGCTGGAGAATCTCCAGCCGCCCTTCCCATTGGGCCTGTTTCAGGCCTTTGGAAACGGCGGCATCATCCACCCGGAAACGGGCATCCCCGATCAGCTCCACGGCGCCCAGCGCCAGCGCGGCATTGGAAATCTGGTGCCTTCCGATCAGGGGGCATACCAGCCGTTCCCAGTTTCGCCCGATGCCCCGGTATGAAAACGTCCCATCCCGATGGACGATCGTGCGAATCTCTTTCCCGACCCGGTACAGAGACGCCCCTCTTTCCCGGCATATCCCCTCCAGGGTCTCGATGACGGGCTTCTGCCGGGCTGCGGTGAGACAGATTCCCCCTTCCTTGATGATCCCGCCCTTTTCGCGCGCGATCTGCGGGAGCGTGTTGCCGAGGTACTCCCGGTGTTCGAGGGAGATGTTGGTGATGACCGAGACAAGCGGGATGACCACGTTGGTGGCGTCCAGCCTGCCCCCCAGGCCGACCTCCAGCACGGCAATATCCGCCTTCTTCCGCTGAAAATGGAGGAAGGCCGTTGCGGTGAGGAATTCGAAATAGCTCACGGTCTCCCGAACGCCCCTTCTCACCGCTTCCGCGTCGGCGACGATTTCCTCGCGGCGGATCATCCGGCCGTCGATGCGGATCCTTTCCCGGAAATCGATCAGATCCGGGGAGGTGTAAAGCCCGGTCCGGAACCCCGCCGCGGTCAGCAGCGAGGCCGTCATCGCCGCCACGGAGCCTTTGCCGTTGGTGCCGGCGATCAGCACGGCAGGGCAGCTCTCCTGAGGATTGCCGAGCCGCTCCAGCAGGGAGCGGACCGGATCGAGCCCGAGACGGATTCCCAGAGGGTTCAGAGACTTCAGATATGCAAGCGACTCGCGATAGGTCATGGATGATGGTTGCCAAAAAAAGGGCGTCTTGTGTTGCAGCTTTGCGGCCTTTTCCGGCAGGTCTAATCCGCCGTCACCTTGAATACCTCGTCACCGGGACGGACGCGGTCCGCTACCCGGATGCCGATATAGTCGCCGGCAACCGCCTGGGCCACCTTCTGGTTGTTGACCTCCATGGAATCGAGCGGCATGGTCAGATTGGTGGTATGCCCCGTGAATTTCAGGGTATCCCCGACCCTGATCCCGCCATCCGTGATCTTGACGGCGGCCACACTCGGTTTGGAAAAAAACTTCACAACTTCGCCGATCCTCTGTTCACCCATAGCCGATCCTCCTTCCAATGACGATTCCGGGCAAAGGCCCGTGCCATAAACACGTTGGAGGGAAAATATCGCGTTTTCGATGAAAAGACAAGGGGGGAAAACGGGGAAAATAAAGAGGGCGGGTTTTTGGCCCGCCCTCGCAAGAGTCTCTATTTCTTCGGCGCCGACGCCTTTTTCTTTGGTTTCTCCGCCTCGGCATTCCGGACAAATTCAATAATGGACATGGGTGCATTGTCGCCCGCGCGATATCCGGACTTGACGATCCGGGTATAGCCGCCGGCCCGGTCTTTATAGCGCTCCGACATCTCGCCGAACAGCTTGCCCACCACGTCGCGTTCGCGCACATAGGAGGCGGCCTGCCTCCGGGCATGGAGATCCCCCCGTTTGCCCAAGGTGATCATCTTGTCCGCCACCTTTTTGAGTTCCTTGGCCTTCATGTCGGTGGTCTGGATCTTCTCATATTTCAAAAGGGAGGTCACCATCGTCCTCAGCATCGCCTTGCGGTGGCTTGTCGTCCTTCCCAGTTTGCTTCCAAATTTTCCCTGGCCCATCGCTTATCCTTTCCAGAAACCAAATCTATTCCGCTTCTTCATCCGCCTCTTCCGTTTTTACGACCTTGTCCCACGGCGGGAAATCAAGCTTCATACCGAATCCCATACCGGATTCCTGCAGGATCTCTTTGATCTCATTCAACGATTTCCGGCCGAAATTCTTGGTTTTCAGCATCTCCGCCTCTGTCTTCAGAACCAGTTCCCCGATCAGGTTGATCCCTGCGTTCTTCAGACAATTGGCCGAACGGACGGAGAGTTCCAGATCATCCACATGCCGCTGAAGAATGTCATTGATATCCTCTTCCGTTCCCTCCATCGCGGATGCTTCCTCTTCGGCCTCCGCCTTGGAGAAATTGATGAAGGTATCGAGCTGCTCCTTGAGGATTTTCGCGGCGTAGGCCACGGCGTCCTCCGGAAGAACGCTCCCGTCCGTCCAGACTTCGAGGATCAGGCGGTCATAGTCCGCAACCTGACCGACACGGGCATAAGTTACGGTATAATTCACCTTCTTGATCGGCGAAAAGATGGCATCGATGTTGATCGTCCCCTCGGGCTGTTCAGGGTCTTTTTCCTTCTGCGCGGCAACATACCCCTTCCCCATCTTGACCGCCATTTCCGCCTTGAAGGAGGCCTTGCCCAGCAGGGTTGCGATATGGTGATCGGGATTGAGGATTTCCACCGTCCCGTCGGCCATGATATCCCCCGCGGTGATCACCCCTTCCCGGGAGGTATCGATCCGAACGGTCCGCGGTCCCTCCTGATGAAGCTTCAGGCGCACGCCCTTCAGGTTCAGAATGATATCGGTCACGTCTTCCTTGATCCCGGGGATCGTGGAGAACTCATGGAGAACCCCGTCAAATTTTACGGAAACAATGGCCGCCCCCTGGATGGAGGAGAGCAGGACCCGTCGGATTGCGTTTCCCAGGGTTGTGCCGAAGCCGCGTTCCAGCGGCTGACAACTGAACTCCCCATAAAAAGCGGTATGGGTCGTTTCATCGATCTCAATTCTTTTCGGTTGAATCAAACTGCGCCAGTTTCTCTGCATAATTCCTTTCCCTGCCCTTCGGATACCTGGTGATTGTCTTATTTGGAATAAAGTTCAACGACCAGTTGTTCCTTAACCGGCATCGTCAAGTCCTCACGGGTTGGAAGCATTTTCACCACACCCTTGAAGTTGGTCTTATCGACCTCCAGCCACTGTGGGACCCCCCGCCTGGCAACAGTTTCCATGGCTTCGATGATCCGCTCCACCTTCCGGCTGCCCTCCCTGATCTGGACTTCATCGCCCTGTTTAAGCAGATAAGAAGGTATATTGACCGGTTTTCCACCCACCAGAAAATGGTTGTGCCGGACCAGTTGTCTTGCCTCCGTACGCGAATTCGCAAAACCCATCCGAAAGATCATGTTGTCCAGCCTTCGCTCTAAAAACAGCAGCAGATTGGTTCCGGTAATCCCCTTCTGCCGTTCCGCCTTGGCGAAATATCCCCGAAACTGCTTTTCCAACAGGCCGTACATCCTCTTGAGCTTCTGTTTCTCCCGCAACTGGACGCCGTAGTCGGAGAATTTTTTCCGCAACTGACCATGATCTCCCGGCGCAAACCCCCGCCGTTCAAAAGCGCATTTTTCACTGTAGCACCTGTCCCCTTTGAGAAACAACTTCAAACCTTCTCGCCGGCACAACCTGCATACGGAATCCCGATATCTTGCCAAAAAAGCCTCCCTGATCGATGATCAATTATCAATTTCAATGTTCAATGCTGCCTGATCGCCGGTCTTTTGACCGTTGCTCACACCCTTCTGCGCTTGGGCGGACGGCACCCGTTGTGCGGAATGGGCGTCACATCACGGATGATGCTGATCTTGAGTCCCGCTGTCTGCAGAGACCGCAGCGCCGATTCCCGACCGGAGCCCGGCCCCTTGACATAGACCTGAACCGCCCGGAGCCCATGTTCCCGCGCTTTCTTCACGGCATCCTCCGCCGCCATCTGCGCGGCAAAGGGGGTGCTTTTTCGGGATCCCTTAAACCCCTGCATCCCGGCGGAGGCCCAGGCAATCACATTTCCGCTCAGGTCGGTAATGGTCACAATCGTGTTGTTAAAGGTCGACTGAATATGCGCTATCCCCTCGGAGATATTTTTCTTTTCCTTCTTTTTCCCTGTTTTTCTGACTGGCTTTGCCATTATTCCTCCGAATCCGTTCGCTCTCTATTTCTTCTTGCCTGCAATCGACCTTCTTGGTCCCTTCCGTGTTCGGGCGTTCGTGCTGGTTCTCTGTCCCCGGACGGGAAGTCCCTTCCGGTGCCGCAAACCGCGGTAGGTCCCGACATCCATCAATCGTTTTATGGACATGGAGATTTCCCGCCGCAAGTCCCCCTCGACCTTCATTTCCCTGTCGATAATATTCCGGATGGAGGTTATTTCCGAATCGGCAAGCTGATCGGTTTTCGTGTCGGGGCTGACGCCGGCGTCTCGAAGGATCTCTTTCGATTTTGCATGCCCGATCCCATAGATATAGGTCAAGGCGATTTCCATCCTCTTGTTTTTAGGTAAATCCACACCCGCAATTCTTGCCACCGGTCAACCTCCTGATCATTGAATCCTTATCCTTGGCGCTGCTTGTGCTTCGGATTTTCACAAATCACGCGCAACACGCCCCGCCTTTTGACAATCTTGCACTTTTCGCAAATTTTCTTGACCGAAGAACGTACTTTCACGATGATAACTCCTTGAATCCGTCAAAGGCAGGCCATGGACCTTGAGCCGCCTTTGCTATTTTGTTCGGTAAACGATTCTTCCCCGCGTCAAATCATAGGGGGAGAGCTCAACCGTAACCTTGTCGCCGGGCAGGATCTTGATAAAGTGCATCCTCATCTTCCCGGATATATGGGCTAGAACGCGGTGACCGTTTTCCAGTTCCACTCGAAACATGGCATTGGGCAGGGGCTCAACCACCCGGCCTTCAACCTCTATCGCCTCTTCTTTCGCCATAATCTCCATTTTCGTTCGGGGACAGATTTCAAATCTGTCCCCCTGACGTTTCCGATCCCCGCCCCCGGGGACAGATTTCAAATCTGTCCCCATGTCTCCGCTACTGCATCCGGCTCAGGATCTCCGGTCCGTTCTCCGTAATCACCACGGAATGCTCAAAGTGAGCCGAAAGTTTCCCGTCCTCGGTGACCACGGTCCATCCGTCGGGGAGAATCTTCACCCGGCACCCCCCCTCATTCACCATCGGCTCTATCGCGAGAACCATGCCCTGCCGGAGCTGGATTCCTCTCCCGCGCACCCCGTAATTGGGAATCTGCGGGTCTTCATGCATGTTTCTGCCGATACCATGTCCAACAAAATCCCGGACAACTGAAAAACCGGCATCCTCGACCCGCTCCTGCACGGCGGCGGAGACATCCCCCAGGCGGTTGCCCACCCGCGCCTGCTCAATCGCGTCGTAGAGCCCTTCTTCGGTGACTTTCATCAGCCGCTCAGCCTTGGCTGAAACATTCCCCACCGGAACCGTTATGGCGGCGTCCCCATAATACCCCTTGTAAACAACCCCGAAATCGAGGCTCAGGATATCGCCGGAGAGAAGCGGCCGGTCGGACGGCATGCCGTGAACCACCTCGCCGTTCACCGATGCGCAGAGAGCAAATGGATAACCGTGGTACCCTTTGAATGCCGGGACAACCCGACTCTTCCGTGAAAGCGCTTCTGAAAGCCGGTCCAGTTCACGGGTGGTCACACCCGGTTTGACCTTTTCCCTCAGCCCCGCCAGGATCTCTGCAACGATGGCATTGCTGGTCCTGAGCTTTTCAATCTCATCCGGCAGCTTCAGGATAATCATGCCCATGATCCCCAGTTTTCGGCGGTCATGCCTGCATCAGCGTCTTCTGGCAATGCGTCCCTTCTTCATGAACCCCTCATACTGCCTTGTCAGCAGATGGGTTTCGATCTGTCCCGCCGTATCCAGCGCGACGCCGACGACAATCAGCAGGGCCGTCCCGCCAAAATAGAAAGGGACATTGAAAGAGCTGATCAGAAGACTGGGAAGCACGCAGACGGCGGAGACATAAATGGCCCCCCCGAAGGTCAGCTTCGTCAAGACGTCATCGATGTACTCGGCTGTCTTCTTGCCCGGCCGGATTCCGGGGACGTATCCCCCGTATTTTTTCATGTTGTCGGCCACATCCACCGGATTGAAGGTGACCGCGGTATAGAAGAAACAGAAGAAAACGATGAAGGCCACATAGAGCAGCTCATAGCCGACCCGCCCCGGAATCATCGCGCTCGCCACCGACTTCATCCAGGGATGCGGAATAAAATTGGCGATCGTCGCCGGAAACATGATGATCGAAGAGGCGAAGATCGGCGGGATGACGCCGGCCGAATTGACCTTCAGCGGAAGATGGGTCGACTGGCCGCCGTACATCTTCCTCCCAACCACCCGTTTCGCGTACTGTACGGGGATCCGTCTCTGGCCGCTCTCCACAAAGACGATGACGCCGATCACAAGCACCATCATCAGGATCAGAATGATGATGAAGAAGATGCCCATCTCCCCCGAGTAGAGGAGGCGGAAGGTATTGATGATCGCCTCCGGGCCGCGGACGACGATGCCGGCGAAGATGATCAGCGAGATGCCGTTCCCGATCCCCTTCTCGGTGATCTGTTCACCCAGCCACATGATGAATGCGGTGCCGGCAGTCAAGGTGATCACCGTCATCAGACGGAATGCCCAACCGGTATTGATCACGATGGACGCCCCCGTGGGTCCCGCCATGTTTTCCAGACCGATGGAGATTCCGAAACCCTGGATCAAACTGAGGACCACCGTACCGTACCGCGTGTACTGCGTGATCTTTCTCCGACCCGCCTCTCCCTCTTTGGAAAGCTTCTCTAAGTAGGGGATGGCCACGGTCAGCAGTTGAAGGATGATCGATGCGCTGATGTAGGGCATGATCCCCAGCGCAAAGACTGAAAGATTGCTCAGGGCGCCGCCCGCAAACATGTCGAAGAGCCCCAGGAGTGTACCCTTCGCCTGCTCGAAGAAGGCCGCCAGAGCCGCCGTATCGATCCCCGGCGTCGGCACATGGGCGCCGATCCGGTACACCGCCAGGAGGAAAAAAGTAAAGAGAATCCTCTTCTGGAGTTCCGGTATCTTGGAGATATTTTTTAAGCCTTCTAACAAATCAGAGGACCTCTACAATGGCGCCGCCCGCGGCTTCGATCTTCGCCCTTGCCCCTCGACTGACCTGATCGACGTTGACGGAGAGGGCGAAATTGATCTCCCCGTTTCCCAGGACCTTGATCCCATCCACGGCCCCCGATACCAGGCCGACCGCCGTCAGGGTGTCGCGATTCACGACGGATCCCTCCTGAAATCTCTTCAACTGCTCAATATTGACGATCGCGATGATGCGCCTCATCGGATTCTTGAATCCCCGCTTGGGCAGCCTTCGGGAAAGGGGCATCTGCCCCCCCTCAAAACCGGGACGGACACTGTGTCCGGAACGGGCGTTCTGGCCCTTTGCGCCCTTGCCGGCCGTTCCGCCGTGTCCCGAACCATCGCCGCGACCGACCCTCTTTTTCTTTTTCCGCGAACCCTCCGGGGGCTTCAATGTTCCCAGATTCATTTCCCGTTCCCCTCAACTTCCACCGCAGCCACCAGGTGATCGACCTTCCGGATCATCCCGCGGATTTCCGGTGTATCTTTCAGCACCACGCTTCGGTTGACCTTGCCCAGTCCCATTCCCCGAATGATCCTGCGCTGCGCCTCCGGTCTGCCGATGCAACTATGAACCAATGTAATCTTGACCATTTTACCCAAAGTCTATCCCTCTCAACCTTAATTTTCAGCAACACCTTTGCCCCTGGCGGCAAGGATCTCGGATGGCGCCCGCAACTGGCACAGCCCTTCAATGGTCGCCTTGACCAGGTTGTGCGGATTATGCGATCCCAGGCACTTCGTCAGGATATTGTGAACCCCGGCCAATTCCAGCACCGCGCGCACCGCCCCTCCCGCAATCAGCCCGGTCCCTTCCGACGCGGGCTTCAGCATCACCTTTCCGGCGCCGTAATGGCCGACGACGCTGTAGGGGATCGTCCGATTTTCTACTGCGACCCGGATCATCGCCTTCTTGGCCTGCTCCATGCCCTTGCGGATCGCCTCCGGGACTTCGTGGGCTTTGCCAAGACCGGCGCCGACGGATCCCTTCCCATCGCCAACCACGACCACGGCGCTGAACCGGAAACGTCGCCCGCCCTTCACCACCTTGGCCGTCCTGTTTATCGTAATCACCCTGTCGAGAAGTTCCAATTCTTCCATAATCTTCGTTTCCTACGATCGTCCCTTCGCTGTGGTTTGTCAAATTACGGGCTAAAACTTCAGTCCCGCTTCCCTCGCTCCGTCGGCCAAGGCCTTAACCCTTCCATGATAGAGAAACCTCCCGCGGTCAAAGACAACATTCTCAATACCGGCATCCTGAAGACGCTTTGCCAGGAGTCTCCCCACCGCCCTGGCCTCATCGACCCTTTTCAAACCGGCGAGGGAATCCCTCAACTCCTTGCTCAGCGTCGAGGCCTCCGCCAGGGTCCTCCCGGAATCATCGGCAATGGCCTGGGCATAGATATGGACCGCAGACCTGAATACGGAAAGGCGGGGCCGCTTCTCGGTACCCGTCACCTTCCCTCTCACCCTCATCTTCCGTTTGCTTCGGAGCTTTTCAATTTTCTTCGTTGCCAATGTCCTACCTCTTCACGGGGTGCGCCGGAACCGGACCGGTCGCACCGGAAACTTTAGGCGCCTACGGATTTGCCGACTTTGCGTCGGATCTGCTCGCCCAAATACTTGATGCCCTTGCCCTTGTACGGCTCCGGCTTCTTCAGACTTCGAATCTCCGCCGCCACGCGACCGACCAACTGCTTGTCGATACCGGAGACCACAATGTTGACCAGCTTATCGACCTTGATATGAATCCCTTCCGGTATCGGATATTCGACCGGAGCGGAAAAACCGATGACCAGTTTCAAGGCGCTTCCCCCGACTTCGGCGCGGTATCCGACCCCGGAAATTTCCAGGCTCTTCTCGAACCCGCTGCTGACCCCCTTGACCATATTGGCCACCAGGGTTCGGACCAGTCCATGCAGGGATCTTTCGATTCTTCCGTCGAACTGCCTTGTGACCTCTACCGTCCGGTCGCCCAGAATCACATCGACGCCGCCCGGCACTTCCAAGGAAAGCTTTCCCTTGGGGCCCTCAACCCAAATCATGGACTGCTCCCGGCTTACCTTTACACCAGCCGGAATTTCCACGGGTATTTTACCAATTCTTGACATGAAGCCCTCTCCAAAAGTGGGGACAGATTTCAAATCTGTCCCCATCGCTCTTCACTTACCACACATTGCAGAGAAGCTCACCACCCAGGCTCAACTCCCGCGCCTCTTTATCCGTCATCACGCCCCTGGAGGTGGAAAGGATGGAAATTCCATAACCGTTCAGCACCTGAGGGATCTTCTCACTCTTCACATAAACCCTTCGTCCCGGCTTGCTGACCCGTTGAATATCGGTCAGCACCGTTCTCTTTGCATCCGGGTACTTCAGATAGATCCGAAGCATATCATGCGTTTTCGGATCCTTCTTGATGTCATAACCGCTGATGTATCCGGATTTCTTCAATACTTTCGCCATATTCAGATTGATCCGCGAGTTCAGCACACCCACACTCTTGAAATGAACCCGGTTGGCATTTCTGATCCTGGTGAGCATATCCGCGATCGGATCGGTCATCCCCATATTGCTGCTCCCTTTCTACCAGCTCGATTTGATCATTCCGGGAATTTCCCCCTTCAGGGATAAATTCCTCAGGCATATTCTACACATATCAAATTTCCGGTAATACGCCCTCGGCCTCCCGCAAATCGGGCACCGGTTATAGCCTCTGACCGAAAATTTCGGTTTTCTGTTGGCCTTCACAATCAAGGATGTCTTCGCCACTCTTACCCTCCAGAGAAATATTCCGCTGTTTTTTTAGTTCCTGAACGGCATACCCATCAGTTTCAGCAGTTTCCTTGCCTCATCGTCCGTCTTGGCCGTGGTCACGATCGCAATATTCATGCCCCTGACCTTATCGATTTTGTCATATTCGATCTCCGGAAAGATGATCTGCTCCTTGAGACCCAGGGCAAAATTCCCTCTCCCGTCAAACGATTTCAGCGGGATCCCCCGGAAATCGCGAACACGCGGAAGGGCGACGTTGACCAACCGGTCGAAGAATTCGAACATCCGTTCCCTTCGCAGGGTGACACGGCAGCCGATCGACATCCCCTGGCGGAGTTTGAAGGTCGCAATGGACTTCCTCGCCTTGGTGATGACCGGCTTCTGCCCCACGATCGCGGTTATCTCTGCCGCCGCGCTGTCCAGAATCTTGACGTTCTGAATGGCCTCCCCGAGCCCCATGTTGACGACGATCTTCACCATCCTGGGGACTTCCATCACATTCTTGTAATGAAACTCCCTGGTGAGAGCGGGAACCACTTCCTTGGTGTAGTAATCTTTTAGTCTTGCCATTTTCCCTTTGCCTATGTATCCAGTATCTCGTGACATTTCGCGCAGACACGCACCTTTTTCCCATCTTCCAGGATCTTGTATCCAATCCGGACGCCGATACCGCATTTGTTGCACAGATACATCACGTTGGAAACGTGAATCGGCCCCTCCTTCTCAACGATGCCGCCCTTGCCCTTGGCATCCGCTTTCTTGTGCCGTTTGATGAAGTTGATCTTCTCGACAACAACCCGCTCCTTGTCGGCAATCAGGCTCTGGATCTTCCCCGTCTTCCCCTTCTCTTTGCCGGCGATCACCTTGACGGTATCCCCTTTTTTCAGTCGCTTTCCCAGCATCTTAATGTTCCTCAGTCGCTCTCTTTTCCCCGGAAGGCGCCCTATAAAACCTCGGGGGCCAGGGAGATGATCTTCATGAACTGTTTTGCCCGCAGCTCGCGCGCGACCGGCCCGAAGATTCTCGTTCCAACCGGTTCCAGTTGGTTCGTGATGAGAACGGCGGAATTATCATCGAACTTCAGGTATGAACCGTCCGCCCGCCTCACCTCTTTGACCGTTCTGACGACCACCGCCTTCATCACATCGCCCTTCTTCACCTTTGAATTCGGCAGGGCCTCCTTGACGGCAATGACGATGACATCGCCCAGGCTGGCATATCGTCTCCTGGACCCTCCCAGCACCTTGATACAGGCCACCTTCTTGGCGCCCGAATTATCCGCTACGTTCAACATCGTCTGCATCTGAATCATAACAACACTCCATTGCGCAATCTACCTTGCCTTCTCCAGGATCTCCAGCATCCGCCACCGTTTGTCTCTGCTCAGCGGCCGGAACTCAACAATGAGAACCTTGTCACCCACTTTACAGACGTTCTGCTCGTCATGGGCCTTGCATTTGACATAACGCTTGATATACTTGTGAAAGATCGCATGCTTCACGAGCCTTTCCGCCCGGACGACGACCGTTTTATCCATCTTGCTGCTGACGACGACGCCCTTGATGGTGATCTTGTTGCCGCGTTGTTCCACTACTTTACCTCCTTTTCAACCAGAACCGTTCGGACACGGGCGATATCCCTGCGAACGTGGCCGAGCGTGGCCGGAGAGTCCAGTTGCCCGGAGGCATGGCGCATGCGGAGCTTGAAATAATCCTCGACAAGCTCGCGGTTCTTCTGCTGCAACTCATCTAAGCTAAGATCTCTGATCTCTTTAATTTTCATCAGACATTTCCCTCGAAAGAAACGTAGTGCCGATGGGAAGCTTATGGGCCGCCAGCGTGAAGGCCTCCTTCGCGATCTCTTTTGAAACCCCTTCAATCTCATAGAGCACGACCCCCGGCTTGATCACCGCCACCCACTCTTCCGGGGCGCCCTTTCCCTTTCCCATGCGGGTTTCGGCCGGCTTTCGGGTCACGGACTTGTGCGGAAAAATCCGGATCCAGATCTTGCCGCCCCGCTTGACGTGCCGGGTCATGGCCACGCGCGCCGCCTCGATCTGCCGCGCTGTAACCCAGCCGCATTCGGTCGCCTGCAGGGCATACTCGCCGAAGGCGACGGCATTCCCCCGCGTGGCTTTTCCACTCATCCGGCCCCTCTGTAATTTCCTATATTTAACCCTTTTCGGCATTAACATCGTTCAAAACCCCTGTTCTCGCTGCTTATTCGGATAAGATCCTCGAAACGCCGGCTTTTTTGAAAGGCCTACTTCGCCGCCTCTTTCTTGCTGGGCAATACCTCTCCATGAAAAATCAGGACTTTGACGCCGATCAGACCATAGGCCGTGTGGGCCTCCGTAAAACCGCAATCGATATCGGCCCTCAGGGTATGGAGGGGGACACGGCCCTCTCTGTACCACTCCGATCGGGCCATCTCCGCCCCGCCGAGCCTGCCGCCACAGTTCACCTGGATCCCTTTGGCGCCGAACTTCATCGCCGAGGTGACACATTTCTTCATCGCCCTGCGGAACGCGATGCGCCTTTCTAATTGTTGCGCGACATTTTCAGCCACCAGTTGCGCATCAATCTCCGGTTTGCGGACTTCAAGGATATTGATGATCACTTCGCTCTTCGTGATGGTCTCGAGATCCTTTTTCAGTTTTTCGATTTCGGATCCCTTTTTCCCAATAATAATCCCGGGGCGGGCCGCGTGAATATTGACTTTGGCCTTGTTGGCAGCCCTTTCGATTTCTATCCTGGAGATACCGGCGTGGTAGAGCTTCTCCTTGAGAAACTTTCTAATTTTCAGATCTTCATGGAGCAATTCGGAATAATTTTTCTCCGAAAAACATTGAGAACGCCACGTCTTGATACCACCCAACCTCAACCCGATCGGGTTAACCTTCTGCCCCAACCTCTCACCTCCTCAAGTCTTACCGTTCATCCAGGACCACGGTGATGTGACTCATCCGCTTCTTGATCGAAGCCGCCCTTCCCTGCGCTCTCGCCCGCCAGCGCTTCAGGGAGGGGCCTTGATCGACAAAAATCTCCTTCACGTAAAGGATATTCTCATCGATGTCGGGATTCTGCTTCGCATTGGCCAGCGCCGACAGGATCACCTTGCTCACAGGTTCGGCCGCATATTTTCGCGTAAAAAGGAGGATCTGCTTCGCCTCCCCGACCTTCTTTCCTCTGACCAGATCGACAACCAGCCGCATCTTCTGCGGCGACATCCGAATATACTTGGCAACTGCTCTTGCTTCCATAGCTGACTCCAAACCGCCGCTGGGAACCATCCCGTTTGGGGGGACAGATTTCAAATCTGTCCCCCCGATTCTACTTGCGCAGCTTCGTTTTGCGGTCTCCTGCGTGGCTGTAAAAAGTTCGGGTTGGCGCAAATTCGCCCAATTTATGGTCAACCATGTTTTCGGTCACAAAGATCGGAATGAATTTCTTCCCGTTGTGTACCGCAAAGGTCTGTCCGATCAATTCCGGGGTAACGGTGGAACGGCGCGACCAGGTTTTGATGACCGTCTTGTTCCCCGCGGATTCCTGCCTCCTGACCTTTTCCAGAAGACTTTCCTCAATGTATGCACCCTTCTTAATTGAACGTGCCACCTTTTAACCTCTTCGTTTTACGATATATTTATCGGTACTTCTATTGGTCCGCGTCTTATGGCCCTTTGTCGGCACGCCCCAAGGGGTGCAGGGATGACGGCCGCCGGACGACTTCCCTTCCCCGCCGCCCATCGGATGATCGACCGGGTTCATCACGACGCCCCTCACCTTCGGCCGTCGGCCGAGCCAGCGTTTCCGCCCCGCCTTGCCGAGGCTCAGGTTCTCGGAATCGATGTTCCCAACCTGGCCGATCGTGGCCCGGCATTCCAGGAAAATCTTCCTCACCTCTCCGGAAGGAAGCCGCACCTGGGCATAGCCCGCTTCCTTGGCCATGAGCTGGCCGTAAGCGCCGGCCGACCGGATCAGTTGACCTCCCCGGCCAACCTTGAGTTCCACATTGTGGATCAGGGTTCCCAGCGGAATATTCTTCAAGGGAACGGTATTCCCTGGTTTGATGTCCGCCTTTTCGCCGCTGACGATCGCATCTCCCACGGTAACCTTGGTCGGGGCGATAATATACCTCTTTTCGCCGTCGGCATAATTCAAGAGCGCGATCCGCGACGACCGGTTGGGATCGTATTCGATGGAAGCGATGCGGGCCGGAATATCATCCTTGTCCCTCCGGAAATCGATCAGCCGGTAACGCCGCTTATGCCCGCCGCCGATGTGGCGACTGGTCATTCTGCCATAGCTGTTGCGTCCGCCGGACTTCTTCAGGGGGCGCAAAAGACCCTTCTCAGGCGTTGACTTCGTCAGCTCTTCAAAATCGGAGCAGGTCTGAAACCTTCTTCCCGGCGATGTCGGTTTGTATTTTTTGATTCCCATCCCCTCTATTCCCTCATCCTTGCTGTCTTAAACCCGCTTTTGGAAGACAGGTTTTATACACCTTCCCCGATCTCGATGCGGCTGCCCGGCGCCAAGGTGACGATGGCCTTCTTCCAGGCGCTCCTCTGACCCATGACCTTGCCCGATCTTTTCTTCTTACCGCGTACATTCATGACCCGGACGGCCAGCACCTTGACCTTGAAGATCTTCTCAACGGCGCGCCCAACCTCAATGCGGTTCGCCTTGGCGTGAACTTCAAAGTTGTACTGATTCGCAGCATCCCGCGCGACGGTGCTTTTTTCCGTGATCAACGTCTTCTTGATGATCTGATACAGTTCCATTATGCTATCAACGCCCCTTCGATTTTATGAACAGAGGGTTCAAGAAGGACGACATGATCGTATTTCAGCAGATCATAGACATTGACCCCCTCTGAGCGGACCATTTTGACATCCCGAATATTCCGTGAGGATCTCTCCAGGAACGGTCTTTGCTGATCGATCACGAAAAGGGTCTTCTTGAATCCGAAACGGTCGATCACCTCCTGGAACCTCTTGGTCTTGAACTCTTCCATCGGGAAATCCCGGAGAATGGTCATCCGCTCTTCCTTGAATTTCATGCTGAGAGCGGAAATAAGGGCCAACCGCCTAACCTTCTTGGGGACCCTGAAGGCATAACCATGCGGGGTGGGTCCAAAGATGATTCCACCACCCCTCCAGATCGGAGAGCGCAAGTTCCCCACCCTGGCCCTTCCCGTTCCTTTCTGACGCCACGGCTTCTTGTTGCTTCCGCTGACATCGCTTCGACCCTTGGTCGAGGCGGTTCCGCTCCGCCGGGAGGCCATCTGCATCCGGACCACTTCGTAAATGACATCCTCATTCACCGGCGCGCCAAACACGGCCTCGCTGAGCTCAATCTCAGCAACTCTTTTATTTTCAATGTCGTACACGCCTGCTACTGGCATTTTCCCCACCTAAGAAAGCCCCTGCTTATTGACCCTTCTTGATTGCCTGCTTGATCAGCACATACCCGTTCTTGCAGCCCGGAACAGCGCCGCGGACCAGGATCACATTCATCTCCGGCCGGACGGCCCATACCAGCAAGTTCTGCACCGTTTTTCTTGCACTCCCCATGTGACCGGGAAGTTTCGTTCCCTTGAAAACACGGGACGGATCGGCGCTTGCACCGATCGATCCGGGGGCCCGGTGAAACATCGACCCGTGGGTCGCCCGGCCGCCGCGGAAACCATGGCGCTTGATGACGCCGGCAAATCCCTTGCCTTTGGTCGTTCCGACAACGTCCACATAATCGCCAGGGGCAAACATTTCGGCATTCAGCTCCTGACCCGCTTCGCAACCATCCGGATCCATGTTGAATTCCCGGAGCACCCGGAACAACCCCTTGTCCGCCTTCTTGAAGTGCCCCTGAAGGGCCTTGGTCACATTGCGCTGTTTGATCCGGCCATATCCAAGCTGCAAAGCATCGTAACCATCCGTCTTGGCTGTCTTTTTCTGAATGACTACGGAGGGCGCCACTTCAATAACCGTCACGGGAACGGAAACCCCTTCATCCGAGAAGAGCTGAGTCATCCCCAATTTCTTGCCGATCAGTCCTTTTGTCATCATCATTCTCATCTAAAGTTTGATCTCGACATCCACACCCGCTGACAGATCCAGTTTCATCAGGGCGTCCACCGTCGCCTGCGTCGGCTCAACGATGTCAATCAGTCTCTTGTGCGTCCGGATCTCAAACTGCTCCCGCGATTTCTTGTCCACATGCGGCGACCGGTTCACGCAATACTTGTTGATCTCGGTGGGCAGCGGGATAGGCCCCCCGATGCGGGCGCCGGTCCTCTTTGCCGTCTCTACGATATCCTCCACCGAACGGTCGAGCAGCTTATAATCGTAGGCCTTAAGGCGAATCCGTATTTTTTGGTCTTTCATGGCTTCATTCAACCCAATTTGATGGCTGTTCTATTCCAGAATCTTGCTGACAACACCGGCGCCGACGGTCCTGCCGCCTTCCCGGATGGCAAACCGGAGCTGCTCCTCCATCGCGATCGGTGTGATCAGAGTCACTTCCATCTCAACATTGTCGCCGGGCATGACCATCTCCACACCCTCCGGGAGATTGGCCACGCCGGTCACATCCGTGGTCCGGAAATAGAACTGCGGACGATAGCCGTTGAAGAAGGGGGTATGCCGGCCGCCTTCCTCCTTCGTCAGGACATAGACCTGCGCCTTGAACTTGGTGTGCGGCGTGATCGAACCCGGCTTGGCCACGACCTGCCCTCTTTCCACCTCCTCGCGCTTCGTGCCCCGGAGGAGAACCCCGATGTCATCGCCGGCGCGCCCCTCGTCGAGCGTCTTGCGGAACATCTCCACCCCGGTGCAGACGGTCTTGAAGGTCGGCCGGATCCCGACGATCTCGACTTCATCGCCCGTCCGGACGATACCGCGATCGACGCGGCCTGTGACGACCGTGCCGCGGCCGGAAATGGTAAAGACATCGCCAACCGGCATCAAAAACGGCTTGTCCAGATCGCGAACCGGCATCGGAATGTAGGTATCGACGGCTTCCAGAAGCTCCCAGATGGATTTCACATCCGGCGAGTTCGGATCGTCGGCCTCCAGGGCCTTCAACGCCGACCCGCGGATAATGGGAATGTCGTCACCCGGGAAATCATACGCCGTCAGCAGTTCCCGCAGTTCAAGCTCCACCAGATCGAGGAGCTCGGGGTCATCCACCAAATCAACCTTATTCATATAAACAACGACATAGGGAACCTGGACCTGACGGGCAAGGAGAATGTGCTCCCGGGTCTGAGGCATGGGACCATCGGACGCCGCAACGACAAGGATCGTGCCATCCATATGGGCGGCGCCGGAAATCATGTTCTTGATATAGTCGGCATGGCCCGGACAGTCAACATGGGCATAGTGTCGTTTTTCCGTCTGATATTCCACATGCGAGATGTTGATGGTGACCCCTCTCTCCTTTTCTTCCGGAGCATTATCAATGGAATCAAAGGGTCTGAATTCGGCCAATCCCTTAGAGGCCAAGTGTTTTGTGATCGCGGCCGTCAATGTAGTCTTTCCATGATCAACATGACCGATGGTGCCGATATTCAGATGCGGCTTCGTCCTCTCAAATTTTTTCTTAGCCATCTCTACCCTCCTTAAACGTTGAATGGTTCGTTTGTTTTTGTTCCAGTCTTATTGAATCATTTCCCCATTAAAATCGATAATGGGCAAAGGCTTTGTTGGCTTCGGCCATCTTGTGGACGGCTTCCCTCTTCTTGACCGCCCCACCCCGATTGTTCGCCGCATCCATCAGCTCTGCGGCCAGTTTTTCCCGCATCGTTTTTTCTGAACGTTCCCGCGCATGGGTAATCAGCCAACGAATCCCGAGGGCAACCCGGCGGGAGGGAATCACCTCCGTCGGCACCTGATACGTCGATCCCCCAACACGCCTCGATTTGACCTCGATCACCGGCTTGACATTGTTCACGGCCTTTTCAAAAATATCGACCGGCGTCTCCTTGACCCGGTCCTGAATGATATCAAAGGCCCCATACAGGATGGACTCCGCAATGCTTTTCTTTCCCCGCTTCAGGAGGCTGTTGATGAACTTCGCCACCAGCCGGTTGTTGTATTTCGGATCCGGCAGGATCTCCCTCTTGGTAACTACTCTTCTCCTCGGCATGACTCTATCCCCGCTTAGCTCGGTCTTTTGGCCCCGTATTTTGACCTACTCTGTTTTCTGTCCTGGACGCCGACGGCGTCCAGCGTTCCCCGGATGATGTGGTAACGCACACCGGGAAGATCCTTGACGCGACCGCCGCGCACCAGGACGACCGAATGCTCCTGAAGGTTATGTCCCACGCCCGGTATATAGGAAGTCACCTCGTAACCGCTGGTCAGCCGCACCCTGGCCACTTTCCTCAAGGCGGAATTCGGTTTTTTGGGCGTAGAGGTGTAAACCCGGACGCAAACCCCCCGTCGCTGCGGCGATCGGCCCAAAGCGGGTGTCGCCGCTTTCCTGCTGATCTTCGCCCTTCCCTTTCTAACCAACTGATTTATTGTAGGCATTACCCCTCCCAGCCTTTTATTTGGCTGTTCATTTCTCTGGTCCAACAAAAGACGGTTTGACTATCAATTCATCGCTTCGATGTCAAGGACTTTCTCGTTACTTTTTTCATCCGCGGGAAGCTCAAGCGGGTCTTCATCCGCCGGGGGCAGGGCCTCACCGACGGTTGTGATCCCCAGTTTTTTGTACATGGCGAGTCCCGTACCCGCGGGAATCAGCCTGCCCATGATGACATTCTCCTTGAGGCCGCGCAGATAATCGGTTTTCCCGGCGAGGGAGGCCTCCGTCAGAACCCGCGTCGTTTCCTGGAAGGAGGCGGCGGAGATAAAGCTCTGCGTCGAGAGCGACGCCTTCGTGATCCCCATCAGGATGGGCTCGCCCTGGGCCGGTTTCCCGCCCTTGGCCACGACCCGGTCATTCTCCTCCTGAAAGCGGAACCGCTCCACCTTCTCGTCGGCGATGAAGGATGCATCCCCGGGATCCTTGATCATCACCCTGCGGAGCATCTGGCGGACGATTACCTCCATGTGCTTGTCGTTGATCTTGACCCCCTGAAGTCGGTAGACCTCCTGTACCTCATCCACCAGGTAACGGGCCAGCTCCTTTTCCCCCTTGATCATCAGGAGATCGTGGGGATTGTTGACCCCGTCCATGAGGGCCTCTCCGGCCATCACCCGGTCCCCTTCCTGGACGCTGACATGTTTCCCCTTGGGAATCAGATATTCCTTTTCATCCTCGGCGTCGGGGGTGATCACGACCTTTCTCTTCCCCTTGGAATCCTTGCCGTAGGAGACAACGCCGTCAATCTCGCTGATCACCGCAAATTCCTTCGGTTTCCGCGCCTCAAACAGTTCCGCCACACGGGGAAGACCACCCGTGATATCCTTTGTTTTTGTCGTTTCCCGGGGAATCTTGGCGAGGATGTCACCGGCATCGACTGTATTACCTTCCGAGACGACAATGTTGGTCCCAACCGACAGAAGATGCCGGGCAACGGTGCTCGCCCCCGGCACCTTGGCCGTTCTGCCCTTCTTATCCTTGATCGAGACCCGCGGGCGCATATCCGTTCCCTTGAACTCGACGATGACCTTCCGCGAGAGGCCGGTCACCTCGTCCACCAGTTCCTGCATGGTCTTCCCTTCGATAATATCCCCAAACTTGACCGTCCCGTCCACCTCCGCCAGGATCGGGATGGAGAAGGGATCCCATTCCGCAATGAGATCGCCCCTTTTCTGATCCTTGGGTCCCTGCACCTGGCCGCCGTCCTCCACCTTAATATGCGCCCCGTAGGGAACGGGATACTTGCCGCGGCTCCGCCCCTGTTCATCGAGGACATGCACCTCGCCGTTGCGGTTCATCACGACAAGCCCGCCGGATTTGCTTTTCACCGTATTGAGATTCACGAACCGGATGATCCCGTCATGTCTCGACTCCAACGTGGAGTGTTCCTCGAACTTTGCCGTGCCGCCGATATGGAAGGTCCGCATGGTCAACTGGGTTCCGGGCTCCCCAATCGACTGGGCCGCAATGATGCCAACCGCCTCGCCGATATTGACGAGGCGCCCGCGGGACAGGTCACGGCCATAGCACCTGGCGCAGACGCCGTGCCTCGACTTGCAGGTGAGCACCGACCGGATATTGACCCTCTCGATTCCGGCGTCATCGATCTTCTTCGCCAGGGCCTCATCGATTTCCTGATTCGCGTGGACCAGCACTTCATGGGTGAAGGGATCCCGGATCTCTTCCAAGACAACCCTTCCCAGGACGCGCTCACCCGCCGCCTCGATGATTTCCCCGCCTTCCATCAATGCGGACACGTAAATCCCATCGATCGTCCCGCAATCATCCTCCGAGATGATGCAATCCTGGGCCACATCCACGAGCCTCCGGGTAAGATACCCCGAATTGGCCGTCTTCAATGCGGTGTCCGCAAGCCCTTTCCGGGCGCCGTGCGTGGAAATAAAATACTCGAGAACCGTCAGACCTTCCCGGAAATTCGCCCGGATCGGGGTTTCGATGATCTCGCCGGACGGCTTCGCCATCAGCCCCCTCATCCCGGCCAACTGACGGATCTGAACGGCGCTGCCTCTGGCGCCGGAATCGGCCATCATGTAGATCGGATTGAAGCTTTCACCCTTGAACCTTTTTCCGTCCGCTCCGGTCCGGTCCTCCGTGCCGATTCCGCCCAGCATCTCCGCGGCAATCTTCTCCGTGGCCTGGGCCCAGATATCAATGACCTTGTTGTATCGTTCGCCGTCGGTGATCAATCCCTCCATGTACTGCTTCTGGATCCCCAGGACGTCCTTGTCGGCCTGCCCGACGATCTTTTTTTTGTTTTCCGGAATCACCATGTTGTGGACTGCAATCGAAACCCCGGAATGGGTGGCGTATTTGAACCCGATGTCTTTCAGACGATCGGCCAGAAGAACGGTGGTTTTATCGCCGCGGGTGCGGTAGCAGTGGTTGATCAGGTTGGCCAGCTCCTTCTTGTTCATGACCTTGTTGATTGCATCAAAGGAGATGGCTTCGGGGATCACTTCGTAAAGCGCGACCCGGCCGACCGTGGTCTCTTTCAGCTCCCCATCGATGCGGACCTTGATTTTTGCATGCAGATCGACGGCCTGGGCATCCAGTGCGGACCGGACCTCCCCCGGGTCGGCGAAAATCATCCCCTCGCCCTTGACGCCGCTCCTCACCCGGGTCAGAAAGTAAATCCCCAAAACGATATCCTGGCTGGGAATAATGATCGGCATCCCGTTGGCCGGGGAAAGGATGTTGTTGGTTGACATCATCAAGACACGGGCTTCGGTCTGGGCCTCGATGGACAGCGGCACGTGAACAGCCATCTGATCACCGTCAAAATCGGCATTGAAGGCCGTACAGACCAGCGGATGGAGCTGGATGGCCTTCCCTTCAATCAGGATGGGTTCGAACGCCTGCAGGCCGAGGCGGTGAAGCGTCGGCGCCCGGTTCAGCATGATAGGATATTCCCGGACCACTTCATCGAGGGCGTCCCACACCTCGGCTGTTTCCTTCTCCACCATCTTCTTGGCGCTCTTGACCGTCGTTACGAACCCCTTTTCCTGGAGACGCCGGTAGATGAAAGGCTTGAAGAGTTCCAGGGCCATCTTCTTCGGAAGACCGCACTGGTGGAGCCTCAGATTCGGGCCAACCGTAATGACGGAGCGTCCGGAATAATCGACGCGCTTGCCGAGGAGGTTCTGCCGGAACCGGCCCTGCTTTCCCTTGAGCATATCGGACAGGGAACGGAGCGGACGCTTGTTCGTCCCCGTGATGGCCCTTCCCCGCCTGCCGTTGTCGAAGAGGACATCGACCGCTTCCTGGAGCATCCTCTTTTCGTTACGGATGATGATTTCCGGCGCATTGAGCTCCTGCAGGCGCTTCAGACGGTTGTTCCGGTTGATGACCCTCCGGTAGAGATCATTGAGGTCGGAGGTGGCGAACCGTCCGCCGTCCAGGGGCACCAGCGGGCGAAGGTCCGGCGGGATCACGGGAAGGACGGTCAGGACCATCCACTCCGGTTTGTTTCCCGACTTCCGCAGGGCCTCAACCACCTTCAATCTCTTGACGTACTTTTTCCGCTTCGTCTCCGAAACGGAGTTCTTCAGCTCCGAACGGAGTTCGTCATCCAGCTTAACGAGATCGACCTCTTCGAGAAGGGTGCGGACAGCCTCGGCGCCGATGCCGGCTTCGAAGGCATCCGGGCCGTACTGATCCTTCAGGTCGAGATACTCCTCGTCGGACAGGAGATCCTTCTTTTTCAGCGGGGTGTTCTTGGGATCAAGGACGATCCAGGATTCGAAATAGAGGACCTTCTCCAACTCCTTCAGGGTCAGATCGAGAACATTCCCGATCCGGCTGGGCAGGCTCTTGAGGAACCAGATATGGGCGACCGGCGTCGCCAGCGTGATATGCCCCATTCTCTCCCGGCGGACCTTGGATTGGATGACCTCCACCCCGCATTTTTCGCAGACGACGCCACGGTGTTTCATCCGCTTGTAGCGACCGCAAAGGCATTCATAGTCCTTGACGGGACCGAAGATCTTCGCGCAGAAAAGCCCATCGCGCTCCGGTTTGAAGGTTCGGTAGTTGATCGTCTCCGGTTTCTTGACCTCGCCATGCGACCAGGAAAGAATCTTTTCCGGAGAGGCAATGGATATCTTGATCGCATTGAATCGGATGGGATCCTTTGGTTTTTCAAAATAACTAAAAACGTCTTCCACGGATGATATCTCCTAAGTAATAAGTGCTGAGTGCCAAGTGCCGAGTGCCGAGTGCCGAGTGCGGCTTCTCTGGATGTTGCAATGTTTTGACTCTGCACTCATGACCATAATATTGTTATTGTTAATCCTCTTCGATCAGCTCCACGTCAAGGCAGAGGCTCTGCAGCTCTTTGACCAGGACGTTGAAGGACTCGGGCAGACCAGGCTCCGACGTATGCTCACCCTTGACGATCGCTTCGTAGATCCGCGTTCTGCCGGCCACATCATCGGACTTGACCGTCAGGAACTCCTGGAGGGTGTAAGCGGCGCCGTAGGCCTCCATGGCCCATACTTCCATTTCACCCAGTCTCTGTCCCCCGAACTGGGCCTTGCCGCCCAGAGGCTGTTGCGTCACTAAGGAATAGGGACCGATCGACCGGGCGTGGATCTTGTTGTCGACCAGATGGTGCAGTTTTAGCATGTAGATCATGCCCACGGTGATTTCCTGGTCGAAGGGCTCTCCGGTCCTCCCGTCGAACAGGATGGTCTGACCGGTCTCGGGAAGACCGCCGGCCTTGAGCATTTTCTTGATCTCGTGTTCATCGGCGCCGTCGAAAACAGGCGTCGCAACCAGAATCCCCTTTTTCAGGCGGCTTGCGAACCGGCGGATCTCATCTTCTCCAGCGCCGTTGATGAAGCGGTCAAATTCGGGAGAGGAATAGACGGCCTTCATCTCCTTCTTGAGGGCATCCAATCCGCAATGCTGCTCCACGAGGGCATTGATCTTTTCCCCCATGCCTCTGGCCGCCCAGCCTAAGTGCGTCTCCAGGATCTGCCCCACATTCATCCGGGAGGGAACGCCCAGCGGATTCAGGACGATGTCCACCGGCGTTCCGTCCTTGAAATAGGGCATATCCTCCTCGGGGAGGATCCGGGACAGCACGCCTTTGTTTCCATGACGGCCCGCCATCTTATCCCCGACGGAGAGCTTCCGCTTGATCGCAATGTAAACCTTGACCAGCTTGATTACCCCCGGGGAGAGTTCATCGCCGGCCTTGAGCTTCGCGATCTTCTCCGCGAAATACGACTCGACGAACTCCTTTTTCCGGGAGAGGTTCTCATAGAGCACGCCGATCCGGGTCTCCGTCTCTTCTTCGCCGTCCGGGGAGATCTCCCGCCAGAGGTCAAAGGGCGTCCGTTCCAGGATCTCTTCGGTAATGACCTCGCCCTTCTTCAGCAGAATCCGCTTTTTCTTCGGATCGGAAACCTTCACCGCCGACGTCTTTCCGATCAGCATGCCGGCGATCTGCGTCTTCACCCCTTCGGTGATGATCCGGATCTCGTCGTCGCGGTCCTTATTCAGCAGCGATACGGCCTCTTCCTCGATATACTGGGAGCGACTGTCCCTCTCGGTCCCCTTCCGGGCGAAGATCTTTGCGTCGATCACCGTGCCTTCGACACCGGGAGGAACGCGCAGCGAGGTGTCGCGGACATCGCTGGCCTTTTCCCCAAAAATGGCCCGCAGGAGTTTCTCTTCCGAGGAGAGCTGGGTTTCCCCCTTGGGGGTAATCTTTCCGATCAGGATGTCGCCCGGCTTCACCGCCACACCCATGCGGACAATCCCGCTGTCGTCGAGGTTTCTCAGGGCCTCTTCCCCCAGGTTGGGGATATCCCGGGTGATCTCTTCCTTGCCGAGCTTGGTGTCCCGGGCCATCGTCTCGAATTCCTCGATATGGATGGAGGTATAGATGTCATCCTTGACGATTCGCTCGCTGACCAGAATGGAATCCTCGTAGTTGTACCCCCCCCAGGACATGAAGGCGACCATGACATTCCTTCCCAGGGCCAGTTCCCCCTTGTCCGTGGCGGGACCGTCCGCGATAATCTCTCCCTTGCTCACCTTCTGCCCTTTGGCGACGATGGGCTTCTGGTTGAAACAGGTATCCTGGTTGGAACGCTGATACTTGATCAGGTTGTAGATATCCACCCCCGTGTCCAGCCCTTCCTTCCCAGGCGCGTCGCATTTGACGACGATCCTCGCGGCATCCACACTCTCCACAACACCCGCCCGCCGGGCCGCCATAACCGCTCCGGAATCCCGCGCCACAACGGATTCCATTCCCGTGCCCACCAGAGGAACCTCGGGTTCCATCAGCGGCACCGCCTGCCGCTGCATGTTGGATCCCATCAGGGCCCGGTTGGCATCGTCATGTTCCAGAAAAGGGATCAGGGTGGCCGCCACACTGACGAGCTGGTTGGGGGAGACATCCATCATGTTGACATCCATCGGCACGACGGAGAGGAAGTCGCCCCCCCTTCTCGCGGAAATCAGTTGTCCGATGAATTTTCCGTCCTTGTCGAGGGGTCTGTCGGCCTGGGCAATGATCCGGTTTTCCTCTTCGATCGCGGTCAGATAACGTACCTCGTCCAGTACCCGCCCCTCTTTTACAACACGGTAAGGCGTTTCGATGAAACCGAATTCGTTCACCCGGGCGTAGGTGCTCAGCGAGACGATCAGGCCGATGTTGGGTCCTTCCGGGGTTTCCACCGGGCAGATGCGGCCGTAATGGGTGGGATGGACGTCACGGACCTCAAATCCCGCCCTTTCCCGCGTCAGACCTCCCGGCCCGAGAGCCGACAATCTCCGTTTGTGCGTGATCTCTGACAGCGGATTCGTCTGATCCATGAACTGGGAGAGCTGGCTGCTGCCGAAGAATTCATTCACCACGGCCGAGACCGGCTTGGCATTGATGAGATCATGGGGCATCATGGTTTCGATGTCCTGGAGACTCATTTTCTCCTTGATGGCGCGCTCCATCCGGACCAGGCCGATCCGGTACTGGTTCTCGATCAATTCCCCCACGGAACGTACACGCCGGTTGCCCAGATGGTCGATGTCGTCCACGCTGCAATCCGGCGCGCTGTTCTTCAGGTCGATCAGATACTTGACCGCCGCCAGGATGTCCTCATTGCGCAGGACGGTTACGGTCGTGGGAACATCGAGACGGAGCTTGTAATTCATCTTCGCCCGCCCCACATCGGAAAGATCGTAGCTGTCTGGTTCAAAAAAGAGGCTGTTGAAAAATTTATGGGCGGTCTCCGGCGTGGGCGGATTGCTTGGCCGCAGTCGCCGATAGATTTCAATAATCGCATCTTCCGCCGTTTCGATCCGATCCATCAGAAGCGTGTCCCGGATCGAGGCATTTTCCCGATCTTCGTCGATGTGGATGAACAGGAAGGAGGGAATCCCCTTGTCCCTGAGAAGCTGCAACCCTTCCGCCGTCAGCTCTTCATTACACCGGATCAGGATTTCGCCGGTTTCGGGATCGAGTACATCGGAAGAGAAAACCCTGCCGATGATATCCTCATCGTTCACCGGTATCCGCGTTACCTTGGAATCGACCATCTTCTTCAGCAGGGGTTTTGAAATCTTTCTCCCCTTCTTGACGACAACATCTCCCCCCTTCGTCTCCACATCCGCAGGGGCTTTCCCCCCTAACAGTGAATCGTTCACGGCCATGAAGAGACGGCCGCCTTCCAGGAAGATCTGCTCAATGCTGTAAAAATAATTGAGGATAAACTGGGTGGAATTCCCCATCGCCTTCAGCAGGATCGTTACCGGCATCTTCCGCCGACGATCGATCCTCACATAGAGAAGGTCCTTGGAATCGAACTCGAGATCCAACCAGGATCCGCGGATCGGGATGACCCGCGCCGAATAGATCAGCTTTCCACTGGACAGGGTCTTGCCCTTGTCATGGTCGAAAAAGATCCCCGGCGAACGGTGAAGCTGGCTGACGATCACCCTTTCCGTACCATTCACGATGAAGGTGCCGTTTTCCGTCATCAGTGGGATTTCACCGAAATAGATCTCCTGCTCCTTGATGTCGCGGATCGGCTTGGGTTCCGTATTCCGATCCGTGTCGAAAACGACCAGGCGGACCACGATCTTGAGCGGCGCCGCATAAGTCATCCCCTTCTGAACACACTCCTGCATGTCGTACCGGACATCGCCAATCTTATAGCTGACAAACTCGAGGGAACATTTCCCACTGAAATCGGAAATGGGGAAAACGCTGTTGAAGGCGCCCGGCAGCCCATAGTTCCCCCTCTTGTTTGGATCGATATCCTGCTGAAGAAACTTTCGGTAGGAATCGGTCTGAATATCGATCAGGTTGGGAATATCCAGTATCTTCCGGATACGGCCAAAATTCTTTCTAAATTCGCCCATAACATCCTTTCGGCTTTTGCCGGCAGCGATCTTAAGCTTTCACCAATAGTCATAAGGGAAAAGAACCCCCTTCAACCTGTCTCTCTGCAAAATCGCGCAGACAACCTGTTGCATCTTGGGATTCAAATCCTTACCGTTTTGTTGCCGGGACGACTACCTACTTAATCTCAACGGCGCCACCGACCGCTTCTATCTTTTTCTTGATATCGGCAGCCTCATCCTTGGAAACGGCCTCCTTGATCGGTTTGGGAGCGCCGTCCACCAGATCCTTGGCTTCCTTGAGTCCCAGACCCGTGATCGCCCTGACCACCTTGATCACCTGGATCTTCTGATCGCCGAACCCCGTCAGGATCACGTCGAATTCGGTCTTTTCCTCAACCTGAGCAGCCTGCGCGGGACCTGCGGCGGCGACCATGGCAGCCGGCGCCGCGGCGCTCACGCCAAACTTCTGCTCCAGTTCCTTCACCAGTTCTGAAAGCTCAAGAACCGTCATCCCTTCAATGAATTTTACGACATCTTCTTTGGTAATCTCGTTCGCCATTGTCCTATTTCCTTCCTGTATGTGATTGTTAGTTTGCTGACGCCTTCTGTTCCCGATAGGCATCGAGAACCTGTACAAAATTCCTCGGAACCCCGCTCAGGACATTCACGAGGGAGGTCTGCACCCCGACCATCAGGGAAAGCAGCTTCCCGAGCAAAACCTCGCGGCTCGGCAGTTCGGCCAGAATCGCGAGCTGCTCCCTGCTCAGAGGTTTGCCGCCCATCACGGCCGCCTTGATTTCAAGACTGGCATTCTTCTTGGCAAAATCAACCAGCGCCTTGGTGGTCTCGACCACGTCGCCGCGGGCGATTGCCACGGCCAGAGGCCCCCGGAACTGCTCTTCCAGTGCGCAGAAATCCGTTTCGCGCGACGCGATGGAGAGCAGCGAATTCTTGACAACCCGGAGTTCCGCATTCGATTTTCGCAGAACAACCCTCAGCGCCGTTATCTTCGCCACATCCATCCCGCTGTAACCGGTGAGAACCGCCAACTTGAAATCTTTCAGTTTTTCATGGAGTTCAGCAGCAACCTGCTCTTTCGTTCTCCGATCCAATCTTCAACCTCCTTTCCCATCTAATCCGGTCCTTCCGGATGGGGACACCTTGCGGCAAGGTGTCCCCGTTTAGAAAACCCCGTTGAAAAAGTCAGAGAACACAAGCAACATACAGGACAATTTCCCCGGCCAAAAAGGCCGCTTATCCCAGTCTCGGCAGGCCGACCGACCCCGTTTAAACTTCCTGTACCTGCTGTCTCAGACCCGTTTTCATCTCCCATAGCCCGGCCAGGGCCATGGCATTAAATGCCCCGGAGGCCAAGAGGATCCACCTTCACCCCGGGACCCATTACGGTCGAGAGGGAAAGACTCCGGATATAAATACCTTTGCTGGATGCGGGTTTCAATTTGACGACCATCTCCAAGAGCGCAAGAAAATTCTCCGTCAGTTTCTCCGCCCCGAAAGAGGTCTTGCCGATGGGACAATGGACAATACCCGCCTTTTCCACTCGGAATTCCACCTTGCCCGCCTTCAGCTCCAAAACGGCCTTCCCCACATCAAAGGTCACTGTTCCGACCTTCGGATTCGGCATGAGGCCGCGAGGACCGAGGATCTTCCCCAGTTTCCCGACGCTCCCCATCATATCCGGCGTTGCGATCACCCGGTCAAAATCGAGCCAGCCGCCCTTGATTTTTTCAACAATATCATCCGAGCCCACCACATCGGCGCCGGCTTCCAGGGCTTCCTTTTCCTTTTCGCCCTTGGCAAAAACCAGCACCCGGACCGATTTTCCCAGTCCATTGGGAAGAACAACGGAGCCCCGGACCATTTGGTCGGCATGCGCCGGATTTACCCCAAGCCGGATGGCGGCATCGACGGTCTCATCAAACTTCGCCCTGGCCGCACCGACCACCAGCGCAACAGCCTCCTGGGCGGGATAGCGCTTTGCCACCTCGATATTTTTCCTCGCCTCGATGTACTTCTTGCCTCTCTTGGCCATGATCAAACCTCAAATCGAAAACCACCGCCGGGGACGGGGATTCTCTGAAACTTTTCCACTTAAGACGCCCGCCGGCACATCCCCCGGTGTTCTGCCGGAAGGCGGGGACACCTTGCCGCAAGGTGTCCCCGCGTCAGCCCGCGATTTCAATCCCCATGGATCGCGCCGTTCCCGAAACAATCCGGATCGCTCCCTCAATATCCACGGCATTCAGGTCATTGTATTTCAGCTCGGCAATGTCCCGGACCTGTTTCAGCGTCACCTGACCCACCTTATCCCGCTTGGGATCGCCCGAACCCTTGGCGATCTTTGCCGCTTGCTTCAGCAGCACGGACGCGGGCGGCGTCTTGGTCACGAAGGTAAAAGACCGGTCCGCGTAAACCGTGATAACGACCGGGATGACCATTCCCTCCTGATTCTGCGTCATGGCGTTGTACGCCTTGCAGAACTCCATGATGTTGACGCCATGTTGACCGAGGGCCGGACCGATCGGCGGCGAAGGGGTAGCCTTGCCTGCCTTGATCTGAAGTTTTATATTCGCGATAACCTTCTTTGCCATTCTGATCACCCTGTTTCAGTCTGAATTTGATCAACCGCCCAGGCAAGAACAGATAAAGACACCTTACCCATCGGCTTTTTCCTGTTTACGTCTGCGCAACCTGAATGAAGTCCAGTTCCACCGGCGTCGACCGTCCGAAAATACTCACAATAACACGTAGTTTACCCTTCTCCGGCTTTACCTCATCGACGCTTCCATCAAAATTGGTGAAGGGGCCATCGATGATCCGCACATGATCCCCCACATCGAATTTGAACTTCGGTTTGGGTTTCAGCGTCCCCTCGTCGATTCGGGTCCTCAGGGTTTCCACGTCCTTGTCGGGAATGGGCGAAGGCTTGTCCTTGCTGCCGATAAAGCCGGTCACCTTGGGCGTATCCTTTACGATATGCCAGGTGTCGTCGTCCAACTCCATCCGGACGAGGAGATAGCCCGGGAAAAACTTCCGTTTCGAGGTCTTTTTCTCACCGGATACCAGTTCGACGATATCCTCTTCGGGGATCAGGATATCCGAGAAGAATGCCTGCTTCCCGGCCGTTTCGATCCTCTCCTGCAGAGAAAGCTTCACCCGGTTTTCAAAGCCGGAATAGGTATGAACGACGTACCATCTGAAAGCCATATTCTTATCCCAGCACCAGTTTGACAACCTTGGTCAATCCGAAATCGACGATCCCCAGAAAGGCGGATACGATGATCACCACAATGATGACGACGGAAGTGGAGGCAAGGGTCTGCTTCGGCGTCGGCCACGTGACCTTTTTCAGCTCAACTTTCGATCCGGCGAGAAACTGCTTAGTCTTCTCTGCGATAACCTTTACTCTGTCCATCCAGAAACCCCTGATTCCCCCAAACCCGATACCGTTTTATAAAATGGCAGGCCAGGAGGGACTTGAACCCCCAGCATCCGGATTTGGAGTCCGGCGCTCTATCCATTAGAGCTACTGGCCTATCCGATCGATCAAGGCGGCGCCTCTTTCCGCTTATTTCGTTTCCCGGTGCAGCTTATGGGATCGGCAGAATTTGCAGTATTTTTTCATCTCCAGCCGATTCTGCATGGTCCTTTTGTTCTTGGTCGTCGTATAATTCCGCTGTTTGCAATCCGTACAAGCCAATGTAATGATATTTCTCATAATTAAACCACCTAACCTGAATGGAGCCCACGACCAGGATCGAACTGGTGACCTCATCCTTACCAAGGATGTGCTCTACCGACTGAGCTACGTGGGCTGGTTGCTTCTTTAAACCGAAGCGCCACTTTCCCCCGCCGCCGATCAGAATCCGCGATGATCATGATCGGCTGCGCATTCCTCGGGGAAGCAAGCAGCCCCATACCGAACAAAAATGGAGCGGGAAACGGGATTCGAACCCGCGACCCTCAGCTTGGAAGGCTGACGCTCTAGCCACTGAGCTACTCCCGCTTATCGCCATGCGCCGCTTCTTAGAAAGAGATGTTCGCCGCGGCAAACTGGTGGAGGGGGGAGGGTTCGAACCTCCGTAGGCTTCGCCGGCAGATTTACAGTCTGCTCCCTTTGACCGCTCGGGAACCCCTCCATTAGTGACCCATCGGGCAAAATATCTTCCTGGAGCTGGCGATGGGACTTGAACCCGCAACCTGCTGATTACAAATCAGCTGCTCTACCGATTGAGCTACGCCAGCACTCCTAAACATTGAATATCAAAGATAATCTTCGCAAAAAAGAGCCGCGCCGCCACCCAGGCGGAGGAATGCCCCCCTCTGTGAAACAAGGGACACTAATTTTTATGTCTTCGTTTGTCAAGATTTTTTTTATTATTTTTTCAGGTCTTGCCCTTGTTAACGTCCGGACACGCACCCTCACTTTGGGTTCTCGTCAGACAGGCCAATCGGTTTCCATAAAAAAATGGCCAGGTATCGCCGCGACTCCGCAAACGCTACCCGTCAAACTTCGGCAGCGGCATCTTGATGAACGGAACGCCCTCTTCCCTCAAGGTTTCTTCTTCGCTCCCGGTGGCGGTCCCGCGGATGTTTCTGCTCTCTTCCTCTCCATGATGGATCCGGAGGGCGACTTCCGCAAACTTGTCGCCCACGTTATCGAAGTTCTTATGGATGTGCTCCTGCAACGCACGGATGAGTTTCAGCGGCGGCTCGCCGTTCTGCGTCGTTGTCGCAGCGGAACGGTTGTCCCGTCCCCTGACCACGGCAGAAGAAGGGATCAACGCCGTCTCCGTATTTCCGCAGACGGGACACGCGATGAGTTTTTGCAGCCGCTGTTCATCGAAGGCGCCCCTGTCCTTGAACCAACCTTCAAATTTATGGCCGTCACGGCATTGGAGATCGTAGATGATCACGCCTCTTCTCCTCGTCATTGACCTCTATGGTATTTTTATCATGATGATCCTAAAAAATAATGGTGGACAATCGACTCCAAATTGGTTATGGAGGGCGCGTGTCGGGATGTGGCCCAGCTTGGTAGGGCACTGCGTTCGGGACGCAGGAGTCGCGCGTTCAAATCGCGCCATCCCGACCATTTTTGATTGACCATCTTTACCGCCCGTTTTTATTCACCATCTTTCCCGCCGGACACCGGCTTTCCCCGTGCACATCGCATGAAGATCGCCCCCCCAACCTATCCCGCGGCGGCGGCCATCTGGAAGATAGGCAGATACATGGCGATGATCATCCCGCCGACTACGCCCCCCAGAAAAACCATCATGAAGGGTTCCAGCAGGGCGGTCATCGCGCCGACCGCCGCATCCACCTCATCATCATAAAAATCGGCGATCTTGGAAAGCATCGTATCCAGGGCGCCCGTGGCCTCACCGACGGCAATCATCTGCACGACCATCGAGGGAAAGATGTCCGTTTCCATCAGGGGTTCGGCGATCGTTTTCCCTTCGCTGATGGACTGCCGCGTTTTCATCAGGGCGATTTCAATGATCTTGTTCCCCGAGGTCTTGCTCACGATACTGAGCCCTTCCATGATCGGCACCCCGCTTTGCATCATCGTGGAGAGGGTCCTTGTGAACTTGGCCACGGCCACCTTCTTCAGCAGCGGGCCGAAGACCGGGGATTTCAATATCAGGGCATCGACGACGAGCGTCCCTTTTTCGGTCGCATAGTACCGCTTGAATCCATAGAAGAGAGCGACCAGCCCCACTCCCATATAAAGGAAATAATGCTGCGCGAACTGGCTGGCATCCACCAAAAACTGCGTCGGTCCGGGGAGCGCCGAACCCATTCCCTGGAACATCGTCTGGAAGACCGGGATAACTTTCAACAGCAGGACGGCCACAACGCCAATCGAAATGACCAGAACGCTGATCGGGTAGGTCATGGCCCCCTTGACCTTGCTTTTCAGTTTCATTGCCTTCTCCATGTAACCGGACAGACGCTGGAGAATCACGTCCAGAATGCCGCCGCTCTCCCCCGCCGCCACGAGATTGACGAAGAGGTCGTCAAATATTTTCGGAAATTTCTTCAGGGCATCGGTCAGTGTGGAACCCCCCTCGATGTCCTGCCGCATGGAGTTGATCACCTTGGCGAAGGTCTTGTTCTGCTCCTGCTTGCCGAGGAGGTCCAGACACTGAATCAGAGGCAGGCCCGCGTTGATCATCGTGGCGAAGATCCGGGCAAAGACCACCACGTCCTTCTCCGTGACCTTCTGCTGCAGGAAAGGGATGTTTTCAAAGAGGTCTTTGGGTTTTTTCTTGACGGTGATGGATTTGTATCCCTGCCGGCGGAGCTGGCCCCGGACCGCCGCTTCGTCGGCGGCATCGATTTCGCCCTTCTTGGATTCGCCCTTTTTTGTTTGCGCCTGCCATAAGAATATCGGCATAACTAATTCCCCCACTTTCTGAGAATCTCAAAGAGGATAACCCCCGCCGCCACCGAAACATTCAGCGAAGCCACGCGCCCCCGCATGGGAATGGAGATCAGGAAATCGCAATTCTTCCGGATCAGCGGCCGGATTCCCCGGCCCTCGCTTCCCATGACCAGCGCGACATGCCCTTCGTAGTCCGGCGTCCGGATATCGGACTGGGCCTCCGCGTCGGCGCCGTAAATCCAGAATTCCCTCTCCTTCAGATATTCGATGGTGCGAACCAGATTGACCACCATCGCGACCGGCAGATACTGAAAGGCCCCTGCGGATGCCTTTGCAACGGAAGCCGTCACGGAAGCGGCGCGGTTTTCCGGGATGATGAGACCGTTCGCCCCGCAGCAATGCGCCGTCCGGATGATGGAACCGAGATTTTGGGGATCGGTGACGCTGTCCAAGAGAACCACCAGGTCATATCTGGACTTCTCGTGGCGGTGGGCAATGACCTCATCCACGGTGGCATACGCATGCTCCCGGCAAAGCCCCACGATCCCCTGGTGAACACGGCGGGGCGCCAGCTTTTCCAGCCGGTCTCTGCCGCTGCATTCCACGGGAATCCGATGATCCGCGGCGAGCTTCAGGATCTTCTGGACCGCTGCCCCTCCCCGTTCCTCCGCAACGAAGATTTTTTCCAGCATCGCGGGATGCGAAAGGACGACCTCCATAAGAGGGTTGATGCCATAAATCACCTGCATGACATCCCTCCATAATCGGGTCCTTGAGAACCTTCAAGGTCTATTGGCGCTATCTTTCGCCTAAACATACGCCTTCAACTTAACGGTCGCCGCGAGAGAGATCGGCGGTAAAGACCGCCGATCTCTCCGCAAACCTAAGAGCCCCCTGCCGATATCGAGGGCAAAAATCAACCGCCCCCACGGGAGGTTACTCGGCCTCTTCATCATCGCCGATAAATTCGGTGTCATGCGGTATCGATTTGAAACTTTCCTTGACCCTCTCCAAGTATTCGGGATGGGCATAACAAACCTTTCCCGCCGCAATCTCCCGGAGGGCGGTCACGATCTCCCGGTTGTTTCTCATATCCGTCAGGGGCTCTGATCCTTTCAAGAGCTGCCGGGTCCGCTGAGCGGTCAGCAGAACGAGGGCAAACCGGTTCTTTGCCATCAGCAAAGAGTCTTCCACGGTAATTCTGGCCATCGGGTATAAACCTCCAATTGATTAAATTGATTAAGACGATTCGTCTTTGAAAAACGCCTCTATTCTTTCCGTAAAACGATCCCGCCGCGATCTTTCGGCGATGTAAATTGCCCGAAACCGATCGACGGCCTCTTCCAGTCTATCGTTGAAAATGATGTAATCATACCACAGCGCCTCGCGGATTTCATCCAGAGAACTCTGGAGACGGCGTTCCATGACGGCGCCGCTTTCCCCTCTTCTCGAGAGCCGGGACTTCAGCTCGGAAAGCGAGGGGGGCAGGATGAAGATGAAGACCCCTCGCGGATAGTGTTCCCGGATTGCCTTCGCGCCGCGCGGCTCGATATCCAGGATCAGGTCGTATCCCTGTTTGAGAAAGGCGTCCATGGTCTTTTTCGACGTTCCGTAGAGCTGACCGTAATTCTCCACCCATTCGACAAACTCCCCGCGGCCAATCCGTCCCCGGAACTCCTCCGTGGAGATAAAGTCATAATCCTTTCCGTCGGTCTCTCCGGGACGGGGCGAACGGGTGGTGCAGGAGACGGAAAAGCGGACACGGGGGAACATCCGCAGGATCTCCCGGCAGATCGACGTCTTCCCGGCGCCGGAAGGGGCGGAGACGATCATCAGCAAACCCTGGGACGGTTGGACCGGCGTCTCATTCAATATTCTGCACCTGCTCCCGCAATTTTGCCAGTTCGCTCTTGATCTCGATGACGTTCCGCGAGATCTCCGCATCCCCACTCTTGGAACCGATCGTATTGATCTCCCGGCCCATCTCCTGGATCAGGAAATCGATCTTCCTTCCGGCGGCGTCCGCTCCCGCAAGCAGATCGGTGAACTGATCGATATGGCTGCGAAAACGGACGATCTCTTCGGTGATATCGCTCTTCTCCGCCATGATCGCCACCTCCTGAAGCAGACGCGCCTCATCAACCGCCATGCCGCCCGTCAGTTCCCGCACCCGGTCGGTGAGCCGCTGCTGATAGTCCAGAACCACCTGCGGCGCCCTCCCGGCGATCCCTTCCAGAAAACCGGCGATCAGATTTAGACGCGCCGTGAGATCGCGCTTCAGGCTTTCCCCCTCCTTTTCCCTCATCTCCGTCAGCGTCCGGATCGCCTCCGCGAGGAGCTTTGAAAGCCCTTCCCACAGGGCCGCCAGGTCCTGACTCGGCTCCGCGGGAACGAAGGCGTCCCGGAAGCCGGCCATCATCTCCAGGGTGATCTCCCCCCCGAGATGGAGTTCCTCCTTCAACTGGCCGAGGAGGACATGGTAATTGCGGGCCAGCGGCAGGTTCAGCGTGAAACGGCCGGCGGTCTCCACACCCCCGTCGCTCTCCATCCGGAGGGTCGCCTCGATCCGCCCCCGGGAGAACTGCTCCCCGATCCTCTTCTTGATGTCGCCTTCCAGCGGAAGAAGCATCCCCGGCAGGCGCAGCGAGATCTCCAAAAAGCGGTGGTTGACGGACTTCATCTCGATCATAAACTTTCGGTCCGCAAGGACGGCCTCCGCCTTGCCATAACCGGTCATACTCTTAATCATCGAAATTCCTCATGAAAAAATTCGCCATCGAAATCAGTAGCCTCCCCCGCCGCGTTCCCCTTGAGCTGCATCCGATACTTTTCCCGGATGCGGGTCAACATGCCGATCACCTCCGGGCCGGCGTAATCCGGATAGGTCCAGGGAAGGGAATGAAACGATTTGTCCCGGTAGATCAGGGTCAGATCGGCGTAGATCCCATCCCGGAGATAGGGCCGATGGGCATACCCTTTCCCCGTGGCCAGGACCAGATGGGCCGTGGCCAGATATCCGGGATCGATGTTTACCCGTCTTTGCCCCTCCGCCGACAACCGCTTCTCCAGCGCGTTCGTCCAGACCTTTACGTCTGGCAGCGACTCCGGCCGGATGAGCCGCTCAAAGGCGACAAAGCGGCGGATCAGGGAACCGCCGAATTCCTTCGCGTAATAGTCGGTATAGGCAAAAGGCGCCGGGGCGCTGATGAAATCGGCCCTTCCATACCTTTCCGACAGGATCCGAACCGCATCGCCGAGCAGCCGGTCATCCCCGGAAAAGAGGCTGGCCAGCAGCTTGACGGCATCCGGCGGCTGCGGATCACTCATAGGACCCCTCGCAGCTCCTCCCGGGTCACGGTCGCCGTACCCGCTTTTCCCACCACGATCCCTGCGGCATGGTTGGCCAGATAGGCCGCCTCACGGAAAGAGGCCCCCGCGGCCAGGGAAAGGGCCAGAACGCCGATGACCGTATCCCCGGCGCCGGTCACATCAAAAACCTCCCGGGCTGCCGTCGGAAACACCGTGTGTCTGATCCGGCCGTCCTTCTCGAAGAGGCTCATCCCCTCTTCCCCCCGGGTCATCAGCAGGGCCCTGAAATCGTACTGCTGCAGCAGCTTCATGCCGACCCGGATATGATCCTGGCCATTTTGCATCTCTTCCCCCGCCGCGTGACCGGCCTCGTAATGGTTGGGGGTGATGATGTCGAAACCCTGATACACGGCAAAATCCCGCTGCTTTGGATCCACGCAGGTGAAGATCGGACGGCCGGCGATCACCTTCCGGATCCCGTCGAGAAGGGGACGGGTCACCACCCCCTTGCTGTAATCCGAAATCACCAGAGCGCCCAGATCATCCCGCAACGATTCGATATAGGTCAGGATCTTCTGGATGCTTTTTGCCTGAACCGGTTTGCGCTCCTCCCGGTCGAACCGGACCACCTGCTGACCATGCGCCACGATCCTCGTCTTGAGCGTTGTGGGACGCCCCGTCTCGACGACGATGCCCTCCGTATCCACGCCCCGGCTGCGGAACTCGGTCAGCAGCCGTCTTCCCGTTTCGTCGGCGCCGACCACCCCGGTTAGATGAACCCGGCCCCCCATCGCAAGGATGTTGTTTTGCACATTGGCTGAGCCGCCCAGCATGAAGTTATCCTTCGTCACCTCGACCACGGGAACGGGCGCCTCGGGGGAGATCCGGGAGACCTTCCCCCAGATAAAGTGATCCGCCATGATATCCCCGACAACCAGAACCCTGGATCGGGGAAAGTTATCCATGATCGCCAACGCCCGTCGGTTGCTCATAATCCGCTTCATAGAGATCCCGCCATCCGCGCCGGGGATAAAAGGTCATATTTCATGGCCGCTTATCTATTCTTACGGGCGGGGTTTGTCAACCATTTTCTCCGAACCGTCCGCCGACCGACAAAACATTCCTTATTGACTTCGGGGAGATATTCGCGTAGAACATCCGCGTCATCGGGGGTTCACCCCGGGACATTCATCCGTTAGGACAGGAGCTGATCATGGTTCGTTCCGCACTGCTGGTCATGCTTGCCATCGTCGTCACCGCCTTCATGTCGATGTGTGCACTGCTGTTCCCGCTCATCTCCCCCGGCGAGAACAAGGCGCACAAGATCGCCAACCTGTGGGCGAGGATGCTTCTCTGGCTCACCGGCATCCGGGTGGATGTGATCGGCCGCGAAAACGTCCTGATGAACCGGCCGCAGATCTTCATGGCCAACCATCAGAGCGATTTCGACATCCTGATCGTCCTGGCCCATATCCCCGGACAGTTCCGGTGGATCGCCAAGAAGGAGCTTTTCAAGATCCCGATCTTCGGCAGAGCGATGAAGAGCGCCGGATACATCGAGATCGACCGGCAGAATCACGAAAGGGCGATGAAAAGCCTGGAGGAGGCAGCGCAGAAGATCCGGGAGGGGAAATCGGTGGTCACCTTCCCCGAGGGGACCCGGAGCAAGGACGGGACGATCAAGCCGTTCAAACAGGGCCTGTTTCACCTCGCCATCCAGGCGGGCGTCCCCATTGTACCCATCTCGATCATCGGCGCCCACAAAATCATGCCGAAGCGGACCCTGACGGTGAAGCCGGGACGAATCACGATGATCATCGGCCGGCCGGTGGATGTCTCCGGATACACGATTGAAACGAGGGGCGAGCTCATTGAACGGGTCCGCGGCGTCATTATCCGTAACTTTGAAAACGGCAGTCCCCCCGACGGGATGTCCCCCGCAACCGGCCATGAAAAGGAGACCCGATGACCCTGATGGAAGCCGTCATTCTGGGTATCGTTCAGGGGCTTACGGAACCGCTGCCGGTCAGCAGTTCAGCCCATCTGGTTATCGTCCCCGCACTGCTCCCGGGATTTAGGCAGCCGGGTGTCGCCTTTGACGTCCTCCTCCACCTCGGGACGCTCTTGGCTGTGGTCTTCTTCCTGAGACGGGAGATCGGGGAACTCCTCGCCTCGCTGTTGCCCGCAAAAGGGCCGGCGGACCACGCGCCGGGGGCCGACGCCGGAGAGAAAGCCGCCAACCGCCGAACGGTCTTGTGGCTCGTGATCGCCACGTTCCTGACGGGCGTGATCGGCATTCTCTTCAAGGACCGGATCGAAAGCCTTTTCGAATCGGTGGAGACGACGGCCTGCATGCTTTTCATCACCGGGATTCTGCTCTTCCTGTCGGACCGGGTGAAAACGAACCAAAGACGGAAGGGGGAGATGAACCTGACGGACGGGATCGTCCTCGGCCTCGTTCAGGCCGTCGCCCTCATCCCGGGGATCTCCCGTTCGGGCTCCACGATCACCTTCGGGATTTTCCGGGGACTGGAGCGGAAGACGTCGGCAACGTTTTCCTTTCTGCTCTCCATTCCGGCAATCAGCGGCGCCGTCATCCTGAAATCAGCCGATCTGCTGCGGCTTCCCGCGAGCGACCTGCCCACCCTGGGCGCCGGCTTCCTCGCGGCCGCCGTAACGGGGTTTCTCTCCCTGAAACTCCTCTTTGCGATCATCAACAAAACCGGCCTCAGCCTTTTTGCATACTACTGTTGGTTTGTCGGGGCCGCCGCCCTGATCATCCGGGGGATGGGATAACAGGGCCGGGAACCGTTCGTGTGAAAAAATGAATGAGAAATCGCCTTCCCAGAAACGGGCTGCGGAAATCGCCGGGCTGACCTGCCTTGCCGTCGCCCTGTTTCTGCTGTTAGCCCTTTTTTCCTATCACCCGCTCGATCCCTCCTTTACCCATTACGTGCCGGGGGACGCGCCGCTCCAAAACTGGACCGGCGCGGCGGGATCCTACACCGCGGACACCCTGCTCCGTCTGCTGGGGATCGGCATTGTTGGGCTGCCGGTCCTGCTCTTGATCGCCGCCCTCCGGTATTTCCGCGACCCCCAATTTTGCGTCGGCGCCGCCGCGGCGGCGGGGACGGCCGGCCTGGTCTTTGCCGCCTCCGGGATGATTGCGCTCTTGATCGGAGATATCGAGATCTACGGCATTCCGCTCCATGCGGGCGGGCTCTTAGGAACGTTCACGGCGAAGGTTCTTAACGCCTACCTGCGTCTGGCCGGGTCCCTGATCGTGCTCGGCCTGATTTTGATTGTCGCGCTGATGATCCTGTTCGATTTCTCCATTGTCTCCTTTGCCGAAAGATCGGCCGCCGCCGCCACCGCAACCGCGCGAACGGCAGGATCCTTGCTCGACCGCTTCCGGGAGAGGTTCGGAAGGAAACGCGAAGCCCCCGCCGCCGGCAGACCTGCGGCGGCGACCGCCCCGATCATCGAGGAGACGAAGCGGGAAACCGTCATGGAAAAGTTGGCAAAGGCGGAGCAGACCCATTTCGATTTTGCAAGCCGGTTGAGCGGCAAGTTCAAGCTGCCGCCGCTGACCATCCTTGACCATGTAGAGAGGAAGGATACGCGAATCAAAAGGGAAACCTTGATCGCCAACTCCCGCATCCTCGAGAAAAAGCTCTCCGACTTCGGCGTCGAGGGGAAGGTGGTGGAGGTAAAACCCGGCCCGGTGATCACCATGTATGAGCTCGAGCCCGCCCCGGGCGTCAAGATCAACAAGATCACGAATCTCTCCGATGACTTGGCGCTGGCGCTGCGCGCCCCGAGCATCCGGATCATCGCCCCCATCCCGGGCAGAGGGGCGATCGGCATCGAAATCCCGAACCAGGAACGGGATCCGGTCAGTCTGCGGGACGTTCTCGACCATGCCGCCTTCCGGGAATCGTCCTATCGCCTCCCGATCGCCCTCGGCGAAGACATCGTGGGCGCCCCCGTGATCACCGATCTGATCCGCATGCCCCACCTGCTGATCGCCGGGACGACCGGCTCCGGCAAGAGCGTCTCGCTGAACGCGATGATCTGCAGCATCCTCTTCAAGGCGCCGCCGGACGATGTCAAATTCATCATGATCGACCCCAAGCGGCTGGAACTGTCGGGCTATGAAGGGATACCCCACCTCCTCCACCCGGTTGTCGTCGATCCGAAGAAGGCCTCCCTTGTCCTCCGCTGGGCCGTCGAGGAGATGGAGCGCCGCTACCGGATCATCAGTGAAATGGGGGTGAAGAGCATCGAGGCGTACAACCAGTTGCGCGCCGGAAAGGCGCCCGCGCCGGCCCCCCTGCCGCCCCCCGAAACCGGAGAAGAGGCGGAAGAAACGATCGCGGCGGTTCCGGGTGGAAGCCCGGTGAGAAAGGCGGCGGAAAAGGCATTCCGCAAGAACGAACCGCTTCCCGATCGACTCCCCTACATCGTCATTATCATTGACGAACTCGCGGATCTGATGATGGTCGCCCAGCGGAATGTGGAGGAATCGCTGACCCGCCTCGCCCAGATGGCCCGAGCCGCCGGGATCCACCTGATCCTGGCGACCCAGCGCCCATCCGTAGATGTCATCACGGGGATCATCAAGGCAAACTTTCCCACCCGGATCTCGTTCAAGGTCTCCTCCAAGGTGGACTCGCGGACCATCCTCGACCAGCTCGGCGCGGACAAGCTCCTCGGCGCCGGGGACATGCTCTTCGTCCCCCCCGGCAGCTCCCGGCTGACACGGATCCACGGCGCGTACGTCTCGGATCAGGAGATCGAACGGATCGTCGATTTCGTGAAAAAGCAGGGAAAACCCGCCTACGATGAGTCGATCACGGAATTCGAACCCGCGGCCAGCGAGGGGGAGAAACCGGACCGGGATTTTGACGAGAAATACGACGAGGCGGTCGAGCTCGTGACCGATCTGGGACAGGCGTCGATTTCGCTCGTGCAGCGGTACATGAAGATCGGCTACAACCGGGCGGCCCGGATCATCGAACGGATGGAGGCGGAGGGCGTTGTCGGCCCCGCGGACGGCGCCAAGCCGCGGAAGGTTCTTGCGCGGAAGATCCCGCATTGATAAAAAAGCCTCGTCCGGGCACGGCCCGGGCTTCATGGGCAGAAAGAATATCCCCCACATGGTTGCAAAAAAGATCCACATCGTCAGCCTCGGCTGTCCCAAAAATCAGGTCGATTCCGAGGTCATGGGGGCCATCCTTGCCGAATCGGGCTATCTGCTGACGGACCGGCCGGAGGAGGCCGCCGTTATCCTGATCAACACCTGCGCCTTTATCCTCCCCGCCCGGGAGGAGGCGATCGCGGAGATCCTCCAGGCTGCCGCCTGGAAGACGGGGAGAAAGGGCCCCTGCTCGCACCTGGTCGTCACCGGCTGTCTTCCGCAACGCTACGGGAGGGAGCTGGAAGAGGCGCTGCCGGAGGTCGATCTCTTCCTCGGCACGGCCGAGACGCCCCATATCGGCCGGCATCTGGACCGACTGCTGACCCTCCCCAAAAACGACCGTCGGCGACGCTCCGTCATCGGCCGGCCGACCTTCCTGATGAACGCCGGCCACCGACGGCTGATCTCATCCACGGCTCACAGCGCCTACATCAAGATCGCCGACGGCTGCTCCAACCACTGCTCCTACTGCGTGATCCCCTCCATCCGCGGCAAGGCCCGGAGCCGGACCATCGACGACATCCTCCGCGAGGCGGAAGATCTGGCCGCAAGGGGGGTCCGCGAACTGATCGTCACCGCCCAGGATACGACGGCCTACGGCCTCGACCGGAAAGGCAAACCGACCCTGAGCCGGTTGCTCCGGGAGCTGGCCAAAGTCGACGGGCTTTTTTGGATCCGCCTCCTCTATACCTACCCCGCCCGGCTGACGGAGGAGCTCCTCCGGACGATTGCCGAGGAAGAGAAGCTCTGCCGCTACATAGATATCCCCATCCAGCACAGCGATGATGCGATCCTCACCGCGATGCACCGGCGGGGGGACAACGCGCTGATTTGCAAGATCATCGCGCACGCCCGTGAGGTCATTCCCGATGTCGCCCTGCGGACCTCGCTGATCGTCGGCTTTCCGGGGGAGACCCCCCGCCGGTTCGAGAAGCTCCTCGCTTTCGTCCGGGAGACCCGCTTTGACCATCTTGGGGTCTTTCCCTACTCCCGGGAGGAGGGGACAGAGGCCGCCACCCGGCCTTCGCGGATCTCCGAAAGGGAAAAAGAACGGCGCCGCGGCCTCGTGATGGAGGAGCAGGCGTTGATCTCCCGGGAGATCAACAGCGCCCTGATCGGCACGCGACAGGAAATTCTCGTCGAAGGGCCGGGCGAACTGGACGGGTTCACCCGCATTGGAAGGTGTCGCCGCCAGGCCCCCGAAATCGACGGGGCGACCCATCTTCGGGGAGGGGATCCGGAGGTGGGCCAGATCGTCGCCTGCCGGATTACCGCCGCCGACGATTATGACCTGTTTGCCGAAGTCATCTGATCCGTACTGTTTTCGCGCTATCCGTCGCCTCTCCCGCCCTTCCAACCGGAGCTGCCGTCTTTGTAGAAACGCCATCCCGCCTCGTCTTATCAATAACCGGTTGTTATCTATTATATGATTATTATTCGTTTGACTTATTCGTTTGACTTATATTACGGAAGGTATAGATAGGATTCCATGATCACTATGGGAATGATTTCATTGGATCTTTCCAATGAATCCATTGATAAGACAAGGAGGTTGATATGGAGATAAAAAATTTGCCGGACAATCCCTATCTGTTGCTGACGCCGGGCCCTCTATCGACAACCAAGACCGTGAAGGCCGCGATGCTCCGGGACTGGTGCACCTGGGATGACGATTACAAAACGATCGTCCAGGAGGTGCGGGACAAGCTGGTACAACTCGCGACGAACAAGACGGACCGATACACCTCTGTCCTCATGCAGGGCAGCGGCACCTTTTCGGTGGAAGCGACCATCAGCACGGCCGTTCCCGAAAACGGCAAGCTGCTGGTCCTTCCCAACGGCGCCTACGGGGACCGGATCGTGCAGATCGCAAAGACCCTGAAGATACCGGTGGTCGAAAACGACAGCGGGGAACTGGATCCGCCCGATCTGGAAAAGTTAGAGACAACGCTGAAGGCGGACCGCGCGATCACCCATGTCGCCGTCGTTCATTCCGAAACGACCACCGGCATGCTGAACCCCATCGCCGAGATCGGGAAGATCGTGAAGAGACACGGCAAGATCTTCATCGTGGATGCGATGAGCAGCTTCGGCGGCATCCCGATGGACATCGAGGCGCTCGACATCGACTTCATCGTCAGCAGCGCGAACAAGTGCATCCAGGGGGTCCCCGGGTTCGGTTTCATCATCGCCGACCGGAAGCGGCTGATGACCTGCAAGGGCCGGGCGCGCTCGCTCTCCCTGGATCTCTACGATCAGTGGAACACGATGGAAAACGACAAGGGGAAGTGGCGCTACACCTCGCCGACCCACGTCGTCCGGGCCTTTGATCAGGCGCTGAAGGAACTGGACGAGGAAGGCGGCGTCGCGAAGCGGGCGGAGCGTTACCGGGCCAACCACCGGACCCTGGTGGACGGCATGCGAGGGCTCGGCTTCCGCACCCTCCTCCCGGACGCCTTCCAGGGACACTTCATCACCTCCTTCTACAGTCCGGAAAGCGAGCAGTATGACTTCCGAACGTTCTACAACAAACTGAAGACCCGGGGATTCGTGATCTATCCGGGCAAGGTTTCCAAGGCCAGCGCATTTAGAATCGGCAACATCGGCGACGTTTACCCGACCGACATGGAGAGGCTGGTCAAAACTATTGCAGCATCGATGTTCTGGCAAGGGTAAAACGGTTATCAAAAAAATTTCTGAACAGATCCTGTCACATTACGGGAGGATGAGATGATTGCGGGAATTTTGAAAGAGATCAAGATTGAGGAAAACCGCGTCTCCATGACGCCGGCCGGCGTCGAGATCCTGAAGGGGCATGGCCACACGCTCCTCGTTGAAAAGGGCGCGGGTTCGGGCAGCGGTTTCGAGGACAGGGCCTACGTCGCCGCCGGCGCCGAGATCGTCAAGACCGCAAAGGAGATCTACGGCCGTTCCGACATGGTCATGCATGTGAAAGAACCGATGCCTTCCGAGTACGAATGGATCCGCAAGAATCAGATCGTCTTCACCTATTTCCATCTGGCCGCGAATGAGGCGCTGACGAGGGCGATGATCGAAACCCAATCCATCGCTATCGCCTACGAGACGATCCAGAAGGCGGACGGATCGCTCCCCCTGCTCATCCCGATGAGCGAGGTCGCGGGCCGGATGGCAATCCAGGAGGCCGCCAAGTACCTCGAGATGGAATACGGCGGGGAGGGCGTTCTTCTCGGCGGCGTCCCGGGCGTCGAACCGGCGACGGTCCTGGTGATCGGCGCCGGAACCGTCGGCACGCACGCCGCAAAGATGGCCTGCGGCCTGGGCGCCAGGGTCTATGTCATCGACTCCTGTTTGTCGCGACTCCGCTATCTCTCCGACGTCATGCCGAAGAACTGCTTCCTCCTGATCTCCTCTCCGGAGACCATCCGCAGGCTGATCCGGGAGGCGGACGCGGTGATCGGCTCCGTCCTGATCCCCGGCGCCAAGGCGCCGAAACTCGTCACGCGCGACATGCTGAAACTCATGAAAAAAGGATCGGTCCTGGTGGACGTGGCTATCGACCAAGGCGGCTGTTTTGAAACCTCCAGGGCGACGACGCACAAAGCGCCGATCTACACGATCGACGGGATCATCCATTACTGTGTGGCAAACATGCCAGGCGCCGTCGCGAAAACCTCCACGCTGGCCCTGACGAACGCCACCCTCCCCTATGCGGTCGAGATCGCAAACAAGGGCTGGAAGAGGGCAATGAAGGAAAACCCGGAGATCAAAAAGGGCGCCAATGTGATCCAGGGTCAGGTCACCTTCCAGGGCGTGGCCGACGCCTTCGGTCTGAAATTCGCCGATATCGAAAAGTTTCTGTAGTTTCAATCAGATGAAACCCTGCGGACCGGTTCCGGGACTCTTGGGGAACCGGTCCTTTTTTTGGAACAAAAATCCCGTCACAATCCATAAACCCTTTTGAGATGCTCCCTGATCTGTTGCAGGTGCTTTTGCTGCTCCCGATACAGACGGTGTGCGTCCTCCAGGGTCACCCGTTCGAACAGAACGATATTCCCGGGCATGGCCTGGGCCACGTTGGGGAGATCCGCTGTAATCACGGTCGCGATTTTTGCGTACCCCCCCGAGGTCTGCTCGACGAGGAGAATGATGGGCTGCCCGTCGGCGGGGACCTGAACGTTTCCGGGCATCGTGGGCTCCGTCACGATACTCTCGGGTGATTCCCCATCGCGATGGACGGCGGGGCCCCGGAGCCGGCAGCCCATTCGGTCGGCCTGCTGGGTCACTTCATAGGAGGCGCCGAAAAAGGCGTCGATGCCTTCCCGGAAGGCGTCGTCCTGTGGACCGGGGACGGCCCTGAGCGCGATCTCTCGTGCATATCGTGGAATCCATTCGTCGGGGAGCTCACGGGGGCGAGTCAGGAGACTGCCCGCTCTCCGGTGCAGGATGTCGCCTTTGATCAATCCGCGTCCCTGAACACCGCCGATTTTCGCCCGCACGAAGGTGGAGCGGCTCCCCATCATCAGGGGAACATCGATGCCTCCCGTGACGGCCAGGTAGGCCCGGCAGCCGGATGCCGCCCGGGGAATCCGGATGACTTCGCCGGGGTTCGCTCTAACCGTCCGCCATGCCCGGATGGGGGCCTGGTTGATGGTCATCCCCATGTCGGCGCCGGTCAATGCGATGTCGGCCGGTGTGAGAACCTCGATGGTGGGACCCATCACGGTGATCTCCAGGACGGCGGCATCTTCGGGATTTCCCACGAGCAGATTCGCAACCCGGCAGGCAAAGGGATCGAGGGCCCCGGAGAGGGGAACGCCCCGGTCCAGGAAGGCCAGACGCCCGAGATCCTGTACGGTGGTCATGGGACCGGGGTTCCGGACGGCGAAGAGTTCCATCAGGACCACTCCTTTTCGCGCAATCGACGGAATTCGGCCTCGGCGATGGGTACGAACCGGATACGGTCTCCCGCCTCGTACAGAAAGGGGTTTTCCCGCGCGGGGGCGAAGAGTCGCAGCGGCGTCCGCCCGATGATCTGCCAGCCGCCGGGACTGTCGACGGGATACATGCCCGTCTGGGATTCCGCGACTCCCACGGAGCCCGCCGGGAGGTTCGTCCGCGGCGTTTTTCTGCGCGGCATCTGCAACCGGCGATCCAGTCCGCCCAGGTAGCAGAATCCCGGCGTGAAGCCGATCATGTAGATGGGATAATCAACGGCGATATGGATGACGACGATCTCATCCTCCCGCAGGCCGGTGTGTTCCGCCACGACGCCGATGTCGGGACCGAACTCGCCGCCGTAGCAGACCGGGATCGGAACGACTTTCGCCTTTGCAATCTCCGCCGCACGGGAATCCGCTTCCAGGGCATGGAGGATCTCCGCCAGCCTTCCGGGTGTCGTCGCCAGGGGATCATAGATAATGGAGAGGGAGCGGTAGGCCGGGACAACCGCCTCGACGCCGGCCGGAAGGTTTCTCTTCAGGAGCGTCGTCATGGCCCGCACCTTTTCGTTGATGACGGGGTCGATTCCGTCGCCGTATTCCACCAGGAGCGCGCGGTCGCCGCTCAACCGGAATCGGGCCTGTTTGTAAAGTATCGCTGCCATGGCTTGGGAAATACCGTTATGGAGGGGATGTCAAGCCGATGCGCCCAGCGGGACGATGCGAAACCCCTCGGCCTCCAGCGCCTGCCGGATCGTCCTCACATGGTCAACGGCCGACGGATTGTCGCCGTGCACGCAGAGCGTATGCACCTCCATCTCCAGGCGCGTGCCGTCCGTGGCGATCACCCTGCCCTCTTTGGCCATCCGGAGTGCCTGCTCGGCGGCCCGCTTCGGGTCCGTGATCACGGCCCCGGGAAGTTTCCGTGGCGCCAGCTTTCCATCGGGCGTATAGGTCCGGTCGGGGAAGGCTTCGAAGACGACACGGATCCCCGCCGCGTCGGCGATCTTCTGCGCAAGGCCGGCCTGAGCCCCGCCGAGCGTCACCCAGAGGAGTCCCGGATCGACGGCAGCAATGGCCTCGGCCACGGCCCTGGACAAGGGCTCATTTCCCACGCACATGTTGTACAGGCTGCCGTGGGGCTTCACATGCTGCAGCTTCACGCCGTGGAGGGCGCAGAAGCCGCGCAGGGCCGCGATCTGGTAGATCACATCATCGCGCACCTCGTCCGGAGTGCAGTCCATGTTCCGCCGCCCGAATCCCGCGAGGTCGGGGTATCCCGGATGGGCCCCAACGCCTACGCCGTTTTCTTTGGCAAGCTTCACCGTCCGGTTCATGACCCGGGGATCGCCGGCGTGGAACCCGCAGGCGATGTTGGCCGAGCTGATGTACCGGATCACCTCGCCGTCCATGCCGATCGTGTAGGCGCCGAAGCCCTCCCCCATGTCGCAGTTGATGTCGATCCTATTCATCGGTTCATCTCCTCGTACGGTATGTCGAATCATTATGCCATTATTTAGCGATCATCCTGCTCGGAAGGAATCACTGGGCGCTGGAGAGAGAGGAATCAGCCTGGCCCAACTTTTCCTGAAAGCCTTTTCGTTTCCCTGAGGTTCGAGGAGGAGCGCAGCGTATGAGTGAAAGCGAGATTTCTTGTAAAATAAGTTTGGGCAACAGGCCCCTGACCCTTGATTTTTGAACCCTTTCCTTGAATGTTAAAGTCCCAGGAAGGCCTTTTTGATGTCTTCTGCATTGAGGAGTTCTTTGCCTGTCCCTTCCTGGATTGTCCTGCCCGTCTGAAGAACATATCCGCGGTCGCATATGTCAAGGGATTCAAAGACATTCTGTTCCACAAGGAGTATAGTTTTCCCGATTGTCCTCAGCTTTGCAACGGCTTCGAACATTTCATCTACCAGTTTCGGCATGAGCCCCAGAGAAGGTTCGTCAAGCATGAGAAGTTTCGGGTTTGACATGAGACCCCTCCCGATGGCAAGCATCTGCTGCTCGCCGCCGCTTAAGGTGCCACTCAACTGTGAGCGTCTCTCTTTCAACCGTGGAAAGAGGCTGTATATGAAATCGAGATTTTTCTTTGTTTCTTCGGAATTATTTAAAATGTATGCACCAAGCTCAAGATTTTCTTCCACCGTGAGAGGCCCGAATATGAGACGCGCTTCAGGGATATAGGTAATGCCAAGCTTGACAATGTCCGGTGTTGACAGTTTGTGTATATCTTTGCCATCGAACTGTATTGACCCTTTTGTCGGATGAAGGGCCCCTGCGATGGTTTTGAGGAGAGTCGATTTCCCGGCGCCGTTTGAACCTACCACCGTAACAAGCTCACCCTGCCCGACGTGGAGTGAAACGTTGTGGACAACAGGTATGCCGCTGTAGCGGACTTCGATCTCAGTGACTCTTAGCATATTTCTCTCCCAGGTATGCCTTGATCACATCTTCGTTTTTGACAATTTCACCGGGCAGACCCTCCGCAATCTTTTCGCCATAATCAAGTACAATGACACGATGGGAAACAGACATAACCATCTCCATAATATGCTCGATAAGAATGAGTGTTACCCCTTTTTCGGCGTTGAGTCTCCTCAGAAGCAATACCAGTTCATCCGTCTCCGTGCGGTTTAAGCCTGATGCGACTTCGTCAAGCATAAGCAATTCAGGTTTTGTCGCCAATGTCCTGGCAAGCCCTACCTTTCTCTGCATTGCAATGGGTAATTCATTCAGATGATATTCTTTTACGCTTTCCAGTCCAAGAAAGTTGAGCACCTCAGAGGCCTCTGACTGTGCCGTATGACGGTCATCGGTCCTGCAGAATGCACCTACCATGACATTTTCGATGACGCTCATGCCAGTTGTTACCGTCATAACCTGAAATGTCCTGCCGATACCCGCCCTGTTCGTGTCAAAGGGTCTCAATCCCGTTATGTCCTTTTCTTTAAAAATCACCTTTCCTGAATCGGGTTTATAATAACCGACAATGCAGTTGAAGAGGGTTGTTTTCCCGGCGCCATTGGGGCCGATAAGACCAATGATCTCACCCTGTTCGATCTGGAACGAGACGTTGTTGTTTGCCACAAGTCCGCCAAAATTTTTTACGATGTTCGATATTTCAAGAAATGCCACAATCAGCTCCCTTTTCTTCTGAACTGTTCGATGATGCCCCAGATACCCCTCGGTTGATAGGCAGAGACCACCATGATAAGCATTGCATAGATCATGAAATCAAGGCCGATCAACCCTCCATGGCCGCCAAGCCAGCTTCCGAGGAAACGGTCAAGGGGAACGAGAAAGGCAGCGCCAATAGTAGGCCCCCAGAGGGAACCTGCCCCTCCGAGCATTGCCATGAGGGCAATTTTAATAGAAAGGTCTAAGTCCATGACAGAAACAGGGTCTATGTAGAGGTTGTAAACGGCCATAAACCCACCGCCAACGGCAACAAAGGCTGAGGCAATGGAGTATGCCTTTATCTTGCACCAGCGTGTATCTATGCCAAGGCTTTCAGCGGCATCCTCGTCATCTTTTATCATCCTTAACTGATAACCCAGTTTTGATCTGCGGAACCAGTTCATGTAGAAGATGGCCACATAAAAAAGTACCATAATGAAGTAGTAGTAATATGTGTCGGATTTGAACTGCATGTAGAGAAAATCAGGATGGTCATGTATCGGAAGCTCTATCCCTTTGGCGGCGCCTACCAGTTTCCAGTTTGCAAAAATATCCTGCAACACGAGGGATGTAGCGATCGTGGCAATAGCAAAGTAATGCCCTTTAAGACGGAATAAGGGATAGCCGATCATGAAGGAATAACCAACGGCAAGCAGAATCCCCATGGGCATGGATACCCAGAACGGGATTTTCCACCACACCATGGTAAGGGCCACAGTATATGCGCCGATTCCCACATATTGGGCCTTGCCGAGCTCTACCTGTCCACCATATCCGCCTACGGTATTCCATCCCATTCCAAAGAGGGAGAACAGGAGGAATTGAATCATGACCGCCTTTACGAATGACCCCGCACCAAGCCAGGGAAAGAGGAGCAGAAAGATGGAAAAGATGGTAAAACCGACCTGCTCGGCCCTCGAAAAGTCTCTGAAATCTAAGGCGTCCTTTAGTTTTTCCATCCAAATAACCCCTGAGGTCTGAAAACGACAATGATAAAATAAGCAAGATAGACTATGGTAAATTTAAAATGAGGACCGAGGAAATCCGAGTTCACGAGAGAACCGAAGACGGGGAAAACCATTTCGAGAATGCCTACAAGTAAACCGGCGAAAAAGACCCCTTTAATGCTCCCGAACCCGCCCAGAGCGACACAGGCAAAAGCGATCATGACAAAGAGAATACCTATCGTGGGGTAGATGTAATAGAAATTCGCCAGCAAACCCCCGGCAATACCAACTGTACCACCGCCTATAGCCCATGCAATGGCATTCATTTTGTCTGTCTTGATGCCCATATAAGAAGCGGCTTCTTTGTTTATCGATGTTGCCTGGAGGGCCTTTCCTGTTTTTGTTTTATTGAGAAAATAGTATACGAATGCGAAGGCAAACAGACTGAGTATACCCGCAGCAAGTTTTGTCCAGTCAAAGATGAAGGGACCGATGGAGAGGGACTTTCCAATCAGGAGACCCTTCTGGATGATCCGATAATCTATTCCAAAGAGGAACTGTGCAAGGTATCGAAGAAAGAGCATGAGACCGAAGGTCCCGAAGAGCTGAGCGATTGCAGGGCCACGGAGGAGATACCTGATCAGGCTGTAATAGGACGCTATGCCGAGCAGAACCCCTACAAGGGCAGCTACAGGCAGTGTAAGAAGGGGATCGATGTCAAGGAGGAGACTCGTCCAGTACGTGGTGTACATACCGATCATAAGGAATTCGCCATGGGCGAAGTTGACTATGTTCATAACGCCGAAAATAATGTTCAACCCAAGGGCAACAAGGGCAAAAAGAAGCCCCATCAGTATTCCCTGTAATAATGCATCAATTAAAGCCATGGAGTATTGTTTCCTTAAAAAATGATCAGTTATCAGCGGTCAGCAGTCAGCAACTTCCTAATGCTGAATGCTTGAATGCTGACCGCTGAATGCTTACAACGTTATTTCCATCCCGGGAATGGATAGATCATATTGGCAGTGGCAAGCTCAAAGGGGTAAATGATCTCGAGATCGATCATGCCTTCTTTGGTCTTCTGGTACTGCCCGATAAGACCTCTGCCGAGAATGTTCTGGCCGGTGGCATCGAATTTAACGCCTGCCCATGGCATAACCAGATCATTAGCGGGGATATTGATCTCATTGCATGCCTTCTGGATAGCCTTGGGGTCAGTTGAACCGGCTTTATTCAGAACGTATGCCCATGTCTGGACCCCTACGACTGACCGGGCAGTGGCTCCTGTAAGGTCATCGCCATATTTTTTCTTATAAAGGGCATTGACCTGACCTGCAACCTTTTTTACCTTTGCAATCTTTGCGATAAAGACTGTTCTCGTCAGAACACCGTTTGTGTCTGTGCCAAGTGTTTTAACAAAATCAGCCATTTCAAAGCCGGCATCCTGTCCCCAGAAAAAGTTCGTTGATGCCTTCATACCCTTCAAGGTTCTGATCATGAGGAGCGAGTCAGAGAGGTAAGATGCAAAAAGCATAACATCCGGTTTTACAGAAACAAGGGCCTTTGCTTCGGAGGTGAGGTCGGGCGAGTTTGCATTGTAGAGTATCCTTTTCGTTATATTGAAACCGTACTCTTTTGCAAATCCCTCTATTGATTTTGCTACACTTGAACCCCATTCGGTATTTTCACAGGCATAGGCAACGTTCTTAAGCTGATCTTTAGGAAAGGCCTTAACACCCTTTACCTTTCCTTCTGTCAACCCCTTGAGAAGCTCAAAAAGGTCTTTGTTAAAAATATCATCATGGGGTGTTGTACGCCAGAACCATTTCAATCCTCTTTTTGTAAGTTCGGGTGATGTCGATGAATCATTGATCATGGGGATTCCATGGCGCTCGGCCACAGCACTGACGGTCTTTGTAACTGAGCTATGGTAGGCGCCCATTAACCCGACAACTTTGTCGTCAAGAATAAGTCTTTTTGCAAGGTCTGCTCCACGGTCAGGCTCGCCCCGATGGTCTGCAAAGATCAGTTTGATTTTAGCGCCACCTAAATTCGGTATCCCACCCCACTGTGCCATGGGTATATCAACGCCAGGAGTTTTATTATTGATAATCTCTGCGGTCAGCTCTGCTGCCCTCTGAAGGTCTCTCCCGATTGTAGCTGCTGCCCCTGAGAGCGGATAGAGAACACCGATCCTAATCTCTTTTTCCTGCGCAAAAAGCGGAGGAAAAAGAAAAAGAAGAGACAAGAACACAACGATGAAAAAAAGAACTGTTTTCCGGTATTTCATTGTACTACCTCCTGTAGTGTTTTGATCATATTTTCGCTTCATTGTTCCCTCCCGATTCTTGTATTATGATTTTCGATGCATCCATACGTATCTCATGCCGAAATCATGGCTTTCCGCCTCTCTTTCCAACCACCCCCTTCCATAGATTACACGGCACTGCTCAAAGGAACATATAACGGCTCAGAATCCAGGATTCAAAATTCAGCAGAATGGTAACCCTGTAAATCACCAGCAACTTGCTGGCTTATTCCGACAAATGCGCCCTTATGCCATGCCCTCTAATCCCGAAAATCCTTAGCGGTCTTCCTATGAATCTCCATCCTGAATTCAAGCCCCTGGCTTCTGAGTGGCACAGCAATTTCATCCTTAAATCCCACGGGGCGCCCCGGGTTATTTAAAAAAAGTCAGGAAATGGCCATTTCTTCTATTTTTATATCTGTAATGAACATATGACAGGGTTTATGGGTAATCATGAACGGAACCTTTGATTTCATTGCTGCCAGTTGCGGAGTAACACCGCAACCCCAAAAAACAGGCACATCCCCCCTGTCGATTACGGGAGGTTCGCCAAAGTCAACCTTTTCAAGATGCGTGATTCCGATTGGCTCCCCATTGCCAATATGGACGGGCGCGCCATGCGCTTTAGGAAATCTCGAGGTTATCTGAACCGTCCGTGCAACAAGATGGCCAGGAATCGGTCTCATAGTGACTACCATGGGCCCCCAAAAAACCCCGGCTGACCGGCACATGACTGAACTGATATATACGCCTGGATCTTTTTGCTGGAGATAATTCTTTACGGGAACCCCTCCCCGAACCAGGGCTTCTTCAAAGGTATAACTGCAACCGATTAAATAAGTTACAAGATCGTCACGCCATAAATTGGTGATCTCTGTTCTTTCCTCGACCAGTTTTGAATCCTTGAAGATGCAATATTTCGGGATATCGGTGCGGATGTCCGCATCGGGAGCTGCTTCCTGTACAATAGGGTTTCCCGGATCAAGGATTTCAATGATCGGGCAAGGCTGGGGATTCCTCAAACAAAAGATGGTAAAATCGAGAGCGAATTCCCTCGGGAGGATAACGAGATTGGCTTGGACATAGCCGGGACAGGCCCCACTGGTAGATTTTTGCCATTTGCCCTGTCTAATTTGATCGCGGAACTTCCCGGGATCTTGTTCTTGTCTTTCGTTACACATAATAGCACCTTACCTGAATCCGTGGCATAAAATGTGCCTAAAGCCTCGTAACTATTCAGCCCCTCCATTAATTTATAATTTATTTACCTCTCACCCTCCCCCCTAAAAAAGTCAAGGGATTTTTTTAAATTTTACTGATTGAATCCACGGCTTTATTTTGCGCGGTCCGGTTTTCCTGTTTTTCAGCACCGCTTCTTGGACGACTTCGCAAAAAGTCGAGATCACCCCCCCGAGATTTCCTCCCCGATTTTTTCTCTTAAATCCTCCGGCAGCCGGGGCCGGTCAGGCTGCTTCGCCCCCCGGTCCCGGGGGTGACCTGGATCTGCGTGCCGATGCGCTCCTTGAGCGCCGGGACGTGCGAGATGACGCCGATCAGCTTGCCTTCCTGGTGCAGTCCCGCCAGCGTCGAAAGCGCCGTTTCGAGGGTCTCGTCGTCGAGGGTTCCGAACCCTTCATCGAGGAAGAGAGAATCCACGCGCACATTCCGGCTCGCCATCTGCGAGAGGCCGAGCGCCAGAGCCAGGCTGACGATGAAGCTTTCGCCGCCGGAGAGATTCTTCGTGGAACGGATCTCGCCCGCCTGATAGTTGTCGATGACGTTCAGTTCCAGCGGTTGCAACGGGTCGCGGATGAGCATGTAGCGGTCCGTCATCTTCTTTAGCTGGAGGTTGGCATGCACCGTCATCCTCTCGAAGGTCAGCCCCTGGGCAAAGTTCCGGAATTTCTTGCCGTCAGCGGAGCCAATGAGCAGATGCAGGTCGTCCCAACGGGCGCACTCCTTTTTCCGGGCGTCCAGGGTCCGGAGGCGATCCTGCTGCTTTTCCTTCAATTTCTCATTTTCACCCAGACTGTTTGTGATTCCGCCGATATCGACCCGGATCTGTCTTAAGCTTGAATCACAGGCGCCGATCGTTTCCCGAAGCGTCTCGACGGGCTGATCCGTCAAGCGTCTCTCCCGTTCGGCGGCCAGCGCCTCCGATCGGTCCCTCCGGCGGGCGTCCAGTTCCGTTTTCTCCTTGACCAGGGCCTTTTCCCGCGCCGCGAGACTCTCCCGCGCCTCTTCGGTCAGGCAGGCGGACCGATAGCCGGCCTCGTCCTCGAACCCCGCCTTGATGATCCGCTCCGTTAGGTTCGCCTCCGCCTGCGCCAGTTCCCCCGCCCGCTTTCCCGTCTTTTCCTGCAACAGCGCGATTTTCTCCTTCAGGGCGCCGATCTCTTTTTCCATTCGCCCGTACTCTTCGCGCGCCTTTTCAAAAACCTTTCCCGCCCGCTCCACAGCCTCCGCCAGCCACTTTTCCTCCTGGTCGGCGTTCCTCTCCCCGAAGAGTTCCCGGCGGGAGGCGCTAAGGGATTGAACCTGCATGAGCAGGTCGTCGCGATCCTTGCGCCTTGCGGCGAGATCCCTTTCGAGGCTCGAAAGCAGCGCGTTGTCCTTGTCCAGCGCGGCCTTCAGATCGCCGATCCCCTTCTCCGCGGCGGTTTTTTCATCCTGCCTTGTCTGCCACGCCTCTCTGCGCCCGGTGAGCTCCCGCAACAGGGCGTCGATTCCGGTTACGGGAATCTGCGTGATCCCGAAGGGTTCCACTCCCTTGAGCGCAGCCGTGCGGGCCTTTCGAGCCTCCTCCCCCAGGATTTCCTGCTCCCGGATCAACCGTTCATACTCCCGACCGGCCGTCTCCCGTTGATGCCGCGCCTCCTGCAAGGCCTTGTCCGACTTCTCGGATCCCGTCCTCAACTTCTCCAGGGCCGTTTGCGCCGCCTTCTCTCTTTTGCTTTTCTCTTCCGCAACGGAAACAATGCCGGAAGTTTCGGCCATTTTCAACCGGACATCGGCAAGAGCCGCGCATATGGGGACAGATTTAAAATCTGTCCCCATATGCGCGATACCCAGCTTCAGCAGCGCTTCACCACACGCCTTTTCGTCCGCATCCCGTGCGGCCCTTTTCTCCCCCATCTCTTTTTCCGCATGCCCGATCTCCGCCGCTGTTTTAACCTGCTCGGTTTCCAGTCTTCCCAGCGTCTCGGAGGTCTTTTTGTATTCGGCCTTTCTCTTTTTTAGCCCCGCTTCCGCCCTGTTCAATTCGGGGAGATTGCCCTTCGCGTAAGGATGATCGGTGGCGCCGCACAGGGGGCACGGCCTGCCGTCCTCCAGCCGCTTCCGTTCCTCCTCGAGGTCGCGGATCCGTCCAAGGAGAGCGACCTCCGTTTCGAGGGTTCCGATTCCCTTTTCCAGGACCGCTTTTTGCCCCGAGCAGGACTGGATCTCACCCGAGATCTTCTGATGACCGTTATGGAAGGCTTCAAGGACCGTTTTCAGGCCTTCCAGCGCCCGACCCGTCTTGTCGATCCGGTCGATCATTTCGCCCGCTTGAATCAGAAGACGCTCGCGCTCCTTCAGCGCATCCACCCGATCGCGCCACCGGCCGATGTCAGATCCTTTGAGGATGGCCGCGAGCTCAACGGTTAGACGCCGAAGTTCCGTCTGCCCCTTCTCGAATTCCCGGCGGGATTTCTCATGGTCGGTTTCGAGCTTGCCGCAGGTTAAACCGGCCGACGCCTTTTTCCCGTCTGCCGCGGCAACCGCTTTCTTCGCCTTGATCTGCTTCGCCTCAGAGTCGCGAAGCGACTCGAATTCCCTTGCGATTACGGCGAGGTTGGTCAAAAGCGCGGCATCGGCGGCGTGTCCAGCCAGGTAGTCCCGGATCGCTTTTAGGTCGCCCTGCGCCTTTTTCAGCGCCCGTTCGAGATGTTCGATGTTGCTTTTAAATCCCCTCCCCTGCCGCTCGCCATCCCCGATCGCCTTGACCTTCTCTGCGACCTGTTTTTTCTGCTCCCCCAGCCTGGCATCGAGCTCGCGCACCTTCTTGAGGAGCTCCGCTTCGACGACCTGCCGGGAGCGCGCCTCGGTCAAACCGGCTTCCGCGGCCTGTTTCCGATTCAGCGCAGCGGCGCATGCCTTCTCCTTTTCGGGCCGTGTGGCGGCGGCGCCGGCGAGCTCCCCGGTTTCACTCCCCTGCTGAATCCGCAGCGCGGCCACCCCCCGGTAATCGCCTTCCAGACCGAGGGCCTTGCGGGATTTCGCCAATCGGATCGATTCCGGCGCAAAGGCAAGCCTGCGCTCCTCGAAATCCAGCAGCAGCCCGTCCAGTTCCGTGATCTCCCTCTCCAGGGCGGCCACCCGATCCAGCCAGAGGGCCGCGTTGCGAAGGCCTTCGACCCGGCCCTCCATTTCCGCTTCCAGTGACCGCTTCTCCTTCAGCACGTTTTGCAGATTTCCCTCTTCCTCATCGCTTAAAACCTGGATTCCCTGCAGTTCCGCCTGCAACAGCTCAAGAAGGTTCCGTTCTTCCGCGTGGCGCTCGTGAACCTTCATGGAGATTCGACTGTAGATTTCGGTCCCGGTGATCTGCTCCAGGATGGGCGCCCGCTTGTCGGGATCGGCCTGGAGAAAGGCCGTGAATTCCCCCTGGGCGAGCAGCATCGAACGGGTGAAGCGCTCGAAGTCCATGCCCGTTACCTTTTCAATGAATGCCACCACCTGGGTGATCTTCGATTCCAGGACGGCCCCGGAATCGGCGTCGGCGATTTCATGCCTGGCCTGCTGCAACTCGCCTTCAGGGTGTTTCCGGGCGCGGCGCTGACTCCAGTGGCAGCGGTACCGGCCTTTCTGCGTCTCGAAGGTCACCTCGGCAAAGCACTCACCGGTCTGGCGCGACATGATCTCGTTGGCGCTTTTCGTCACCCGGTCCAGGCGGGGCGTACGGCCATATAAACCAAGGCAGACGGCGTCGAGGATGGTCGTCTTTCCGGCGCCGGTCGGGCCGGTAATCGCGAATATTCCGTTTGACGCATAGTCCGGATGGGTGAAATCCACCTGCCATTCACCCGCGAGGGAATTCAGGTTTCGGAACCGCACGCCGAGGATTCTCATACTTTTCTCCGCTCCGGCTGTTCGGCCATCGGGTCCGCTTCCCGCAGGGAGACCACCGCCTCCCGGTATGCGGCCCAAAGCTCCGGCCGCTGCTCTTCCGGAACTTCATGCGCCTGAAGGCAGCGCTGGAACACCTCCGTCACGTCCAGGTCGGCAAGCGTTTCCTCCGCAGCCGTCCCGCTCATGGCGCGTTCAAGAACCCGGTTGTTTTTAATGCGGAGAATCTCGATGCCGCTCCCGGCAACGGCATCATCCAGGCGCTCGCGCAGACTGCCGGCAACCTCATCCCCTTCGTAGATGATCTCCAGCCAGGCGCTGCTCCCCCGCGATTTCAGGCCGTCGATCTCCCGGGCGATGGCCGACCAATCCCCCCGCAGGGTCTTGAGCTCCTGGAACCTGGGAACCGGTATATTCGCGACTTGCGGCAAATGACCCGAAAACTCCACGCGAACGACGCACTTGTCCTGCTCGGCCTCCCCGAAACCGATCGGCAGCGGGGAACCCGAATAGCGGATGAAGTCCGATCCGCCCACCCTCTGCGGGATGTGAAGATGCCCCAATGCCAGGTAGTCGATACATTTGGGAAAGACATCGGTTCGAACCTGGGCGAGCGAGCCGATATAGAGCTCCCGCACACCGTCGCCCTCCACCGTCCGGCCGCCTGCCGCAAACAGATGCCCCATGGCGACAATCGGAACCGATTTTTTCAGCAGGGCGCGTTTCTGTTCGGCCGCTTCGCACACCCGACGGTAATGCGCCCTGATCCCCTCGATGATCTTTCTCTCCTTCTCCTCGACGCTTTCACCGGCCTCGGCGGTGCGGATCTCGCGGTCCCGGAGATAGGGGATTGCGCAGACAATCAGCCTTGGCTCCCGGTCCGGCCCGCGGATAACGATCAGTTCATCCGCGGGAGGATCGGCGGCGCACCCCACAACATGGACGTTGAGGCATTTCAGGAGCTCCCGGGGCGCATTCAGGAAAGAGGGCGAATCGTGATTCCCGGCGGTCACCACCACGTGGCGGTTGGAAGAGACCGCCATGCGACACAGGAAACGGTAGTAGAGCTCCTGGGCATGGTTGCCGGGGGTGCTGTTGTCAAACACGTCCCCCGCCACCAGCAGAACATCGATGTTTTCCTCCTCGGCCCGAACGGCCAACCAGTCCAGAAAGGCATCGAACTCCCCGTACCGCTCGCGGCCATAAAGCGTGCGGCCGATGTGCCAGTCGGATGTGTGCAGAACCTTCATCGCTCTCCTTTTCACACCGTTTTGCCGGTCAAGCCTGACGGCTACGTAAAAAGTCAGGGAGCGCATCATACCACAGAAGCCGTTCCGGGAGGCCGAAAAAAGGGGCGGGCAAAAGGAAATGATATTTTTTTCTTGACTTCCCGGCGGGAGAAAATAGAATGCGACCCCCTCCCCGGATTCGAAGGGAGGCAGGCGAGCCGGAGCGAATCCGGTAAAGGTAAAGAATCAATAACTTATTAATTAAGGAGAGCCAAAAATGAAGAAAATTGCACAGGAGACTTCCGTACTTAGACGTTCATTTCTGAAGAAGGCCGGCGCGGGCATCGCCGCAGGCGCGGGCCTCGCTGCCGGTATGAGCTTCGCGGCGCCTGCGGTTCATGCCCAGCCAACGTTGCGCTGGCGCCTCGCTTCCAGCTTCCCCAAGTCGCTGGATGCGCTGATCGGCCCCGCCGAGGCGTTCGCCAAGATGGTGAGCGCGATGTCCGGCGGCAAGTTCACGATCACGGTCCATCCGGCCGGCGAACTTGTCCCCGCCTTCGGCGTGCTTGACGCGGTGCAGAACGCCACTATCGAATGCTGCCAGACCGCCCCCTACTATTTCTTCGGCAAGGACGACACCTTCGCGCTGGCAACGGCCATCCCCTTCGGCCTCAACTCGCGCCAGATGACGGCTTGGCTGTTCGAGGGCAACGGTCTGAAGCTGTTGCGCGAGTTCATGAGGAACTACAACATCATCGACTTTCCGATGGGCAACACCGGCGCCCAGATGGGCGGCTGGTACCGCAAGGAGATCAAGTCGCTTGCCGACTTGAAGGGGCTCAAGATGCGCACCGCCGGGATCGCCGGAAAGGTGCAGGAACGGCTTGGTGTGCAGACGGTAAGCATGCCCGGCGGGGAGGTCTATACATCGCTCGAGAAGGGGACGATCGACGCTGTCGAGTGGGTCGGACCCTACGACGACCTGAAACTGGGCTTCTACAAGGTGGCGCCCAACTACTACTATCCCGGCTGGTGGGAGGGCTGCGCAAATTGCGAACTCTACGTCAACATCAAGGCCTATGAGGCGCTGCCCGCCGAGTACAAGGCGATGATCGAGGCGGCGTCGGCGCGTGCGCACGTGCTGATGCAGGCCATATACGACGCCAAGAACCCGATCGCGCTGAAGACATTGGTGGCCGGCGGCGCCAAGCTGCATCGCTTCCCGAAGGACGTCATGGACGCCGCCTTCAAGGAGGCCATGGCTCTGTACAGCGAGCTCTCCGCAAAGAATCCCCGCTGGAAAAAGGTGTATGAGGACTACAGCAAGTTCCGCGCCGACGAGAACATGTGGTTCCGCTTCGCCGAGGCCGGCTTCGATGAATTCATGCACGCGCAGAGACTCTAATTCCTGTGGCGATGCCTACCTAAAAAAACCCCCGAGCGGTTATAAGCCGCGCGGGGGTTTTTGCTTTTCCGGAGATACCCTAAACGGGGTTCAGGTTATTTCTTCTTTTTGTCCCGTTCGAGCGCCCGAAGGACCGCCTCCATCGGATCTTCCTCCCGTGCGGCCCCGCTGGTCTGAGGAGCGGGCTGTTCCGCGGCCGTCTGCGGTGCAATCTTGTTTAGCGGATCTTCCGCCCGTGCGGCCCCGCCGGTCTGAGGCGCGGGCGGCGCCGCCGCCGGTTGCGGTGCGATCGCATTGGTCGGAGCTTCCTCCGTATTGCCGTAGGTTCCGGTCTCCGCCTCGAGCTTCATGGTCTCCATATTCACGGCCGGTCCCTTGTCGAGCCTGTCGGTAACCAGATTCGGGAAGGCGATCACCGCTGCCAGCATGACGAGCTGAAGGACGACAAACATGATCGAACCCATATAGATCTGCGCCGTCGTCACCGCCGGGATGCGCTTGTTCGTAACCCGGTCGTTGTAGTCGGACCTGGGAGCCACGCTTCTCAAGTAGAACAGCGCGAAACCGAAGGGCGGAGACAAAAACGAAGTCTGGAGGTTCATGCCGATGATCACGCCGAACCAGATCAGGTCGATGCCCAGTTTGTCGGCCACCGCCACCAAGAGCGGGATGACGATGAAGGCGATCTCGAAGAAGTCGATGAAGCAGCCGAGCACGAACACCAGAAGATTCACCGCGATCAGGAAGCCCAACTGGCCGCCCGGCAGCTTGGCGAAGAGGTGTTCCACCCAGAGGTGGCCGTCGGCGGCGTTGAAGGTGAAGCTGAACACGGTCGCGCCGATCAGGATGAACATTACGAAGCAGGAGAGTTTCGTTGTGTTGTCCAGCGCCTGCTTGAGCAGGTTGAAATCCATCTTGCGGCGCGAGACGGCCATGATCAGGGCTCCGGTGGCGCCCATCGCCCCGCCTTCCGTCGGGGTGGCGACGCCGATGAAGATGGTGCCCAGCACGAGGAAGATCAACACCAGCGGCGGAAGCAGCACAAAGACGACACGTTCGGTTAGTAGCGACAGCAGTCGGAGGCGCAGCCAGCGGTTGGCAAGCGCAAGCGCCAGCGCAACGAAGGCCGCCACGGTCATCGACACGGTGAGCACCTCGTCCATCGGCGCCGCGCCGTTGCGACCCACCAGCGGGTTGACGATGTCGTCGTACAGGTAGGCCCAGGCGAACGCGGCGGCGGCCGAGATCATCAGGATCGCCAGCAGGGAGAGGTGTCCGCTCGCGCCGTTCGCCTCCCTGTAGATGCGCGCTTCCGGCGGTAGGGCGGGCACCCAACTCGGCCGAACGATGGCCAAGACGACAATGAACAGCGCGAACAGGCCAACCAGCAGCAGGCCGGGCACGATGGCGCCGGCATACATGTCGCCGACCGAGCGGCCCAGTTGGTCGGCCATGACGATCAGGACCAATGAAGGTGGAATGATCTGGGCCAGTGTCCCGGAGGCGGTGATGACGCCGGTGGCGATGGTCCTGTTGTAGCCGTAGCGCAGCATGATGGGCAGCGAGATCAGCCCCATTGAGATCACCGCCGCCGCGATCACGCCGGTGGTCGCCGCCAGGAGCGCGCCGACGAAAATCGTCGCCAGGGCGAGCCCCCCGCGCAGCGGACCGAACATCTGACCGACGGTCTCCAGCAGATCCTCGGCCATGCCGCTGCGTTCCAGAATGATCCCCATGAAGGTGAAAAACGGAACGGCCAGCAGCGTCTCGTTCTGCATGATGCCGAAGATTCTAAGCGGCAGGGCCTGGAACAGCGTCTGGGAAAAGAGTCCGGCCTCCATGCCGATGAGGCCGAAGGTCAGGCCCGTGGCCGCCAGGCTGAAGGCGACCGGGAAGCCGGTGATCAGAAACAGCAGCAGGCCGGCAAACAGGAGAGGGACGAAGTTGTGGGCGATGAATTCCATTCAGCGCGCCTCCGAAGGCGGGTTGTCCGCCGGTGTCGCCGCAGGGGAGTCGCTGTCCGCATGGCCGTAGGCGAGCGGATCGGGAATCAGACCGCGCAGGAAGGCCAATCGCTTGATCAGCTCGGAGGCGCTTTGCATGAGCAGCAGGGCCATGCCGACTGGCAACAGCAGATAAACCGGCCAGCGGATGAGCCCCCCGCGTTTTGCGACATCTCGCCGCTTTGCCAGGCCTTGACAAACAGCGGCCAGGACATCTGGATCAGGATCCAGCAGAAGGGCGCCAGGAAGACGAGGATGCCGACGATGTCGATCCACGACCGCCCCCGCGCCGTCAGCCGGGCCGAAATGAAGTCGATGCGCACGTGGACGTTCTTCATGAAGGCGTAGCCGGCGCCAAGCAGAAACACGCCGGAGTAGAGATACCACTGCATGTCCGTGAAGGCGTTGGAGCCCGCATGAAAGACCTTGCGCGCGATGGCGTTGCCGGCGCTGAGGAGGACCGCGACCAGGACAAGCCACATGATGATCCTGCCGATGCGTTCACTGAGCGCGTCGATCCGGCCGGATAGTTTGAGCAAAAATTTCATATCGCCTCCATCCCTGGCGGGCGCTTTATCCTTGAAACAA
>MNZQ01000143.1 GCA_001873745.1 Syntrophaceae bacterium CG2_30_58_14
TTTCAATAATCTCTCCATGGCATCACCTTTCTAAAAAGGGTTCAAACTGGTTGTTAACCGATTGACAATGCCTTATCTATAGAGCTAATTGCAAAACTCCCAATTCTGTCATTCCCGCGACGTTTCCGGGCGGGAATCCAGTTTGTAACGGCCTGAAATCATGGGTGCCCGATAAGAGCAATCGGGCATGACAAAGCGTTTTGCAATTACCTCCAGATATATTTGTGGCCCTAATGAGTCGAGAAGTCAAGGGAATATTTTATTTATAACCACTTGAAATCAAGCATTTTCTTCAAGGGCGACGCTTTACCGCTTACAGGAAGTTACAAACACCGCCGATCATCAGAAAAATCACTCTCCGGAAATTGCACATTTCACCTGAAAATACGCCCTCATATTATTGAAATCATTGCATTCAACTTCCCTCCCCTTCAAGGGGAGGCTAAGGGTGGGGATGGGGTCGCCCAGAAATTTTCATCCCCCTTTGTGACGGCAAGCCGTCATGAGCGTTTCATTTGGTATTCAATGAGCTGGGCCGCTCGGTCGAGGGCTTCGTCCAAGGCGCCCTTCAGAAAGGTCAAGGTCTCTCCGAAATTTATACCCCGGATTCCAGGGTGCACTTGGTGAAGTCGATCTGCTGCCGGCAACCCTTGCAGAAATGTTTCTTGTCAAACTCATCGGAGAAAATTTCCGCTTCCTTGCCGCAATTGGGACATTTGCAGACAAAAGACTTAAGGTATCTCATTTGTTCAAATCCTGGGCAATGTTGAGGTGTGGTCATAAGCTCCTCCTTTTGGTTGATGGTTATTCGGTTGCTGATTTCAGAATATCCCGTTCCGGGGCAAATTCCTTCGGTCTTAAGAAAAGCGCTTACCCCTGGCGTTCATGCGCTACACCACTTTTTTCTGCATTCGGTCCGATACGTCTCGCAGCAGCTTCAGGATCGCTTCGGCCTGGCCCGGGGTCAGGCTGCCCATGCCGCAGGAAGGGGTGATGAGGCTCTGCCGCAGGATCGTCTGCTGATCGATGCCTGTCTGTTCGAGACGCCGGATGCCCGCTAAAAGTATGGAGACGAGCAACTCGGCGGTTTCGTTCCCGGTGAATGCGCCTGTCGGGACGACGCCCCAGGCGAGAGCGCCCCCGCGACCAAAGAACTTTTTGATATCAACCGGGTAGAGCATCACCTTTTCCATATACCCGAAGGCGTCGAAGTTCACGATATCGACCCGGGTATTGAAGATCATGGACCAGTCGGCGTTGCCGCAGCAATGGATGCCGGCAACGCCTCCCAACTCATGGACGGTGTCGATGATCTCGTTCAGCTTCTCCGCGACGAGCGCCGACGAGACGGCGGAGAAGGCGGATCCGAGCGATTCCATCGCCGGTTCATCGATGAAAATGATGATGGGTTTGCCGAAGGGCTTAAGCTCCTCGATCTGCCACGCCGCCTTCATCGCGAGCCCCTTGACCACGGCGTCGAAGAAGAGCTCGTTGTGGATGATGTCTCGGCCGGTTTCGTCTTTGAACGATACGCCGGTGGTCAGCGGACCGGTGATGTGACCCTTGATGTACCGTGCACGCGATAGGGACCCCTTTTTCAGCGCGCGGAGCAGCGCATAAAAACCGGGGGCGTAGGTCTCGGTGATCCGGAAGAATCCGTAATCCTTTTCCAGATACCGCTCGAAGAATTTTTCAAGAGCCGGGGTGAGCTCCCCGGTCGTGTTGAATGAAACCTTTCCGCCGGCTTCATCGATCACAAGCCCAGGCAATGATTCGCTGTATTGCACATCCATATGGTCGCGGAAGTCCCTTTGCGGCAGTTGCGGCCAGATCGGCGCCGCGGGCAGATACCGGAGCGATTGTTCCACGGCCTTGTCCGGGTCAGCGCCCGGCATGCTGCCGATGCCGGTGGCGATGCAGTTGAAGCGGTGGGTCATGATGATGGGTTCCTTTCCGTTCTGTATTGAACCATCGCGCTTTCATAGACTTGCCGGATCGCGACGTCGTGCTCGGCCGCGGCCTGCTTGCAGTCCTCGTACTCGGGGGAGGCCGTGATGGTTTTGCCGTCCCTCTCGCCGATCTTGATCCGGATCGTCCCGAACCCTGTGACGACCTCCTCCCAGCGGCGATCCAGACAAACGCGTTCCCACCGCGACATTCGGACGCCCAGCGTCGAGGTCTCGGCCAGGACGACGGCGGCGAGCGACTCGGCCCCAACCGGATCGCAGATCACCGACAGAAGCGTTCCCGGCCGGTTCTTCTTCATCTGGATCGGGGTCAGGAAGACATCGAGCGCCCCCGCGGCGAAAAGCCGCTCCATGGCGGTCTCGTAGAACTGCGGATTGAGGTCGTCGATGTTCGTTTCGATCACGGTGACGCTCCGGGCGGCGGGAACCGATGGAGATTCCTCACCGACCATGATCCTAAGCACGTTCGGGATGCCGAAATTGCTCTTCCCGGCGCCGTAGCCGATCGTCTCGACGGTCATGGCGGGCATCTCTCCAAAACCCGAGGCGATCTCCGCAATGATCGCTGCGCCGGTCGGCGTGACCAGTTCCCCTTCGATGTCCAACTTCCGCCAAGGCACGCCCCGCAGGAGCTCGGCGGTGGCCGGCGCCGGCAGCGGGAATGTGCCGTGGGCGCCCGTTATGTAACCGTGAAACGTGGGCATCGGGCTGGCGACGACCTTCGGCCAGCCGATCATTTCGAGACAGATGGCCGCGCCGACGATATCGACGATCGCGTCCACTGCGCCCACCTCGTGGAAGTGAACCTCTTCCGGAGAGCGGCCGTGCACCCGGCCTTCGGCCTCCGCGAGTCTATTGAAGATGCGCTCGGCCGTCTGCTTGACACGGTCGGAGAGGTTCGCGCTGCGGATCGTCTCCCGAATCTCCTTCAGCCGTCGTTGCCGGGGGAGGGGAGGCTCATCGAGGACCACACGGACGTCCGTCGTCTCGATCACTCCCTTGATCTTTCGGCCGACCTCGATTCTGTACCCGCCGACGCCCAGACCGGCAAGCCCATCCCGGAGCCGGACCGGGTCCGCCCCGGCGCCGATGAGCGCCCCGAGCGTCATGTCGCCGCTGATTCCCGCGAAGCAGTCGAAATAGGCGATCTTCATCGGTGATACTCCCCCCAAAAATCCATAAAACTATCCGGTTCGGGGCGGCGAAGCCGTCATCGGTTCACCAGATGCGCGAAATATCCCGCCCCGAAACCGTTGTCGATGTTCATGACGGCGATCCCCGCGGCGCAGGAGTTGAGCATCGCCAGCAGCGCGGCAAGCCCCCCGAAGCTTGCGCCGTAACCGACGCTGGTTGGCACGGCGATCACCGGACAGGAGACCATTCCTCCGACCACGCTCGGAAGTGCGCCCTCCATTCCGGCCACGACGATCAGCACGTTCGCCTGCATGATCCGGTCCTTCTGGTCGAGGAGCCGGTGCAGGCCGGCGACCCCGACATCGTAGGAGCGCTCGACCCGGCTGCCCATCGACTCCGCCGTGATCGCAGCCTCTTCCGCCACCGGGATGTCCGCCGTCCCCGCGCAGAGGACCATCACGAATCTGTCGTTCCCGGCGGCAGGTTCGGGTCTTTCCCCGGGTTTATCGACCACCAGGATCCGGGCGAGACTGTGATAGGTGCAACCGTCGACCGCCGCCGCGATTTTCCCGGCGACGTCCGGCGCCACCCGGGTTGCGAGGACTTTGGCGTGGTATCCGGCGAGCCGTTTTACAATATCCACGGCCTGCTCGTCGGTTTTCCCCTGGCAGAAAACCACCTCGGGAAAGCCGGTGCGGATTCCCCGGTGCAGATCGAGCTTTGCGCACCCGATGTCGTCATAGGGAAGGGTGCGGAGGCTGCTGAGCGCCTCATCGACCGGCAGATCGCCTGATTTTACCTCTTCGAGGATTTGTTTGAGCCGCAAAGCGTCCATTTATACCTTCTTCTCCCTGTCAAGAACGGCGTTCATGCTGCCCATCCGATAGCCGTTCAGATCCAGTGTTATATAAAGATAGGCCAATTCCTTGAATTTTGCAACCACCTGCCGTCGGATTCCCGACGAGGCGAGACGCACGATTTCCTCCGGCCCGACCTCGATTCGGGCGATCTCCCCATGGTGTCGGACCCTCACCTGCCGGAATCCCAGCGCCTTCAGGAACCGCTCCGCCTCCTCGAGACGTCGGAGAATGCCGGGCTCGATCCGGGTTCCGTAGGGGATGCGGGACGAGAGGCAGGCGAACGACGGTTTGTCCCAGGTCGGCAGGCCCATCCGGCGCGAAGCCTCCCGAATATCCTTCTTGGTAAAACCGGCTTCGCGCAACGGGCTTCGGACGCCGAGTTCCGCAGCGGCCCGGCTTCCCGGTCGGTAGTCACTTAGATCGTCAACATTGGCGCCGTCCACCACCCGGTCGATGCCGTGTTCTTGGCCGATTGCGATGAGTTTGCTGAAAAGTTCGGTCTTGCAGAAGAAGCAGCGGTCGGGTGTATTGGCGGCGAAATCGTTGTTTTCAAGCTCGTCGGTGTCGATGCCGATGACCATGATCCCCAACTTGCCCGCCGTCTCCATTGCTTCCGCCACTTCCGACTTCGGATAGGTCTCCGAAGAGGCCAGCACGCATATCGCGCGATCCCCGAGGACCTCTCCGGCCACGGCCGCCAGCAGCGTACTGTCGCAGCCTCCGGAATAGCCGATGACGACGCCGCCCATCTCTCTGAGCAACGTGCGAAGCCTCTCCAACTTGAAATCGATTGTTTCCATGTCGCCTTTTCCCTATAAGAAAATTTGGCGCAACTTTCTGCTCGATGAAGTCTTTGCCGTTGCTCTTGTGGTGCTTGCCTCTTTTTTTATGATGCTTAAATTACTGGCCAAGGTAATCTTTGATGACCGATAGGAAGGCGCGACCCTCGTCAATCTTCAATGAGGCGACGGGTTCAACGATTTCCTCATCACGGAGATACCTTCTGACTTCATCCGTCATATCGGAATGCCTTCTTTTTCGACGTGCCTGTAAAATGACATTCCCTTTTCCGTGGAACTGCGGAAACGCGCTTCGGAGAAGACCTTTAATGAGATGACGGGCTTGAAATCATAATCCCACATGACGCCATAAGCGAGGTCATCGAGGGCGCTCTCGATTTCCGGCGTCTTTTCATCGACCAGCGCGACCAGGTCGATGTCCGAATCTTCTGCATCGACGCCTCTGGCGCGAGATCCATAGAGGATGAATTTTATCACGCGCTTCTGTAAATCGGCGGATAGCCTGCTCTTCAATTCCAGGACGATCTTTCTGTCTCGCTCTTTCACGGCCCTTGTCATGTCAAACCTCTGATTATTCTTGAAAAGCCTAAGGAAATTAATTACGTCTGTCAAGAGAAATATTGTCATGGAAATATAAATGAGGGATCGCTTCATCAAATCTATGAAGCGTGGGGACTTAGACCGGCCATTCGTTCAAGCACCTCATAGACGGCTGCCGTATCGTGGTCGGCATGTCCCGAGGTCAGAGCGGCGGTGTATATCGGTATTGTTGCGGAAAACAGTGGGGCAGGAGATTCGGCGGTTAGAAGCGCTTCGCCGATCAGCTTCAGGTCCTTTTGCCAGACCGTGTTTGTGATCATTGCCTCGTCCCAGGTCCGGTCCACCATCGACGGACCGCGAACCTGGAACATGCGCGAGCTGCCGGCGCCGTCGCCGATGACCTTGACCACCGTCGCGGGGTCGAGCCCGGAGCGCACCCCGAGCAGAATTCCTTCGGCCGCCGCCACGTTATGGATCGCCACGAGAAGGTTGGCAACCAATTTCATCTTCATTCCGTTGCCGAATTCGCCGAGGTCATAACAGACGCGGGCAAAGCTATCGATGATCGGACGGCATTTCCGGATCGCCTTCGCGTTCCCGCTCGCATAGACCGCCAGATCCCGATTCCTGGCCTGGGCACCGGTTCCCGACAGCGGGCAGTCGAGCAGCGTTATCCCGCAACCGGCAAGAAGGTCGCAAGCCTTCCGCTTGGCTGTCAGCGGCAACGTTCCGGTCTCGATGACGATCGTTCCCCGTGCACAGTTTGTGGAAAGGTCGGTGCAGACCGCATGCAGCGCGGCCTCGGACGGCAGCGACAGGATGATGTGACGACAGCGCTTCCCGACTTCGCCTGTGTCGGCAACCGCCGTTCCGCCCGCCTTGTTCAACGCATTGCGGGATTCGGCGATCAGATCCGTTCCGATGACCTCGAACCCCGATCCGACCAGGTTCACCGCCATCGCCAACCCCATATTGCCCAGTCCGATCATGCCTACCGCGCCGATAGTCCTTGAAATCGATTTTACCGGGTCGGACATCCCCATACCTCCCGCTGGTGAATCTCTTCGGGTCCATTCCCCGAGGCCTGCCCCGCTCACGTCATTCCCACGAAAGCGGGAACCCAGGAAGGGAAACTGGATTCCGTGTCAGGCACGGAATGACACCCAATACCCCGCTCCTTGCCGCGAGGTAGTTTATTTCGCTGTCCGGTCTCCAAGCGGCGCAACGCT
>MNZQ01000178.1 GCA_001873745.1 Syntrophaceae bacterium CG2_30_58_14
CGGAGGAGTTGATCATGGCGGCGGGCTTCACGCCTTGTCGGATTGAAAGCGGCGACGGGCGCGAGGAGGGCGCCGACGCCTTTCTTCCCGCCAATCTATGCCCCTACGTTCGCGGATTGCTCGACTCTGCACTGAGCGGCCGCTGTGATGGACTTCACGGGGTGGTCCTTGTCGCCTCATGCGACGCAATGCGCCGGCTCGCCGATATATGGACGCTATACGTCGGCGGCCGATTCATCCACCGGCTGGACGTGCCGCGGCGAAGCGACTGTCTCGCCGAGAACTTTTTCGTGGAGCAGTTGCGTGGGTTACGGTCCGCACTGGAGAGGGAGGCAGTCCGCCGCATTGCAGACGATGACATCGCGCGGGCCATTGAAACGCTCAACGAGACGCGGAAGCTGATTTCGCGCATTTCCCTATTGCGGACCGATCCCTTCTCTCCTCTTACCGGAAGCGAGTTTGCCGCCATCGCCCGCTGCGCCGTGGAATCGGACAAGGAGCGCTTCAATACCGAAGCCCGGCGGTTCCTGAGCGCTTTCGGCGGGAAAGTGAAAGACCGGACCGAGCGGCCCCGGGTCTTGCTCTGCGGCTCTATCGTCAACGGATTTGCCTTGCAGGAGCTTATCGAAGACGCCGGCGGCGCTGTTGTCACGGATGATCTTTGCACCGGCCTTCGGCACTACGACGGGTTGGTGGATGCCTCGTCGGACCCGCTGAGGGGGATCGCCCGGCGGTATCTGCGCCGAGCGGGCTGCGCCAGGATGAAGGGCGCCGACGCGCGCATCCGTCGCCTTTTAGGACTGGCAAAGGAACACGGAGCGGCAGGCGTTGTTTATCACACGCTGAAATTCTGCGACCTGGTGCAGGCTGACCTTCCGCGACTGCGCGAGGCATTGCGGCAAGAGGGAATTCCTCTTCTGCACGTCGATCGGGATGGAGCGTCCGCCGCCGGCGGGCAGTTGACGACGCGCGTCGAAGCATTCATTGAACTTCTCGAAAAGGGTAGCCGGCAGGATTAATGGAATGGACCCAATCACGAAGCGCACCCTTACAAGACTGCTCATCCACGGGTACCTCTGGCGCAAGCGCTGGGCGGCGCGAGGAGATATGCCGGTTGCCGACCGGATCATCTGCCGGACGGCCCGGATGCTCCTTGACATTTACCGGCCGGGAAAACTGACAGTGCTTTCGGGATTTCTCGTTCCCGCGGAACTGCTTCATTTGTATGGAGCGGCGCCCATGTTCATCGAGCATCTGGCGGGGATGATGGCCTCCGCCGGTTATGCGGGAAGAGCGCTCGGGCATGCCGAATCCGCCGGTTACAGCCGGGACGGGTGTTCGTTCCACAGGACGACGCTCGGGGCCTGGCTGGGCGGATACCTCCCAAGGTTCAAGCTTGTGACGGCCACGTCGCACCTTTGTGATCTGCAGAACCAGACCCTGGAAGAGCTGGCCGATCGTATGGGCGCGCCCTACGTCCTTTTGGATGTGCCTCAGGAGAATTCTCCGGCCGCGGTCGAATACCTGGCCGGTCAGCTCGCGGCGCTTGAGGAGACTCTGGCGGATCTCAGCGGGACGCAAGCAACACCGGCGGATTGGGAGCGCATCTTCTCCGTGAGCAATGAGACCAGGGAGCTGATGATCCGGGTGAACGAATTGCGCCGCGGACGTCCGAGCCCGCTTTACGGCCGGGAGGCCTTCACGCTGGCTCTCGAAGCGCTGCTGATGATGGGCACGCCCTTTCTTCGAGACTGCTACCGCGATCTGGTCGCAGAAATCGACAACCCTCGTGGAAACGAGGGCGACAACGGCGAACGAGCCCAGCGTTTCCGGATCATCTGGCTGCTTGCCTATCCCTATTTTCCGGGGAACTTTATCGACCGTCTCGAGAACGAGCTCGGGGTGCATGCCGTGGCCGAGGAGCTGGGGAACGTTTACTGGACCCCTTTGGATGCCGCACGGCCTCACCACAGCCTGGCGGTAAAGATGCTGCAGAATCCGAATCTCGGGCCGGTGACCAATCGGATCGCCCTCATCGAGCGCCTGGTTCGGGAATACGATGCGGATGGCGTGCTGCAATTCTCTCACTGGGGCTGCCGGCAGGGGTGTGGAGGCGTACGACCGATCGCCGACTCTTTGCGGCGGCTCGACGTGCCCTTTCTGGACCTTGACGGCGACTGCGTCGACAGCCGAAATTATTCCGAAGGCCAGACGCACACGCGGCTTGAGGGCTTCGTCGAAGTGATGGAAAAGCGCAGAGGGGTGAATAGACAGGTGTTGTCCATGGATGGTTTGTTTCTGGGCATCGACATTGGGTCTCTGTCCGGCAAGGCGGTCGTCATCGATGCGGCCGGACGAATCCTGTTCCGGGAGGTGATCCTGACCGGGGCCAGCAGCCGCCGCGCTGCCGCAAAGCTAAAGGAGATGGTTTTCGATGGGAACGGCTTCGGACGGAGGATCCGAACCTGTGTTGCTACCGGATACGGACGGGAAGCGGTGGATTTTGCCGACGAGCAGGTCACGGAAATCACCTGCCACGCCCGGGGGATGGCCCACCTGGTGCACAGTGTGGGCACGATCATCGATATCGGGGGGCAGGACACCAAGGCCATAGCCGTTGACAAAGAGGGAGCGGTGCAGCGCTTTGCCATGAACGATAAGTGCGCCGCCGGGACCGGCCGCTTTCTGGAAATGATGGCACAGGCGCTTGAAATCGATATCGAGGATATGGGCCGGCGGGCGCTTCAGGCCAAACGGTCGGCAACCATATCTTCACTGTGTATGGTTTTTGCCGAGAGCGAAGTGGTATCGCTCATTGCCGAAGGGAGGCCCGTCGAAGAGATATGTCGCGGCATCTGCGAGAGCATCGCGTCCCGCACGGTATCCATGTTGGGTAAAGTCGGCAGGAACGGGAATATCGCCATGAGCGGCGGCGTGGCCAAAAACGTCGGGGTTGTCAGGGCCCTTGAACGGGCGCTGGGGGTGCGGCTGGACATCCCGGCCGATCCGCAGGTCGTCGGCGCCCTCGGGGCCGCACTGATCGCACGTGAACGCCGAGGTTCTCCTGTCGCCTGATCTATTCATGGATGGTTCCCTCGTATTGTTTTATGGTTGCTTTGCTTTTATTTATGTTATTCGGCTATTTAATCGGGTCCATCTCACCCGGTTATATTTCAGGCCGCCTTGTTAAAAAAAAAGACATTAGAAAATTGGGCAGCAAACATACAGGTGCGGTGAATACATATCTTATCGTGGGGCCTGCTTATGGAATTATCGCTGGTCTATTTGACCTTTTAAAAACGCCTTTCGTTTATTACCTGTTTATTTCCGGCTTGATATTTCCGGAAACCGCTCAGATGAACCAAGATTTGGCGCTATTGCCGGGCATCGCGGCGGTTGTTGGACACAACTATCCCCTTTACTTAAAATTTCAAGGCGGGAAAGGCGTGGCTTCCCTGCTTGGGCTATCGATTGCGGCAATCGCAATAAACCCCGATCTTTTTGCTCTGTTCCTGATCTTATTTACCGTTGCCTACAGTCTCTATATTTCCGCTTCGTTAACCCTTGAGTTTCCCTTGCGGAAAGTCTTAAAACTTTCCGCCCTTGCATTTCCGATCGGTCTGTTATGGGCGCCGGGTTTTATTGTCTTGGCGGCACTTTTGATCTTTATCGGCTTTCTGGTTTTAGATTTGTTTCGCTTTTTGATGCCTCGGCTGAATCAGCGTTATTTGGGATTCAAACAATTGGCGAAAGAAAAAGAGCAGAAAAGATTTTCCGGCTATACCCTGTTTATGGCAAGCAATTTAATATTATTGATATTTTTCAGGTCAGAGATAACAACGCTTGTGTTGATATCATTCATTCTGGGGGATACCTTGGCGCCTCTGGGCAAATCAATTTTCCCCATAAAGTTAATTGGCGAGAAAACAATCGGCGGCGCTCTTATTATTATTGGTGTTTCTTTAATGAGCGGCCTTTTTTTAAATACCTTAACCCTCCTTTCTATTCCGGTTTCAATAGTATTGTTATCTCCTATCATTTTGGCTGCATTGGACCAATTGTCTTTCCTCTTGGACGATAATATTTTAGTGCCCATTGGCACAGCTTTGCTGCTCAGTCTGCTTTTTTAACAAGGGTCGAAAACAGATAGCCGGTCTGTCAGTCCGATGACCTGTTCTCTTCAAAATCGAATTTTCCCTTTGCAAACAGGGACAAACAGGCATCCACGACATTGGGATCGTAAAGGATGCCCCGGTTTTGGGATATTTCTTCCAATGCCTTATGGCGTGAGATTGCGATAAGTACTTCTTTTAAGATGCAGTTTCTTCTTAATCAAAGTGAAATCCGGCCAGATATACGGAAAGCTTATCACGGTTTTCAGCCGACAACTCCGGACAGTGTTCGGCGCCGCACTTGCCTTCCACCACTTGGGAGGCAAACACCATGCACGTAGGGTGGCCGCATTTCTTGCAGTTGGTTTTCGGCAGTAACCGGAGAATATCCATCAGCCTGGGTTTTACTTTTCCCTCGTAAGACGGCACAAGGCTTCCCCGCTTTTCCCAGACCTCGTTGATCTTGTCTTTCCACCACTCGATCACCCTGTCCGCCTCTTCCTCATCCGCCAATCGGTTAACGGCAATCTCGCGCGCACCCACTTTGATGCTCCTGCCCTGCAGGTGGAATACCACCTCCGGCGGGTCGCGAAAATATTCCATACCATGCAATACTGCATTCAGATATGGCAATACTTCGGCCACATCCTCGTTCAGTGTTGCAATGCAGTAAACCGATTCTGAACTCGGGTTGCATTCCGGCCTGCCAATCTGCTTCGTATATCCAGTTAATATCATGACAGCCCTCCTCGTCGTTTAATCTCCAGCCGCCGCCTTCTCGGCAAACAATCTTGACTCAACATCGGAAAAATCCGCCCGGATGTTCATATCTCGGCGACGATCCTCTGTTCGGCGACCACCTCCCCGACACGCGATAAAGACCCTTTCTCAATTGCAGTGGCTGCAATGTTCCATCTCCCCGGCCGAAAAGGGCAGGATCTGGAGCGTCGTGTGGTTGATCCCGTACTTGTGAAGCAGCAGCTCCTGGACCGCGCGGATGATCCCTTCGTGGTCGGGGGACTCCTCCCCCGATTTAAGATGGGCGGAGAGCAGCTTCTGCTCGGAACCGGTCTCCCAGATGTGGAGATCGTTGACCTCCGCCACGGCGGGGATCGCCAGCAGGTCATTCTTGACCTGAAGGAAATCAATGCCGGGCGGTACGGCGTCCAGAAGCGAATTGACCGCCTGCCGGACGATCTTGTAGATCTCACGGGCAATGACGATGCAGATGGCCAGCGACAGGAGGGGATCGACGTAACGCCAGCCAAAGGACATGATCAGCAGGGCGCCGACGATCACCCCGAGGGAGAACAGGGAGTCCTGGAGCGAATGGAGCCAGGCGCTTTTCATGTTGATATTCCGTGCCGAGATTTTCTGCAACAACAGCGTGGCCGCACCGTTGCCGACAAAAGCGACGACAGCGACCCAGAACATCACCTGTCCGGGGACTTCCGCCGGCGCTGTGAACCGCTTGAGGGTCTCCCAGAAAACGAAGGCGATCACGACGGATAGACCGATGCTGTTGACGAAGGCGGCGATAAACTCGATCTTCCGATAACCGTAGGTTTTCGTTTCATTCGCAGGCCGGCGGGCGACCTTCTCCGCCCAGTAGCTGAAGAGCATGTGGGCGATGTCGCTCAGATTGTGGACGGCGTCCGAGATCAGCGCCATGCTCTGGATCATCAGGCCGAAGACCATCTCGAAGGCCACGATCCCGCCGTTGATCACGATGGCGAAGATCAGGTTTTTCAGTGAAGCCGGCGTTTCGTGACTGTGGCTGTGACCGGGGCTGTGGTCATGGTCGTGGTCATGATTGTGGTTTTGTTCCATCTCTGTTTGCCTCTTGTTATTTGTTATAAATTCCCATGATCTCCCGTTCTATCGCCTTGGCGATCTTCGCCGCGTCGGTTGCCGAATTCAGGTTGAAATTTTTCGGTATCTCCAGGTCTTTGGAAAGGGTGATCTGTTTGTCCACTTCAAAATCGGCCTTTTCAGGGTTTTCAGGGCGCAACGCATCGGACAGCCGTCAATGGCGACAATTCCCTTGGCTTCCCGCGCCGCTTTGGTAATGTTGGCCAGTCCGGCGGAGATGCTGGCCAAACAAAGCAAGGCGGCTTTTTCGATACCAGTTTTCCTTCTCCTTCTTTTCCGCCGTGAACCCGTTGAGAGGTCCGGCGCCCATGCAGGCATCGGAAACTTTTTGCGGCTCTTCAGCAAAATTTATGGGTGACCGTTGGCTGGGGTAGGTCACCAAGCGTATGATATAAGGCGATTTTCACCACCTCGTAGCTACGGAAACCATAGGCTTTTTTTGTGGTCAATTTTGCCTTATTGTTAAAGCCCTCTACGGCACCCAGGGCAATTCGATCTTTGACCCGAAACCAGTTAAGCAAAAGGCCCCGGTGGTTACGTAACATCTTAGCCACTTTCTTCATCGGGTCGATACGGGAACGCAGCGTTCTTTGACACCATT
>MNZQ01000117.1 GCA_001873745.1 Syntrophaceae bacterium CG2_30_58_14
AGCCGTCTGCGCGCCGGAAGAGCGGCTCCATGCAGCCAACGAGGGTCTTGAGAAGAAACTGGAGATTGAGAAATTGAGCTGATTTCAGTAATAAAAGAGAGGCCCGCTGAATGTCAGCCGGCTTCCGAACGGTTAGGGAGGAACGAAAGATGAGATCCGTAAAAAATGTGGGTTTGTGTGTGCTGCTGCTCCTGTGCCTGGGGGTTCTGTCCTGTTCCGGTTCCCTCTTCCGAAACTACGGCCAGATCCTCCCCGGCGGGGAGGTGACCCGGGATCTGGAACGCGGCGTGTTTCACCCCGAACTCCGCTACTACATCAGCGGGTCGGACCTCTATCCCAACGCCCTGATCGGACTACAAAGGGACTACCGTCTCGACCCGGCAGCCCTCTGGAAAGAGATCGCCATGACCCCGGAGAAGCTCCGGGAGGTCGTCGGTTTTATGAAGACAAAGGCATTCGAGTATGGTCAGTTTCCTTATGAATTCGAACTTCTCGACAGGGGGGGCAAAAAGATCGGTTTCTGGTACTCCCTCCTCTCGGCACGAACCTTTCTCCGTTTTGAAGAAGATGGAACCGTATTGCTCCCTACGCCCGACCTCGATACCTACGAAAAGCTGGAACCCGAAAAAGAGAAGGATTGATGTGAAGATCCCGGGGACTTGCCGCTTGCATTTCTCCGGAAATTCAAGTAAGGCTCATGCAAATCTCTTAGAGGAGGCAGGAACGCTATGAAGGCTCTGGTTACCTACTACTCCCAGACCGGCAACACCGAAAAGCTCGCGCGCGCCATCTACGAAGCAATTCATGTGGAAAAAGAACTCCGCCCCATTCAGGAGGTCAAAAGCGTCGAGGGCTACGACGTCATCTTTGTGGGATTCCCCGTCCACGCGCACAGCGTGCCCGCCAAGGCCCTTCCCTTTTTCAAGAACCTGCCCGCGGGACAGAACATCGCCCTCTTCTGCACCCATGGTTCGCAGCGGGGCGGCCAACTTCCCAAACAGGCGATCGAACACGCGATCGGCCTCGCCTCACGTGCAAAGATCCTCGGCACGTTCGGGGTCCGGGGTAACGTGGATGTGAAGCTCATCGAGGCGCTGATCAAACAGGCGGAACACCGGGCCTGGGCGGAAGAGGCGCAGGGGGCATGCGGACATCCCAATGAGTCGGATCTCGCCGACGGGAAGACATTCGCCCGGGAAATCCTGGCAAAGATCGGCCGTTAGGCCGTACTTCCGAATCCGGCATCGTTCGCAAAAAAAATGTTTCGCCGATGAAAATATCGTGGCATACTATGGGAATACAGGGAGATTTCCCTGCACCAAAACACGGACCGGGAAAGGAACCGTATGCTGGAACTGATGAGAAAAAGAAGAAGCATCCGAAAATTCAAGAAGGAGCGAATTGCCCAGACCACAATAGATGATCTGAAAGAAGCGGTATTGCGGTCTCCCTCTTCACGGGGAAACAGACCATGGAAATTTTTCTTCGTGCAGGATGCCGAGGTTATCACGAGGCTGTCCCGCTGCAAGGAAAGCGGATCCGCCTTCCTGAAAGACGCTTCTCTTGCGGTGGTGGTCTGCGGCGATGAAACCGTATCCGACGTATGGATTGAGGATTGTTCCATCGCCGCGATTATCGTGCACCTGGCCGCCGAAAGCCTGGGCCTGGGGAGCTGCTGGATCCAGGTCAGAAACCGGAGACAAAACGCCGAATCGACCTCCGAGGATTACGTGCGAAACATCCTCGGCATCGACCACCCGCTCAGGGTTTTGGCCATCATCGCCATCGGACTTCCGGATGAGGTCAAGGCGGGCCATCCCTTCGAGAGCCTCGATCATGGGAAAGTCATCGCGTAATGCCGATCCGTGGAAATCCATCGAGGCTCCATTCAACAGGTTATCAACTCGAAAGTACGCATGAAGCGGATGAAACCCAACAGAACCCCGGAAGTGGACCTTTCGGGGTTCTGTTTATGTTCAGAGCAGATCGGGGAGTTTCTCCAGGGCCTTCTCCAGGAGCTCCGGCTTCGGACCTCCCGCCTGCGCCATGTCGGGCCGGCCGCCGCCGCTGCCGCCGACAAATGGGGCGATGGCCTGGATGATCTTTCCCGCATGGTACCGATCCGTCAGATCCTTCGTCACCAGACAGAGGAGCATCGCCTTCCCGTCCGCCCGGCTCCCGAGCAGGATGATGCCGGAACGGAGCCGGTCCCGGAGCTTGTCGCCGAAATCCCGGAGGGTTTTGACGTCGGAGGCCTCCACGACGGTCGCAAGGACGGCAACCCCGTGGATCTGACGGACGCGTCCCATCAGATCGCCAGAGTCTTTCACCGCCAGTTTCCCTTTCAGGGCCTCGATCTCCCTCTCCAACTCCCGTTCACGCCGAAGAAGCTTTTCCGTTCTGTCCGCCGTCTCTAAAGGGCCGATCCTCAGGAGACCGGCCGTCTTCCGGAGTTCATCCTCCGCACGCCGCACATGGGCGATGGCCGCGTTTCCCGTCACCGCAAAGATCCGGCGAACGCCGGCGGCCACGGCCGACTCGTGGACGATCTTCAGAAAGCCGATATCGCCGGTCCTTTTCACATGGGTTCCCCCACAGAGCTCCCGGCTGAACGCGCCCATCCCGACGACGCGGACCGTCTCCCCGTATTTTTCGTCGAAGAGCGCCGTCGCCCCCGTCTTGACGGCCTCCGCCAACGGCAGGACCAAGGTCTCAACAGGGCAGTTCGCGCGGATCATTCGGTTGGCCTCGTCCTCAATCCGCGCCAGTTCCTCCTCCTCGATCTTTGAAAAATGGGTAAAGTCGAAGCGGAGGTGATCGGCGTTTACCAGGGAGCCGGACTGCTTGACATGCTCCCCGAGGACCGTCTTCAGCGCGGCCTGGAGAAGATGCGTCCCGGAATGGTTGGCCTCCGTCGCCCGCCGGGTTTCTTGATCCACCTTCAGCAGAATCTCGTCCCCCGTCCGCAGCTTCCCTTTTTTCAGGCGGCCGAGATGGCTGATCAGGTTGTCGAGGGGCCGTTTCGTGTCCATGACCTCAAAATGGAAGCCGTCGCCTTCCATCACGCCGGTGTCGCCGACCTGACCGCCGATCTCCCCGTAAAACGGGGTTTGGGAAACAATGACCTCTGCCTCCTCCCCCTCTCCAATCTCCGTCACCGGCTGGCCTTGAGTCAGCAGCGCGGCCACCTGCGAGCGGCCCTCCGTTACCCCTTCATGGCCCGTGAACATTGTCGCGATCCCTTCAATGGAGAGGCGGTGGTAAACCTCGGAGATCGCCTCCTGGCCGCTCCCCTTCCAGGATTCGCGCGCCTTCTCCCGCTGGGCGGCCATCGCCTTCTCGAAACCCTCCATGTCGAGGGCAAGGCTGTCCTTCCGGACGATATCCGCCGTGAGGTCCGTCGGAAAGCCGAAGGTGTCATAGAGCTTGAAGACGACCTCGCCGGGAATCATCTGTTCCCCGGCCGCCTTCAGGGCGGCCACCTCCTCCTGGAGAATCCGGAGGCCGGCGTCAAGGGTCTCGATGAAACGCTCCTCCTCGCTCTCCACGACCTTCCGGATGTAGGCGACCTTGTCGACCAGGTCCGGGTACGCCCCCTTCATCTCGTTGATCACGACCCCGCACACCTCATGGAGGAAGGGCCGGTTCATGCCGAGGAGTTTCCCGTGGCGCGCCGCCCTCCGGAGGATCCGCCGGAGGACATAGCCGCGCCCCTCGTTGCTCGGGAGGACGCCGTCGCCGACGAGGAAGGCCACGGCGCGGCTGTGGTCGGCGATGATGCGGATCGAAATATCGTCCTCCCCGTTTTTCCCGTAGGTCCGGCCGCTGATCTTCTCGATGAAGCGGATGATCCCGGTGAAGAGATCGGACTCGTAGTTGCTCGTCACCCCTTGGACAACGGCGGCCAGCCGCTCGAGGCCCATCCCCGTGTCGATGTTGGGCTTCGGCAGCGGATTCAGCTTCCCGGCGGCGTCGCGGTCGAACTGGGTGAAGACGAGGTTCCAGATCTCGAGGTGGCGGTCGCATTCGCAGTGCACGTCGCACGCCGGGCTTCCGCAGCCCGTTCCCTCCCCTTGGTCGAAGAGGATCTCGGAGCAGGGACCGCAGGGACCGGTCTCCCCCATCATCCAGAAGTTGCTCTTCTCTCCCATCCGGACGATCCGCTCCGCCGGGACCCCCATCCCGTCATGCCAGATCCGGAAGGCCTCGTCGTCGTCCTTGTAGATCGTGATCCAGAGCTTTTCCTTGGGCAGTCCCATGACTTCGGTTAGGTACTCCCATGACCACGTGATCGCCTCTTTCTTGAAATAATCCCCGAAGGAGAAGTTTCCCAGCATCTCGAAGAAGGTGTGGTGGCGCGCCGTGACGCCGACATTCTCCAGGTCGTTGTGCTTCCCGCCTGCCCGGACGCACTTCTGCGAGGTCGCCGCCCGGCGGCAGCCCCGGTCCTCCAGCCCCAGAAAACAGTTTTTGAACTGCACCATTCCGGCGTTGGTGAAAAGGAGTGTCGGGTCGTCCTTGGGGACGAGAGGGGAACTGGCGATCCGCGCATGGCCCTTCCCTTCGAAAAATTTCAGAAAACTCTCCCGGATCTCACTCCCCGTCATCGTCATGGAACCCTTCCTCCTCTGTTTTTTTCAGTATCTTCAAGATGAGTCCGGTGGGGAATCCCTTCCCCATCAGGCTTCTGGCCAATCCGGCCTTTTCCCGTTCGGTAAGCGCGGCGACCGGCCGTCCCCGGATCTTCTTCCGGAGCAACCGTTTTACCGCCTCCTCCTCGTCGAGCTCCCCGCGGACCTCCGCGATCACCCGTGCGGATAGCCCCGCGTCGATCCCCCGCTCCCGGAGATCAAAGGCGATCCGCCGGTCTCCCGCGAGGCGGTTCACCGCAAGCGCCCGCGCCCGCTGCCTCGCGAAGGCCTCATCGTTCAGGTAGCCGAGCTCCCGGCACCGCCGGACAACCCGTTCGACGACCGGCGCCGGGAAACCGCCTGCCCGCAGTTTTGCACACAACTCCTTTTCGCTGTGCGCCCGGAGGGTCAGCAGGCGGAAGGCCTTTCCTTCGGCCCGGCCGTACTCGCGCTCCTCGTCCATGCGCTATTTCGGTTCTTCCTTGACAGCCGTTGTCTTCGGTTTGATGCCGAGCTTCTCGCGGACCTCCGCCTCGACCTTCGCCAGGATCTCCCCGTTTTCCTTCAGGAAGGTCCGGGTGTTGTCCCGCCCCTGGCCGAGACGCTCCCCCTTGTAGGAGTACCAGGCGCCGCTCTTCTCGATGATGCCTTTGTCGGCCGCCAGGTCGATGACGTCGCCCTCCTTCGAGATCCCTTCGCCAAAAATGATATCAAATTCCGTCTCCTTAAACGGAGGGGCGACCTTGTTCTTGACCACCTTGACCCGGGTACGGAAGCCGATCACGTCCTGTCCCGTCTTGATCGCGCTCACCTTCCGGATGTCGAGGCGCATCGTCGCGTAGAACTTGAGCGCGTTGCCGCCGGTGGTCGTCTCAGGGTTCCCGAAGAAGACGCCGATCTTCATCCGGAGCTGGTTGATGAAGATCACGGTCGTCCTCGACTTGCTGATGCTCCCCGTCAGCTTCCGGAGGGCCTGCGACATCAGGCGCGCCTGGAGCCCCATTTGGGCGTCCCCCATCTCTCCCTCGATCTCGGCCTTGGGGACGAGGGCGGCGACGGAATCGACGACGAGGACGTCCAGCGCCCCGCTCCGGACAAGGGTCTCGGAGATCTCGAGCGCCTGCTCCCCCGTGTCGGGCTGGGAGATGAGGAGGTCGTCCGTGTTGACGCCGATCTTCCGCGCGTAGGTGACGTCGAGGGCATGCTCGGCGTCGATGAAGGCCGCGAGCCCCCCGAGTTTCTGCGCCTCCGCGATGATGTGGAGGGCCAGGGTCGTCTTTCCGCCCGATTCAGGGCCGAAGATCTCGATGATTCTCCCCCGCGGGACCCCGCCGGCGCCGGTCGCAATGTCGAGGCTGATCGACCCCGTGGAGATCGCCGGGATGTCGGAGATCACCTCCCCGCCGCCCAGCCTCATGATCGCCCCCTTCCCGAACTGCCTCTCGATCTGCGTGATCGCCAGATCAACCGCCTTTGCCCTTTCCGTATCCGTTCCCATAGACACCTCCTTCGTCCCTTTCTCCGGTCCGTGCTGTTGTTTGGATTTTGCCCTCACGTTTCGGCCCTGCGCCCCTCCTGCCCCGCAAAGGGATACCCTGCAAGCCTCGTATATACCGCCCCCCGGGGCGTCAGATCGCTTTGAAACAGGATAAGGCCGGAGGCCGTAAACCGTTCCGTTGTAACCGCTTTTTCCTTTTCCAGCGCCTCCGCGAGACCGATCA
>MNZQ01000121.1:0-1306 GCA_001873745.1 Syntrophaceae bacterium CG2_30_58_14
ACGCTGGCGCTGATGAAGCCGGGCGCCTACCTGATCAACACCGCGCGCGGCAGCATTGTCGATGAGGCCGCGCTGATCGACGCGCTGCAGAAAAAACGGATCGCCGGCGCCGCGATCGACGTCTATGATCCGGAGCCGCCGCTTCCGGGCAATCCGCTGCTGCATATGGAAAACGTCATCGTGACGCCGCACTTCTGCGCGATGACGGAGGAGAGCCTGTATAACATGGCGACCATGGTTGCCCAGGGCGTCCTGGATGTCCTGGAGGGCCGGCAGCCGAAGTACCCGGTCAAGCCCTGATTGACGGGCTCCTGCTCCTCGCCCATGGTACAGCACAGAAAAGGGGACAGATTTGAAATCTGTCCCCTTTTCCTTTCATCCACGCGGGATCAGGCGCAACGGTTCGCCGACCGCTTGCCAATATGGGAGGGCGACGAACAGAACTACCAGATAGGCGGCAAGCGTCATCCACAACCCGAAACGGAAGATTTCCGCCGCCGTGAGGTGTCCCCGTTCGTAGACCACAAGCGACGAGGCGCTCTGCGCCGGATAGTACAGCACCGCGTCGCCGGCGATCATCACCGAAAGCCCGCAGACGACGGGGTTGAGCCCCGTGGCCGCTCCGATCGACATCGCGATCGGGATGGTCGTTGCCAGAAAACCGGCGATGTTTGGGATCAGCAGACGGAGCAGTGCGGCGGCCAGCAGCAGCACGACCACGACCAGAATGGGCTGTTGCGAAAATGTCGGCATCCCGCGAACGATGGTCTCCGCGATCCAGGCCCCGGCGCCGCTGCTGCCAAGCGCGCGGGCCAGCGACAGCGAAGAGGCGATCACGAAAAAATTGGCCCAGCCGAAACCCCGCTCGAACTCCTTCCAGGTAAGCGCCCCGATGCCCGGCGTCAGCAGGCAGGCCCAGGCGAGGATCGCCGGCAGGGCAGGATTCCAGTGATGCCACGCATCCGTGAGCCACAACAGCGAAGCGCCGACGGTGATTGCGAGCGTCCGGATCTCCTTTCCGGAGAGGGGCGCAGGCAGGGCGGTCGGCAGCGGTGAGAGCGGCGCGTGGAATCCCTTGCGGTACAGCAGATAGATCAAGACGGCGCCGACGACGAGCAGGATGCCGTAGGGCACGCACATGAGCGCCAGCCAGCGGCCCCAGGAGATTCCGCCGATCAGTGAGGCCGCCAGGACCGGGGTGATTCCTCCGGTCAGCAGCATGGTGGAGGCGAGCCGGTTGATGGAGCTGAGCGCCAGCATGATTGCCTTGGCGAGCGGTGCGCCCCTGGGCACATGGCCGAGGTCG
>MNZQ01000121.1:1331-7789 GCA_001873745.1 Syntrophaceae bacterium CG2_30_58_14
GAGAATCCCCGTCCGGGTCGTCGCCGATGGGAGCAGAAACGTGAGCAGCGGAAAGGAGAGCAACATTTCCAGGTAAAGGGCGCGTGGACTCCCCTCACAGCGCCGGAGAAAAAAACGGGCCACCCGCTCGGCCAGGCCGCTTTGCAATACCGCCAGGCCAATGGTCAGCACGCCGATCAGGAAGTAGGCCACCGGTTCGGCGAAACCCACCAGCGCTTCCGGGAACCCCGGCACGCCCCGGGAGAGCACGAGGGCGATGACCAACAGGATCCCGGTCACGGCAGCCGGGATCGCATCGGTGCACCAGAGACCGATCGCCATGACAGCCACGGCCAGAACGCGTTGTCCCGCCACGGAAAGACCGGCAGGCGTCGGCAAGGCCATCAGGCCCACCGACAACCCGGCCAGAAAAACGGTGATCAGGAGTGCCCGCCATTCGCCCTTCACGCCGTCGGGCCCGTTGTTTTGCGTTCTGTTGTTTTCGTCTTTTCGCCTGGATTCCATGAGATCGGCCGTTATTATGGAAGAAGCCCGCAGGAACAGGGCCATTCAGAAAATTCATTCCATGGGAGCCAATTGCAAAACTCCCCATTCTGTCATTCCCGCAACGATTCTGAGCGGGAATCTGGTTCTAACGGTTTGAAAAACCATATTCCCGATAGAGGCATTCGGGAATGACAAATGGTTTTGCAATTACCTCATGGGAATGATGTCATTCCCCATGACGTGCGGATTCATAACAGAAAGCGGGCCGGGTGTCGAGAAAAAGAGATGCCCGATCCGGGGTCGAAAACCGGGCCGCCGATACCGGCGTTCAGTCCATCTGGACGGCTTCCCCGCAGCCGCGGCAGCGCTTCACGCCGCGGAAGAGGGCGTTTCCGCACCGGGGACAGCGATAGCGCTTCTCCTCCTCTTCCATCCACCGCTCGGTTCCCAGCTCCCGACGGGCGGGGACAGAGCGGAGCATCACCTTCTTGCCGACGGGGAAAGGAAATGTCTCGATGTGGGCGCAGGGGAAGTCGGCGCACTGGTGGCAGCCCTCGATCCCCTTTTGGGCGGTGCAGGCCTTGATCGGGCAGACGCGGCAGTAGGAAAAGACGTCGTCCGAAAGACATCCCTTGCAGTGGAGCTCGTCGATGGCGACACCGTAGAGGCCGGTCAGTCTCTCCTTGAACTTGAGGTTGTCGTCCCGATGGGCGATGTAGATCGCGCACACCCCGCAGTACATTCCGCACGGCGCGGCCAGTTTGCTATGGTCATCCATCATGATCCCTCCCTATTCGAACCACTCCGGTTTCATCGCCACCGTGATCCCGTCGCCGCTTTCCTTCAGGCGGGCGGCGAGGCCCCGGACCTTTGGAAGCTCGTAGGCGAAGAAGTAGCGGCAGGTATTGATCTTCCCCCGGTAGAAGTCGGCGTCGGCCGCCTCGGGATTCGCCCCGAGGGCCTTTGCCGCCGTGACGGCCTGGAGGAGCCACTGCCAGCCGATGGCGATGATCCCGAAGAGTTCGAGGTAGAGCGTCGCGTCGGCGAGGAACAGCTCGATTTCGCCCTTCATCGCGAGGCCCGTCAGCGACATGGTGACCTCCTTGAGAAGCTCCACCGCCCCGGCAAGGGCCTGGGCGCAGCCGTCACACTCTGGGATCGCCCGCCCGGCCGCGACGGCCTTCTCGACCTCGGCCAGATAGAGGAGGAGGGCCTTCCCGTTTTTCATGACCACCTTCCGGCCCAGCAGGTCCATCCCCTGGATCCCCGTCGTCCCCTCATGGATCGGGTGGATCCGGACGTCGCGATAGTACTGCTCCAGCGGGAACTCGTCGCAGTAACCGTAGCCGCCGAGGCACTGGAGCCCCTGGCTCACAGAGAGGATCCCCATCTCCGACGGGTAGCTCTTGGCGATGGGCGTCAGCAGGTCGAGAAGCAGCTCGTACTTTTCCTTCTCCTCGCCTTCGGTCACCAGCGCGAGGTCGACGTACTGCGCGCACTGGAGGATCAGCGCGAGCGACCCTTCCACGACAGCGCGCTGGAAGAGGAGCATCCGCTTCACGTCCGCGTGTGCGATGATCGGCACCTGCGGCGCCAGGGGGTCCTTCCCCGCAACGGGCCGTCCCTGCGGGCGCTGCCTGGCGTATTCGAGGGAGGCGTAGTAGGCGGCCGATGCGATCGCGGCCGCCCCCATTCCGACATCGACCCGCGCCTCGTTCATCATCTGGAACATATAGCGGAGGCCCTTGTGCGGTTCGCCGACGAGCCAGCCCCGACAGTCGTCGTTGTCGCCGAAGGAGAGTTGCGTGATCGGCGCGCCGCGGTAGCCTAACTTGTGGTAGATCCCGATGCAGGTCACATCGTTCCCGGCAAGACCGCCCTGGCCGTCCGGGCGCTTTTTGGGCACGACGAAAAGGGAGATCCCCTTCACGCCGGGAGGCGCCCCTTCGATCCGGGCGATGAGGAGGTTGATGATGTTCCCGGTCGATTCATAGTCGGAGCAGGAGATGAAGATCTTCTGCCCCTTGATCCGGTAGTAGCCCTCCGTTGTCGGGAATGCAGTCGTCGCGAGGTCGGTGAGCGACGAGCCCGCCTGCGGCTCGGTGAGGGCCATCGTCCCCTGCCAGGCGCCGGCGAACATCTTCGGGACGTAAGTCTCGATCAGCTCCTTCGAGCCGAAGGAGAGGATCAGGTGGGCCGCACCGGTCGTCAGGAAGGGGTAAACGCTGGCGGAGTAGTTCGCTGCCGAGAAGATTCCGCGGAAGGCGGTCATGATCGAGTTCGGGAGCTGCTGACCGTCCACCTCATACGGGGCCTGGGCGCCGATCCAGCCACCCTCGCCGCAGGCCTTCACCACCAAAGCCGCGACGGGGTGAACAAAGACCTTCCCGTCGCGGAACTCCGGCGGTTCCTTGTCCATAACCGACAGCGCGGGGAAGAGGATCCCCCGGGCCATCCGCATGCCCGTTTCCAGGACCATGTCGAAGGTCTCTTTGCTGTGGTCGGCGAAATAGGGATACTTCGTCAATGCCGCCGCGTCGAACTGCTCGTAAAGCAGGAATTGCAGGTTTCTCAGACTGATGAACTTTTCCGCCATGGTATCCTCCTTGTCTTTTCAATCCAATCATGTTCCGGGATCGTCCCCTTTTTTCCCTATCTTTTCCTCTTCAACCTTGCAAGGCCCATCTGGACCGCCGTCCCGAGAGGATCGTCGAGAGGAGCCTCCCGAACTTATCAAGGTCATTCTGCATGCCGTGGATTTCCATGGATATCCTCCCGTTTCCCCTTCAGTGAGCGGGTCGATGTGCCGGACCGCTTGACGATTGGACCAACAGTTGGTCCATGCCACGGTTGTCCCCCTTCCCGATCCGGAGACGTTCATACGTGCCGGCCTCTTTGTCGTACAGGGCGCATTCGCCGCCGGTTACCGCGCCGACGACGAAGATATAGCGCCCCGTCCGTTCCAGGGTCATCGGTCGTTCCGCCGGGATCGCCTCCCGCGTCACGCGCCCGCCAGACTTCCTAAAGAGGATCGGGAGGTGCGAATGGCCGCAGAAGAGGATCCGGAAATCCGTCTCGTTGAAGAGCGCTTCCGCCCGCCGGGTGTTTCCGGTGTCGATCGGCTCGTAGAAGGCGCGGAGCGTATCGAAGGGGAGCGAATGGGCGAAGCGGATGTCGCCCTGGGCGCGGACGACGGGCGCGTCCCGTAAAAACGCTAACATTTTAACCCCTTCGACATCGGGCGGTCGGCGTTCATCGGCCAGCATCTTCTCGACGAGAAAGTCGTTGTTCCCTTTGACGACAAGGACGCCGTTCTCCCGGAGGAGGTCGATCATCGCCGCCGTCCGGTCGCGGCGGAGGGAATCGCAGAAATCTCCAAGATGGACGAGAAGGTCCGCGCCGCGCCCCTTCAGCAGTCGGATCGCCTCCGCCGTGGCCTCCCGGTTGCCGTGGCTGTCGGCGATGATGCCGATCCGTTTTGGCTCAAGTTCCTTCAATGTTTTTCTTTCAAAGCTACCGCTTTTCCGGCTGCTTTGCAAAGGCCTGGATGAGCTTGAAAAACTCTCCGGAGAAGACCATCAGCGCCTGGTTGCGGTTCTCAAAGTCCACGGCCTCCGTCAGCGACTGCGCATCGATGTTCCGGTCGAGGGCCCGTTTGGTCAGCTTGAGTCCCCCGGGGCTTTTGGCGATCATCTGCCGGGCGCAGGCGAGGGCCGTCTCGAGAAGTAATTCCGCCGCGACGATCCGGTTCACCAGGCCCATCCGCTCCGCCTCCTCGGCATGGACCTTCCGGCCCGTGTAGAGGATCTCCGCCGCCCGGGAGAGGCCGACGAGGCGGGGCAGGAGGTAGGAGCTTCCCAGTTCCCCGGCGGAGAGGCCGATGTTGATGAATGAGGCGATGAAATAGGCCCCGGGCGAGGCGAACCGGACATCGGAGGCGAGCGCCAGGCAGAAACCTGCCCCCGCGGCGGGGCCGTTCACGGCCGCGATCACGGGCTGGGGAGTGGCCCGAAGACCGAGGACCAGCCGGCCGTAGCGCTCCTGCGCGAGCCGGAGGTAGCGTTCCGGATCGGCGAAGGCCTCCGTCTGTCGGTAGTCCGTCACGTCGCTCAGGTCGGCCCCGGAACAGAAACCTCTTCCCGCTCCGGTCAGGATCAGGACGCGGATCGTCTCGTCCTCGGCGAGGGCTGCAAAGAGCGTTTCGAAGTCCTTAACCATGTTGGGGTTGACCGCGTTGAGCCGCTCCGGGCGGTTCAGGGTCACGAGCCCCACGCCGGGTTCAACCTCGCTGAATGTCAATGTCGTGAACATCTTCGTATCCATCGTCAATGAAAACCTCCTTAATCATTGAATTGTTTGCAAGAAATCGTCCATCGGTCAGCCCTTCAGGACCGTCAGGATTTCCCCGATATCGGGAAGCTGCCGGATCGGATATACTTTGACAAACAGGACCTTGCCCGCTTCATCCAGGATGATGTTGGCCCTTTCCGAAAACCCTTCGGCCCGCAGGATCCCCAGGGATTTGGCCACCCCCCCGTGGGGCCAGAAATCGGCGAGGAGCCTCGTATTTTTGATTTTCAGGTTCCGGGCCCAGGCCGCCTTGCAGGGAAGGCTATCGATGCTGAGGCCTACGGCCACGGTGTTGAGCTTGTCCAGGGCCTTTTTGCTTTTCTCCAGGGATTGCATCTGCTGGGCGCAGACGGGCGTCCAGGCCAGCGGATGAAACGAGAGCAGCACCCGCTTCCCTTTGCAATCGGTCAGACGGAAATCCTGGCCGTTCTGGTCCTTCAACTTGAAATCCTTCACTTTCTTTCCGATTTTTACCGCTTCTGCCATGACGAACCTCCTTTTCCGTTCAAGATGTTCATTTTGATAAGCCCGGATGATCAATCCCCCTTTTGTTCCTCCCCGGATTTTCATCGAATGGACTTCAACAACCCATCCATCAGCGCCTGCTTCTCCGCGGCGGTCAGCCACGCCTGTGGGTGCGTGGGCAGATAAATCAGCATCGGCATTTCGCCTTTCCGAATGGTCTTCACGATTTTTCCAACGCTTTTTCCTTTGCCGCCACGTCCCCACTCCGAGAAGTTCAAATGGCGGCGTCCTTCCTGAACGTCGTTGTAGATCAGCCACGATAAGGGGGCGATGCTGCTGTACCACGGCCAGATCGTCTCGTTGCCGTGACAGTCGAAGCAGGCGCGGCTGGCCAGGTCACGCGTGGCCGGGCTGTCCCACTTTGGCTCGCTTTCGACCGGCGGGTTGGTGTGATCCTTGCCGTAGGGAACCCCCTGAATGAGCAACAACAGGACGACGAGGACGGCAACGCCTCTTAGGATCAAACGTAACCTATTTTTCATGGAGGACCTCCTGTGGCGGGGCCAACCTTTTTATAAGCACGCGCTTTTGCGGGATGGAAGTATATGATGGGCGATCCGGTGAGTCAATGAAATACTGGATGGTTTGGGGTACAGATATTTCAGCTACATCCAAATGATTGATGTTGATTTTTACGATTTTATAGGGTTTAAGGAGCGGTTCAATCCATCCCTTTTTCCAAAGGGCAATGGTTCGGGCTGCCCTTTGCTCGAGTCCATGAAAGAGGCAGGCGGCTGCCGGGGAGAAGGAAGGTCCATTTGCGCAGACCCTTTTATGGCTGGATCATCGTTGGCGTCTCCTTTCTGATCGGTTTCACCGAGTCCAGCGTCTTTCAGAATATCTTGTCGATATTCATGAAGCCGATGGTGGATGAGTTCGGGTGGAGTCGGGCTGCGGTAACCGGGGCGATTGCCTTCGGCTCTCTCAGCGGAGGGCTGTTGTCGCTGGCGGTAGGCCCGATTCTGGATCGGTATGGGCCGAGAATGGTGACTTTCTGGGGAATCCTGCTCTTAAGCCTCGGGCTGGGCGCCATGATGTTTGCCACCCGGATCTGGCAGCTCTATCTGTTTTTCGGGATAGGGCGAATGGTTGCCATC
>MNZQ01000141.1:0-6298 GCA_001873745.1 Syntrophaceae bacterium CG2_30_58_14
ACGACGCTCCCGCAGGGCGGGTACGGGGATGTCGACCACACGGAGCCGGTAGTAGAGATCCTCCCGGAATTTTCCGTCGGCGATCCGTTCGGTCAGGTTTCGGTTCGTGGCGGCGATGACCCGGACGTCGGCGGAGATCGTTTTCTCACCACCGACCCGCGTGATGGCCTTGTCCTGCAGGACGCGCAGGATCTTGGCCTGGGCGGGCAGGGGCATGTCTCCGATCTCGTCGAGGAAGATCGTCCCCCGATCGGCGAGCTCGAATTTTCCCTTCTTCTGCCGGTCGGCCCCGGTGAAGGCCCCTTTCTCGTGGCCGAACAGCTCGCTCTCCACGAGGGTTTCGGGGATGGCCGCGCAGTTGACGGTGATCATGGGTTCCGTCTTGCGGGTGCTGTTGAAATGGATCGCCCGGGCGACGAGCTCCTTGCCCGTTCCCGTTTCACCCTGGATCAGGACGGCCGGGTCGTACAGGGCGGCGGCTCGGACGGTCTCCATGACCTTCGTCAGGGCCGGGCTCCGGCCGATCATCTGGAGGCCCGAGAATTCCCGGACCAGTTCCTCCCGTTCGGCCTCCAGTTTTTCCTTGCGCAGATAGGTCGCGGCGACCTCCAGCGTTTCCGGCGACGGCAACGTGATCCGGGGAAAGGACTTCAGGGAAAGACGGATCTCGGAGACGGCCTTCTGACCGGGTCTCAGGAAGCGCGGCGGCGTAATCTTGAGGAGCGTTGCGGGCACCATGCCCGACTGGGCCAGGAGGAACCAGACGGTCTGCATTTGCGGCGTTCCGGAGGCCGTGGCGATGGAACATACCGGCTTTTGATCCCGATATTCCTCCAGGATCTCTCGGCAGAGCCCGCTCATGCGCAGAAAGAGAGCTTCGTAATCGGTGGGATCAGGGATGTCGATATTGTGGATCCGGGTGCGGCAGTCCCCGGCCCGTGCAGCGAGCTCCTGCCGGAGCTGCTGGGCGTTTAAGAGGGTATTCGGCGTGGTGAAGATATGGACGGCGGCGAAGGAGCGTTCCGCGAGCAGCGTAAGGACCGGTCCGTCGGTGAAGACGCCCTTAACGACTTCGGGATTGAATGGATCCCGGTTCCCGGCGAATGTCAGCAGAATGTGCATAGCCATCCCCGATTGATATTACCACGGATCGACAAAATCGTGACCTGTTCGCTTGACGCCTCCTGCGGGAACGGACTTCAAGCCTTGCATGATCCACTTGCGCGTATCCGCCGGATCAATGACCGCATCGATTTCAAGGTAAGAGGCCATGTTGACGGCCTTCCCCCTTTCAACCAACTGTGCCACCAGTTTATCGTAAAGGGCTTCACGCTCCTGCTGGTTTTCAACGGCCTCAAGCTCTTTCTTGAAACCGGCTTTGACTGCCCCTTCCAGCCCCATGGCGCCGAATTCTCCAGTGGGCCAGGATGCGGTGAAGAAAGATTCATGGAAGCCGCCCTTCGCCATGGCCATGGCGCCGAGACCGTATCCTCTGCGCAACACAACGGTAAAATAAGGCACCGTTACATGGGCGCCGATCACAAACATGCGACAGACATGGCGAACCTGGGCGCGCTTCTCGATCTCCGGTCCCACCATAAATCCCGGTGTATCGCACAGGGACAGTATCGGGAGACCATGGGCATTGCAAAGCTGCATGAATCGGGCGGCCTTGTCCGCGCCTTCCGCTTCAATAGCTCCGGCCATGTGCATGCAGTTATTGGCCATTAGGCCGAGAGGCCTGCCTTCGATGCGGATCAAGCCGGTAATGATTCCCGGGCCGAATTCGGGGCGCAACTCGAGAAATGAGCCCCTGTCGGCCAGCGTTTCGATTACGGCTCGCACGTCATAGACGCGCCGCCGGTTTTCCGGAATCAAACCGCGCAGAACACGCTGGTCGGCGGCCTCCCATGGAGAAGTCGTCCCCTGGAAATAGGAGAGGTATAGCTTGGCGACGGCCACCGCCTCCGGGTCATCGGCCACGGCGATGTCGACCACGCCGTTTTGGGTTTGCACATCCATCGGGCCGATTTCCTCCGGTTTGAAAACACCAAATCCGCCGCCTTCGATCATCACCGGACCGCCCATGCCGATGTTGGAATCCGCGGTTGCAATGATCACATCGCAGCAGCCAAGAAGGGCGGCGTTGCCCGCAAAGCAGGGACCCGAAACGATGCCCACCAGCGGGACCCGGCCGCTCAGGTTTGCGAACGAGCCGAAGGTGGACAAATCCAGACCCGCCACCATAACCCCGGCGGCATCGATGTCGCCCGGCCTTCCGCCGCCGCCTTCCGCGAAGAGAACAACGGGTAGGCGCTGCTCGTGCGCCAATTTCAGCATGCGGTCCATCTTTTTGTGATTAAAATAACCTTGGGTGCCTGCCAGAACCGTATAATCGTAGGCCATGACCATGCAGCGGGATTTGTCGTCTCCGAACAAAGCGCCGTTTACCGATCCGATGCCCGCGATCAGGCCATCGGCCGGGGTTCGGCTGATGAGATCGTCCGCGGATCGCCGCCCCCGTTGTGCGGCAACCGCAAGGGCACCGTATTCAATGAAACCGTCGTTATCACAGAGATCTCTGACGTTGGCGCGAGCCGTGCGCCGGTTCTTTTGTTGCCGCCGCGCCACCGCTTCGGGGCGTCGTTCATCAAGGCCGAATGAATGCCTCTCGATGACCTCGGCAAGTTCGGGGCGTATCGGATCCATGGGGCCTTCTTTCTCAGCCGGCATCGTGCGCTCTCCCTTCCATAAGTCAACCTCTAAGATTTCTCTAAAGCCCCGGTACCCAACCACCTCACATCGTTCCTGAATTCCGTTTTTGCCAGCGCATCGGTAAGCTTTTTGTCGGCGGTGATCATTTTGGTCTCGTAAATCCGGGCAATCGCCACGTACATCGCATCGTAAACCGTTATCCCGCTTTGCGCCGCAATGGAAACGGCCAGAGGCAGGACCGGCTTCGAGGGCTCGATGATCATTGGCAACGCATTGATGGCGTTGACGATCTCATCAACTTCTTCGGGCGTCAGTTCACGTCGACGTTGCTTTTTCCAGAGGATGTTTCCCGTCTCGGGATAGACCGAATCCGGCGCGTACAGTAGCAATTCGCCGTTCGCCACCCGCGACAGGACTTCCCCCGCATTGTCCGACAGAATTTCCGGAACGTAGAATTTAACCACCACGCTCGCATCGATGACCAGATTCACCTGTCGCGGTCCTCCCGCAGCAATTCGGCGCTGTCGGTAAATGACCGGTGTTCTCCGGAAAGCTTCAGCCTGATCTCGGCGGCGCGCTGCGCAATGTCTCCAAAGGGGCGGCGAGCGTTTTCAAGCAGAATGCCTCTGAGTTCCCGTTGCAGGGGACGGTTGTGGAATTTTGCCCTTTGTTTCAATTCTTCGACAACGTCATCGGGGATATCGCGGATGAGTACGTTTGCCATGGAATGCCTCCTTGCTATCATAATGATAGCATACGGACGGGCGGTTTACAAACATTTTGGCTACAAATCCGGGAGGAAAGAACGCAGATGATCATTGTCGGTTCGCGATTGTCTTTTGAATCCAGCCACATTTAAGGCGCTATGGATTCGAAGCCATGCAGCCGACGCTGATGGGTTGGTCTTTGAGAGGGGCTGTAGAAGACGCTTTCCACAACGAATTTATATGAAAATCCCCCCATCCCCCCTTTACCAAAGGGGGGGAAGGGGGGATTTTCATGCTTCGTTGTGCCCGCCCCGGTCATGGGGGTTATTGTAGTCAATGGGGGTGGTCGGCTGGATTCTATAGCAGAGTTCAACCCGGAATACTTATCCCAAAAGACAGGTGCTGGTTATTGGTGCCACCTACAAGTCAAGGGTGTTCGATTTTCAATTGATGTGAGCATTACCGCTTATCATCAAGTCCCTTCAAGTTTAAAACCTTTTTCCCTAAATAATCTGAGGCAGGCATCTGCGACGGCATTGTCATAAAAGATACCTTTGTTCTTCTCGATTTCATTAAGAGCTGCATCAATGCCCAAGCCAGGACGATAGGGCCGGTGTGAGGCCATGGCTTCCACCACGTCGGCAACGGTGAGGATACGGGCCTCAATGAGAATTTCTTCCCCTTTAAGGTTTCTCGGATAACCGGAGCCATCCATCCGTTCATGGTGCTGGCGAACGATTTCCGCCAGCGGCCAGGGGGATTCCACATCCTTCAGCAGTTCGAATCCCTGCCGGGCGTGTTCTTTAATCAGGGAAAACTCGATTTCAGACAGTTTTGTCGGCTTGGACAATATTTCAGCGGGGATGGATAGTTTCCCGATATCATGGATGCAACCGGCCATACGGATGGCGTCGATTTTATCCTGTGGCAATCCCATCTCCACAGCGATGGCGCGGGAAAGATCCGCCGATCGGATCTGATGACCGGCGGTGTAAGGATCTCTTGTCTCTACGGCGGATACCATTACCTGTACGGTCGCGCCAACGGCCTTCCTAAGGCTTTCGAGGGTATTTTGGAGCTGTTTCTCCGCCTGTTTGTGCTTGGTAATATCCCTGATGGCTATGACCCTCGCATCAAGATTTTTGTATCGGATCGATCTCCCCAGCAGTTCGACAGGAAAGATGGTTTTGTCTTTTTTAAGCCCCGTTGCCTCAAGGTATCTTTGAGGCATATCGATACTTTCCCTAAGTTTCTGCAACACAGGTTCTATCGATTCAGGCGCAAGAAACTCAAGAACGCTTTTGCCTATGATCTCTTCGGTAGAGTATCCACTCATTTTTGCTGCCGATTCATTGGCATCCAGGATGATGCCTTCCCGATGAATAATGATCCCTTCCCAAGTTGAATCCGCCAATCTACGAAATCTCTCCTCGCTCTCCCGCAAGGCCTCTTCCGTCCGCTTGCGATCGGTGATATCCACGATGCTGGTAATGAGATAAAGCGGCGTTCCCTGCTGATCGCTGAGCAGCGTACTGCTGAGGTCAACCCAGACGATATCGCCGTTTTTGTGGATGTACCGCTTTTCCATCCGATAGACGGTCTGCTCGCCCGCCAGAAGGATGCGGATATATTCCCGACCTTTCGCCACGTCGTCCGGATGGGTGATTTGGGCGAAATTGATCTGCTGGATCTCCTCGATCGTATAGCCCAGCATGTCGGCGAACGCCTTGTTGACTTGCAGGAGTTGCCCATCCGGCGCCGTCAGAGACTTGCCGACGGTTGAGCGGTCGAAGACGGTCCAGAAATGCTCCTCGCTTTGCCGAATTTCGCCGTCAGCCTTCTTGCGTTTGGTGATGTCACTGATGATATGAACGGCGCCGGAATACCGGCCGGCCCCATCCAGAATGGGATCCACGATCACGTCAAACCAACGCTTACCCGCCTGCAATTCCATGGTCTCGCGGCGCAGGCTCTTTTGCACATGGGGAATGGGACATTCGGGGATCGGCTGCTTCGTGCCGTGGACGATCTCCCAGCAGTGTTTGCCGATCAACTCTGCGGATGGGCGATGAAAAAACCGCTCCGCGGTCTTGTTCGACCGCAGCACCCGCTGGTCTTGGTCCAGAATCCAGAGGGCATCGTTGGTGGCGTCGAAAGTGTTTTGCCACTCCCGCGCCGCCTGTGTCAAATCCTCCTCCTCCGCTTTCTTACATTCGGTTATGTCGCGGAAGATGCCAACAACACATTGTATCCCCCCAATGGTCGCGGAGGCGGAACTTATATCGGCATGGAAGATGGACCCGTCTTTTCTCAATACCGGCAGATCTTCGGCAACAATTTTTCCCCCCTGGCCTGTTTTTCAAACTCATCAAGAACATGGGAGATATCCTTGGAGGGGTGGATGTCATAAATGGCAAGACTTTCGATCTCCTCTTTTGTATACCCCAGCATGGAACATATGGCGCTGTTCCCCTGAAAAAATTTCTTGGTTGCGATGTCAGCGATCAGAATCCCATCGCTGGCCCCATTGAAAATTGTCCTGAATTTCTCTTCACTTTTCAAGAGCGCTTCCTCCGCCCGCTTGCGCTCTGACTCCGAGTGTTCCAGATCCTTGATTCTCTCCTCTAAGGCGGATATTTCTTCGATCAGTTCCGGATTTGTCATGGATCGATCTTTCATGTTATGCATCTCATAATGACAAACGATACCGATTGAAAAGAAAGACGGGGAGTACATGAGACTTATCTGACCGATCAAATGCTATCGGATACCTATTTTGTGTATGTGCTACCAAGAAACCAGAAAAATTGAACTGATTAAGGGTAACACTTTCTCCGAAAAATGGGAAGGAGGAAGTGATATGGAAAAGGGTCACC
>MNZQ01000141.1:6305-6753 GCA_001873745.1 Syntrophaceae bacterium CG2_30_58_14
AGGAGGAAGTGATATGGAAAAGGGTCACCATTTTAATCAAGAGCAGAAGTTGGTTATTTTGGAAAGCGCGGAACAGGTTGGGATTGGAGAGGCATCACGGATAGCCGGGGTTCATTACACGACAGTATATGGATGGCGGAACAATTTGGAGGCATTGGGCAAGGATGCTTTTTTATCCTATTGTCCGGAGAGCAGAGGTCGCGGGATCAAGCAAGTGACGGAGGTTCAGGAGAAGGGGGTGCTTGATACGTGGGAACGCTATCCTGGATTTGGACCCAGCCAGGTGAGGAATCAGCTACGACGTCAGGGGGTAACGGTATCGACGAGGACGGCGCAGCGGATCATGGAGGCCAACGGTTACCGTGGGATACGGAAGAAACAGGAGAAGGAAGCGTCCCAGCGATTCGAGGCGTCACGACCATTGGAGTTGGCACAGATGGACATTTTG
>MNZQ01000186.1 GCA_001873745.1 Syntrophaceae bacterium CG2_30_58_14
AGCGCAAAGATTCCTGTGTTGGAGACAAACCTTTGAAGCTCGCACATCTTGCCGTATCTCTCCTCAAACGCTGGCTCTTGGGTACCCACCAAGGTGCCGCCAGTCATGAACATTTGGCGTACTATCTCGACGAATTCGTTTTCCGTTTCAATCGGCGATCTTCAACTCATCGTGGTCTGCTCTTTCTCAGACTTCTCCAGAATTCCGTGCTCGGCGAGCCCCTTCCCTACAAGAAAATGGTCAAACATGTCCGAGGCCCAAAATCGTTGAACCGCAACATATAGTGGTTGGCTTAGTCAAATGGATACCCCAGTTTAATTTTTTTTGCAGATTGTAACATCTAACATATCTCCTTCCACATTAAAAGGGGAAATTGCCCCTCCGCAGGGATTTTATCCCACCCTGGGTCATACGCCTCATCATTTTTCGCATTTCGCTGTAATTCTTCAGCAGACGGTTGACGTCCTGAACGGTCGTCCCGCTGCCCCGCGCGATCCGCTTCCGCCGGCTGCCGTCAATGAGCTGATGGTTCTGCCGTTCCCGGCGGGTCATGGAATCGATAATCGCCCCGATCCGTACAAGCTCGCCCTCATCCGGCGTCATCTCCTTGAGGGCCTTGATCTTTTTCATCCCCGGGATCATGCCGAGGATATCCTGGAGCGGCCCCATCTTCCGGATCTGGGTCAACTGGCTTCGAAAGTCTTCCAAGGTAAATTCATTCTTCCGGATCTTCTGCTCGAACGCCCGCGCCTCCCGTTCATCGACCGCCCCCCGGGCCTTTTCCACGAGGGTCAGGACATCGCCCATCCCGAGGATCCGGGAGGCCATGCGTTCGGGATGAAAGACCTCCAGGGCCTCGATCTTCTCGCCGACGCCGATGAACTTGACCGGTTTGCCGATGACGGCCTTGAGCGACAGGGCCGCGCCGCCGCGGGCATCCCCGTCCATCTTCGTCATGATCACGCCGTCGATCCCCAGGAGTTCATCGAAGCGGCCCGCCACATTCACCGCATCCTGACCCGTCATCGCGTCCGCCACGAAGAGGATCTCCGCGGGATGGATCAACGTCTTGATTCTTTTGAGCTCATCCATCATCGCCGCATCGATGGCGAGCCGCCCCGCGGTATCGATGATGATCACCTCATAACCGTTCCGTCTGGCCTCTTCCATGGCCTGCACGCAGATCGCGACCGGATCCTGCGAACCGGCGGCATCGAAGATTCCGGCCCCGATCTGCCGACCCAGAATCTTCAACTGTTCCATCGCGGCGGGCCGGTAAACGTCCGCGGAGACCAGGTAAACCTTTTTGCCCTGGGCGGCGACCAGGCGCGCCAGCTTAACCGCGGTCGTCGTCTTTCCGCAACCCTGAAGACCGGCCAGCATGATCGGCGCCGGGATGCGGCTGCCGAATTTCAACTGGCTGCTCACCCCGCCCATCAGTTCAACCAGTCGGTCATGGACGATCTTGACCACCTGCTGTCCGGGGGTGATGCTCTCTATGACCTCCTGCCCGACGGCCCGCTGCCGGATCTCGTCGATGAAATCCCGCACGACCCGGAAATTCACATCGGCCTCGAGCAGGGCCATGCGGATCTCCCTCAGGGCCGACTGGATATTCTCCTCGTCCAGACGTCCGCGCCCCTTCAGCTTCCGGAAGATGCCGTCCAGTTTATCGGTAAGATTCTCAAACACGTTTCGCTCTCATAACGGACCCGTCCCCTGTTGATTATCCAATCCTATTCTCATCCTACTCCGTCAGATAATCCCATCCCCCTCCCGCCTCCCCTTTGAAGGGGGAGAAACCCAGCATTTTCCCTCCCCTTCAGGGCCGGGGTGGGGGTGAGGAGCGGATCACGCACTTCACACCGCGGATTTTTCCGGCAATCTGATCGGCTGCCGCCTTCGCCTTTTCCCGGTTTTCAAAACCACCGACGATCACGCGAAACCACGTCCCCTTGCCGGGGAGCTCCTTCATCACGACCCGCGAGGTAAAACCCAGGGGGCTCAATTTCTCCCTCATCTTTTCCGCTTTTCGGCTCTCCTGGTAAGCGGCCACCTGAACCTCAAAACGCCCCTTCTCCGGGGTTGCCCCCCCATCCGTCGGTACTCCTCCGGCCGGCATGGCCGCCAAAACCTTTGCCCCGGACTCCATGGCCGCTCGCTTTTCCGGCAGCGGGTTTGTCTTCTTCCCGTCCCCTTCCCTGCCGGGAACCGGGAGATTGGTATTTCCGATCGTCCCGCCGGCGAATGGAGCCGACGGCGCCGGCATCGCGGGTTTCCCCGTCAAAGCGGGGGGTGGCGTGGAGCTCTCCGGCGGCATATCCTTCACAGCGCCATCCGTTTTACCCGTCGGCGTTCCCCCTTTTTTCCCTGCCAAGGTGTCATAAAACGTCAGGCCGAAGGTCTCTTCTCCGCCGGCAGGTTCGCTCTTTGCGCCCGATTCAGCCGACGGCGGCACCCTCCCCCCCTGTGGCGCGGACGCAAACAGGCGATCATAAATCATCTCTCCCATGCCGGCGGAATACCTCTCCGGATAGGCCTCCATCTGCTTGCCGACAAGGATCCCTAACAGGAACATCGAAAAGAGCAGAATGGAGATCCCGCCGATAAACAGGATCAGCCCCAGTTTGCCCAGCCTGAGTTCGAACGTGCGCCTATTTTTCGCCGCCATTGTTATCCCGCTACATTTTCTCCGGTGTGGAGACCCCCAGCATTTTCAACGCATTCTTCAGAACCGTGAGGACGGACCTGACCAAAAACAACCGCGCGCCGGTCAGGGCGCCGTCTTCGGATATGACTTTGTTTCGGTTGTAATAACTGTGAAAAATGGCCGCCAGATCGTTCAGGTAGAAGGTCAGGCGGTGGGGCTCCAGCGTCCGCGCCGCCCCTTCCACCACCTCGGGGAAGCGGGTGATCGCCTTGATGAGGTCGGTCTCCTCCGGCAGCCGCAGAAGCGAGGCATCCGCCTCGCCGGCCGCCGGCGCCGCAATCCCCCGTTCGGCCGCCATCCGGAGGATGCTGCAGATCCGGGCATGGGCGTACTGGACGTAATAGACGGGATTTTCGTTCGACTGCCTCTTTGCCAGTTCCAGATCGAAATCGAGGTGGCTGTCGGAACGCCGCATCAGGAAGTTGTAGCGCGCCGCATCCCTCCCCACCTCATCGACCACCTCGCGAAGGGTGACGAACTCCCCGGAGCGGGTGGACATGGCCGCCGGTTTGCCGTCCCGGAGGAGATTGACGAGCTGCACCAGGATGATCTTCAGGGCCTCCTTCTCATGCCCAAGCGCCTGTACCGCGGCGGACATCCGGGGGATGTACCCGTGATGGTCGGCGCCCCAGATGTCGATCACCGTCTCGAAACCCCGCAGGAACTTGTTCCGGTGGTAGGCGATGTCGGCGGCGAAATAGGTCGGGGCCCCGTTTTGCCGGACGACGACCCGGTCCTTCTCGTCCCCGAAGGCGGTGGTCCGGAACCAGCGTGCCTCGCCTTCCCGATAGATGAAACCCTTCTCTTCCAGATCCCGGAGGAGCTTTTCGACGCCTTCGTCCCGGTAGAGCTCCCTTTCGCTGAAGTAGAGGTCGAACACGACGCCGAAGGTCCGCAGGTCCTCTTTGATTCCTTCCAGGATGGCGCCCGCGGCATAATCGGTGAAAAGCGGAGCGACCTTGGCCGCGTCCTCACCCAGATGTCTCTCCCCGTCCCGTTTGAGCAGTTCCGAGGCCAGGTCGCGGATGTAATCCCCCCGGTAGCAGCCTTCGGGAAACTCCGCCGTCTCGCCCAGCAGCTCCCGATAGCGCAGCAGAACCGATTTTCCCAGGTTGTTCATCTGGTTTCCCGCATCGTTGATGTAATACTCCCGGAAAACCTGATAGCCGACGGCCGCAAGGATGTTCGCCACGACGTCGCCCACGACGGCCCCGCGCGCATGGCCGATATGGAGCGGCCCCGTGGGGTTGGCGCTGACGAACTCCACATGGACCCGCCGTCCTTTTCCCAGATCCGACGATCCGTAGCGATTCCCCTGCCGCAGGACGGCATCGAGGAGCGTGGTCAATCCCCCCTCCCGGACAAAAAAGTTCAGAAAGCCGGGACCGGCGATCTCCACCTTATCCAGCACCCCATCGCGATCCGAAATCCCTTCCAAAAGGATCTTCGCGATCTCACGGGGATTCTTTTTCACCTGGGAGGCGAGGATCATCGCGATGTTGGAGGCGTAATCGCCGTGGCCGGGATCCTTCGTCAGCTCCACTTCGATCCGGGGGGACGCCACCAGAGGCAGGCGCCGCGCCTCCATGCCCGATTGAATCGACTTTTCAAGAAGCTTTACCAATGCCTGTTTCATGCCGGACCATTCCTAACATATGAAAAAAGTTGGCCGCAAGGCCAACCCGTCGCCTTATCCCATCACCAGAAGCCGCCCCGCCCAAAGCGCGTCGCCTTCTAAAGTTACGGGCCACCCTGAACCGCCGGCTGCCCGGCCCCGCCTTTCACTCGAAAATGCGCCTCAAATCCCCCTCTATCCCCCTTTTTTAGAGGGGGACTTGATGATTCCCCTCTTTGGCAAAGAGGGGTTAGGGGAGATTTTCATCCCCCGTTGTGACGGCAGGCCGTCATGAGGGTTTCACCTGACAATCGACAGCGCTGTGCTTCACAGAGGGAGATCACGCCGGGTCAGCTCTCCCGGCATGCCCTTTCCGCAGCGTCGATATCCTTTTCCTTGATGGAGATGTCGCGTGAATAATCGGGACAGCGGACGCAGCCCGATGCGTCGGTCGTAATGCTATACCGCTTCTGGCAATTCTCGCGCCATGCACAGATCGAGCAATATCTCTTCTCCGTCCCCATGATCCTTTCACTCCCTGAGCAGGCGTTTCCCGTTGCAGTTCGGGCGCTACCCTATCTTCATCCGGATTTGAAGTCAAGAAATTTGATGATCGCTCCTTACTCGAGGGAGGTGTCTTTCCATGAGGTGAGGCGGACCGTTTGGAGCGAGCCGATGTTGGCCAGATTGGCCAGGGCCTGGCTGCTGAAATTGAGGCCGGTATTCCCCGTCGTATTGAAAGTCTTGCCGCTGTCATGACCGATCGTAATGACAGAGCCATAGAGGTTGAAGGTTCCCGCGGAGAAAGTTGAATTGCCGCCGACCAGAATAATCAGACCCTCAAAGGTGGCGGTGCCCGTCCATCTACAGGCGCCTCCGTCGAGGACAATCAGGATGCCTGCGCCGTGGCTGTTGCCGTTAAAGGTCTGACCGGAAGTCACGACGTTGATGGTCGGAGCGGTTCTCGTTCCCTGAGTGGCGACGGCAAGATTGTTATTGACGATGTTATTGACAAAATTCAACCATGTCTGTTCTGCGTTCGTTCCACCCCCCTGTCTCCAGTTGGGGCTGCCATATGCAGAATTGCCGACTATCCCGCTACCGGAGACACTGGCCCCCTGGGCGGCCGTTTCCGCCGAATAGACTCCGGCTACGGCCGTAGCAGGTCCGGCTGTTGAGGGTCTGCATGAACTGCCGGTACAATTAAAATTGGCCGGCACGTTCCAATCCGTCCCGCGGATATCGCCCGACCCCCCATTTGAAAATGTCGGATTATTCCCATACATGGCCACCGCGCCGTCTGTTACGGGGGGGACGGACGAGGCCATTGTAAAGATCGTCTCGACGGTCTTCCCGGCGCCGTTCGCGGCGTTGCCCTTTGCGGAGAGCCGATACCGAGAGGAACTGATGTTTGTAAGCGTGATGTTGCTGAAGGAAAAACCGGAGGGGACGGTGATGGTCGGCGTTGTCGTCCCGCTGGCCGGCAGCGTCAACGTCCCGGCCTTCAGAAGCCCTATCGCATAGTGGAGCCCGGCTTCGGAGTCATAGAGCGCCTTGACGCCCTCCCGATAGTTGCCGGCGATCTTCATGTCCGTCGTCGTCGTCATGATCGCGGTCGATCCGAGGAGCACAAGCACGGCAATCAGGAGGAGTGCCACGACAAGGACGATCCCCTTCTCATTTCCAATCTTTTTCTCCGCCTTTTTCTGTTTCATGAAACACCATCGCCTGTTGATTCTCAAATCTCTTCCGTAAACGTCAACGGAATTATCCCAGCGGGAGATTCCTCGGCGTCACATAGGACGTCAGTGTGTAAGTCCGGTAGCCGTTGTTGGACGTATAAAGGGAATCGGGTCTTGCCGTCCTCGCCCGGATGCTGATCTTGATCCGGCGGATGGAGGCGATCGTCGCCGTCTCTGCGCCGCCGGCGTCATAATAGGTAAACGTGAGATCTTCGATGTTCTCGGCAAAGGGCTGTGCGCCGCCGCCCGTATTGCGCGTGATCCGGTAATTGGCGCTGTCAAAGGCGTAGGTGACGTTCTCGTTGGTGTCCGTCGTTACGCCATTCTCGTCAAGGTCCGCGGTAAACGTGAGAGAGGTCGCGGAGATGGCCGTTAACCCCGCTATGGCGGTGGCGCCTCGATTCGGATCGAAACCCGCCATTGCGATCTCCTGGACCATCTGATCCATCGAGGTTCTTGCGATCTGCTGCATTTCGGCGATCTGTTCCTGGTTGGTGAACTGTCTGTTCTGGATCGTAAAAACGGTGTACATCGCCCCGAGAACGACCATCCCGATGGCCAGGGAGATGAGCAGTTCGATCAGTGTGAAGCCGCAGGCCCTCCACCGTCGTGCTAAAATTCCCCCGGGAAACCGCTCCAGTTCCCCGCCACGACCGGGAATTTTCATTTTTCCCATCACAGGATATGCCATGTGGTCATCACCGCTTTCACGAACTCGGCCTCGAAACAATGGTGTTGAGCGTCACATTGTGGCTCTGTCCGTTCCAGGTCCAGGTCACCGTTACCGTGATTTTCTTCATTTGAGTCGTGTCGTTTTCCGGGGCGGCTGCCCCGACGGCCCCCACCGTCCACTGCCGCGTATAGAGGGTTTCCACCGTATCGCTCCCGGAGGCAAGGGCATCATAACCGGTCGCGGTCGCCCCCGCATGCTTGATCTCCTCCATCATATCCTTGGCCCGCGTCGTCGCCGTGGTCAACATTTTACTCAAGTCGTTTCCCTTGATCACCGAGACGGTCACGGAGGCCAACCCCACCAGGGCGATGACGAGCAGAAAGATGGCGATCAGGACCTCGATCAGCGTAAAGCCGCCGCGGTTTTCATCCTTGAACATGATCCTTTTCATTCCAACGCCTCTGTCTGCCATGGAATCCATGGGTTATGGGGTATCGTCGATCTTCACGCGACCGGTCGACGCCACCTTCACGTATTTCGAGACCCCGGTTCGCGAGCTGGTCAGGGTTACGGTTGTACCCCAGGCCGTCCCTCGCGGGTAAAAGATGGGAGTCGTCGGGGGACTCGCGGAATTGTCCGGATCGCTCAACGTGACGTCGAAATAGTCGTTCCAGATGTCCCGGAGCTCAGTCGCCTCCCCGGTGTCCGTCGCGCCGTTGCCGTTGTCGTCGTCGAGGATGGTATATCCGTGGCGATTGGCATCAAAAATGACCCTGAATTTGTTGTTCTGGGTTACCGCCTTCTGTCTGGCCGCCATCAGATCCGACATCACCATCCGGGCCGCGCCGTTGAGCCTTCTCTCTGCCATATAATTCATGAAATTCGGCGCAGCGATCGCCGACACGATCCCCATGATCGCCAGAACGATCATCAGCTCGATCAATGAAAAACCCGTTTTATTAAATATTTTCATAAAGAAACCAGCCCTTGTGGGCATCATAAGGGATATCCCGGCGCAATGTCAACAGAAAACCTGATGCCAAAGTGAACTTCATCACACTTTCTTTATGATTTTCTTCACATTCGCCGCACAGAGGGAGGAGATGGGCCCTGTTTTTCAAATCCGCGGGGAGAGGAAAAGCGCGATCAGGTCGCCTCCGAAGAAGAGGTAGACGACGGCCGCCAGACAGAGGAAAGGGCCGAACGGAACCGCATACTTCATGTCCTTGCCCTTGAACAGGATGAACGCAAGCCCGACGACGGCCCCGAGAAGCGAACTGACGAGGAGGACGAAGAGAAGCGATTTCCAGCCCAGAAACGCACCCAGCATGGCGAGCAGGTTGACATCCCCGCCTCCCATCCCTTCCCTCCCCGTCAACGCCTCATAGTAAACGGCCACGAAATAGAGGATGCCGGCGCCGATCATGACGCCGAGAAAGGCGTCGATGACCGTAAGCCCCATGAACCAAACGGCCAGAACCGCGAAGACCGGAATCCCACTCAGGGTAAGCACGTGGGGGATGATCTGGTGATCGAAATCGATAACGCTGATGACGATGAGCGCGCAGATGAAAACGAAGACGGCGGGAAAGGCGGGCGTTAGGCCGAAACGCCGGAAGAGGAACCAGGCGAAGAGCGCCGTCAAGAGCTCGATCAGCGGATAGCGGAAGGAGATTTTCCCCCGGCAGTCCCGGCATTTTCCCCCGAGCAGCAGAAAACTGATGACCGGGATGTTATCGTAAAAGCGGATCGGATGGCCGCATTGCGGGCAGCGGGAGGGGGGGGTAACGATCGAGAGGCCCTCCGGAATGCGGCCGATGCAGACGTTGAGGAAACTCCCCACGGCGGCGCCCGCCAAGGTAATGAAGACCGCCAGCCACACCGTTGAAAACATGTCGATTCACCTTTAAAAATAGTGCTGAGTGTAAAAAAAGTGCTAAGTGCTGAGCACTCAGCACTTAGTATTTAGCCGTCCTTTCGCCCCCAGTCGTAGGGGATATCATTTTCATGGGGATGAACCCGGAATTCATCCGGTTCCCGGTAACTGTATGGCTCCGTCGGGGTATTGACAACGATCGCCTCTTCCGTGGAAATGCACTTGAAGCCGTGATAGACGAAGGGGGGGATATGGACGAGGATCGGGTTGTGGACCCCGGCGCAGAACTCATTGACCTCGCCTCGGGTCGGGGAGTCCTCCCGGCCGTCGTACAGCACGATCTTCATCATCCCCTGGACGACCGCCATGTTGTCGGACTGCCGTTTGTGGTAGTGCCACCCCTTGACCACCCCCGGATAGGCGGTCGTCATATAGACCTGTCCGAAGCCCTGGAACATCTCGTCGTCGGCGCGCAGGATCTCCATCAGCCGGCCCCGTTCGTCGGAAATAACCTTCAGCTTCTTGACCATCACCCCGTCGATCATCTTTTTCCCCTCTAAAAATAGTGCTGAGTGTAAAAATAGTGCTAAGTGCTGAGTGCTGAGGACTGGGTGCTCAGCACTCAGCATTTACCTTGTTCGCCCCGGTTTTGGCCACCATGTTACTGGCGTACTGGAGGGAATCGAAGGTCCCCGCGTCGGTCCACCACCCCTCCAGGACGTCCCAGGCGATCTTTCCCTCCCGGATGTAGAAATTGTTGACGTCGGTGATCTCCAACTCCCCCCGTTCCGAGGGCTTCAGAGTCTTGATGAAATCGAAGACCCGGCTGTCGTACATGTAGATCCCGATCACCGCATAGTTGGAGGCGGGGGCGAGCGGTTTTTCATCGATCCGGACGATCTTCTCCCCCTCGAAGAGCGGCACGCCGAAACGCTGGGGGTCGGAAACCTCCTTCAGCAGGATGCGGGCGCCCTCCTTCTGCGCTTGGAACGACGCCACGGCGCCGCGGATGTTTCCCTCGATGATGTTGTCTCCGAGGATAACGACGAGTTTGTCGTTGTCAACGAAGTACTCCGCAAGGCTGAGCGCGGCGGCGATTCCCCCCTCTCCCTCCTGGTAGGCGTAGTTGATATGCCGGAGGCCGAACTCTCTCCCGTTTCCGAGCAGGCGGAGAAAATCCCCGGCGCTGTTCCCGCCGGTGACGATGAGTATCTCGTCGATCCCGGCGTTTACCAGCGTCCGGATGGGGTAATAGATCATCGGCTTGTTGTAAATCGGCAAGAGATGCTTGTTGGTCACCTTGGTCAGCGGATACATCCGCGTCCCCAGACCTCCCGCCAGAACGACGCCTTTCATGCAATTCTCCTTTCAGCCCCGTGGATGGATGGCGCACCCATAGCACATTTTCAAAAGGGAGCACAACGAAAAACCGTTTACATCCTCCATAGTCATGTTATAAAAGACCGACAGCAAACCGGGAGAGGAAAATCATGGCAGAGGGAAAAATCCGTTCGACCGATGAGAAGTTCATGCGCCGGGCCCTCATGCTGGCCCGGAAGGGAGAAGGACGCGTCAGCCCGAATCCGCTGGTCGGCGCCGTGATCGTCCGGGAGGGCCGGATCATCGGCGAAGGCTGGCATCGCTGCTGCGGTGAAAACCACGCGGAGATCAACGCCATCCGAGACGCAACGGAAACCGTCGCGGGGGCGACCTTCTACATCACGCTGGAACCGTGCAGCCATCATGGCCGGACCCCCCCGTGCGTGGAGGCCCTGATCGCGCAACGCCCCGGCCGTGTGGTCGTCGGCGTCGTCGATCCCAACCCCCTCGTCTCCGGGAGGGGCATCGAGGCCCTCCGGCAGAGCGGCATCGAAACGGAGGTCGGCATCCTCGAAGAGACCTGTCGGGAGAGCAACCGGATCTTTTTCAAATACATCCGGACCGGCCTTCCCTATGTCACCCTCAAGTTCGCCCAGACCCTCGACGGCCGAATTGCCGCCGCCTCGGGCGACTCGCGCTGGATCAGCTCGCCCCCATCGCTCCGCTTCGCCCACCGTTTGCGGGCGGTCCACGATGCGATCCTCGTAGGCGCCGACACGGTCCGGATGGACAATCCGGAGCTGACCTGCCGCCTCGTCCGGGGCCGGAATCCGCTGCGGATCGTCGTCGATTCCGTTCTCAGACTTCCGCCGGATGCGACCATTTTTTCAGACGGAAAACGGACGATCGCGGTTGCGACCCGCCGCGCACCTGCGGCGAGTCGGCGTCTTTTAGAGAAGAAGGGAGTCGAGGTCCTGGAGATCGGGGAGGATCCGGCGGGACGCGTCAATCTCCGCCAACTCCTGGCCGTTCTGGGAAAGCGGGAGATCTCTTCCGTTCTGGTCGAAGGCGGCGCCGCCGTGGCCACCGCATTTCTGAAGGAAAACCTCGTCGACCGCCTGCTGATCGTCCTCGCCCCGAAGATCGTAGGCGTTGGGGTCAACGCCGTCGGCGACCTGGGCATCCGGCGGATGGACGACGCCCTCGGTTTTTCCTTCCAGCGGGTCGCCTGCTGCGGCGCCGATCTCATCCTCGACGCCCGGCTTGGCCACCCAAAGATAAAATCAGCCGCTCCGCCGCCCGGATCCCGTCGAGGGCGGAGCTGATGATCCCGCCGGCGTAACCGGCCCCCTCCCCGCAGGGATAGAGTCCCGTCAGGTTTATGCTCTGCCCGTCCTCGCCCCGGGTGATCCGGACCGGCGAAGAGGTCCGGGTCTCCACGCCGATCAAAATCGCCTCTTCGGTGATGAATCCGGGCATCTTCCGTTCGAATTCGGCGAACCCCCGTTTCAGCCCCTCCACGACAAAGGGAGGAAGAACGTCCCGCAGCTCTGCCCCCTTGACACCCGGCAGGAAACTGCACCTCCCGATCGGCGAATGATTTTTCCCCGACAGGAAATCGGTCAGCCGCTCAGCCGGCGCGCAGTAATCCGAGCCTCCCGCCAGAAAGGCAATCTCCTCCCAATGCCGGCGGAAGGCCAATCCCGCGAGCGGTCCTTCTCCCCCAAGGTCCTCGGTCCGGACATTGACAACCACCGCACTGTTCGCCCAGGGGCTCTCCCGCCGGAGACGGCTCATTCCGTTCGTGATCACGCCGCCGGCCTCCGCACTGCACCCGATCACCTGGCCGCCGGGACACATGCAGAAGGAATAGCAGGAGCGGTTCAGCGCCTTGACCTTCGCCGTGAGGAAATAATCCGCGGGGGGCAGGTCCGGATGGCCCGCCCATCGTCCGTACTGGATCCGATTGATCAGTTCCTGGGGATGTTCGACACGAAGACCGATCGCAAACGGTTTGGGCGCCAGCGCAACCCCCCTCTCCGCCAGTTTCCAGTAGGTATCGGCGGCGGACTGACCGATTGCGAGAACGAGATGGTCCGTCCGGATCTCTTCGGAATTGTTAACGACAATACCGACAAGACCCCCCTTATGGATCCGAAAGTCGGTCACGCACGCGCCGAAACGGACCTCGCCGCCCAAACCGATCAGCCGCTTCCGGAGATTGACGACAACCTCCCGCAGGCGGTCCGTTCCAATGTGAGGACGGGCGTCCACGAGGATGTCCGCCGGCGCCCCCATATCCACAAGAACCCGCTTGACCCGGGAGGTGAAGGGGTTTTTGACGCGGCTGGTCAGCTTGCCGTCGGAAAAGGTTCCCGCCCCGCCCTCGCCGAAGTGGACGTGGCTTTCGGGATTCAGGATCCCCTGCTCCCAGAAGGCGCGGACATCGGCAAGCCTCTCCGGAACGGCCCTGCCCCGCTCCAGCAGAAGGACGGAAACCCCCTTTTCGGCAAGGGTCAGGGCGGCAAAAAGCCCCGCCGGCCCACAGCCGGCCACGACCGGCCTTCGCTCGAAAACAGCAGAGCCGCTGGACGCTCCCCGGGATTCATCCGGTTTATCCACCTCCTCGGTCACGCTGATCCCCGCCCGCTCCCGTTCCGGAGCCGACCGCCAATCCACACCGTCCGTTAGGCGGACAGCGAGCAGATAGACAAAGCGGGGCGGACGGGTGCGCCGCGCATCGATCGACCGCCGGATCACCCGGATATCGGCGATCGCCCCATCGGGAAGGCCGAGAAGGGAGGCGACCCGGACGGTCAGCAGACCCTCCCGCTCGCCGAGGGCAAGTGTCAAGCCGTTGATCTTCAAGACCATTGCGTTTTAACCCTTGAAAAATGGCAATTCCTGTAATAGACAACAGGCGGAATCGCGGGAAAAGCGGATGAATACCCGTGGAAATTCGCCCCTTCGTCGCTGCCGCGAAAGCAGAATCCCGTGAAGCCGCCGATGCAACAGGCTTCCGGCTTTCGCGGGCATGGCCGTACCGCAAAGGTCACGGGCAATTCAACGGTGCTTGCCGCCCCACGCCAAAAGGAAAATCGATGCCCTGGTATGCCGTCCATACGCGAAGCCGTCACGAAGACCGGGCCTGCCTCGGCCTTCTGCAAAAATCCTTTCACGCCTTTCTACCCAAAATGGAGGTGTGGAGCAAGCGGAAAGACCGGCGGAAGAAAATCATGATCCCGATGTTTCCGGGGTATCTTTTCGTTGAGCTCCCCATTTTGAACAATGAAATCAAGGTGGACGTCCTGAAGACGTTCGGCGTCGTACGCATCCTCGGGAAGCCCAGAAGCGCGGAACCGATTGCGGTCCCCGACGACAAGATCAATGCCATCCGGCGGATCGTCGATTCGAGGGTGGAGGTGCAGCAACTCCAGTACCCGAAGGTCGGGGAACCGGCCCGGATCATCGACGGTCCCTTCAAGGGGGTTGAAGGTCTGGTCCTCGATACGGATTATGACAAGGAACTCTTTGTAATCTCGATTGAACTTCTCCAGCGCTCCGTGGCAATCAAGGTGGAAGGATTTCAGATCACTAAACTCTGATCCGGATACGCCCCACACCGGATGAGCTCAGGCGCTTGTTTGATTTTTCCTTGACATTCCCCCGCGGATGCGCCAGAGAGTGCGCTCGTGCGCGGGACGCGCCTCTTATTTTTATCCATGGCGTCGGGGGAATGGTAGAGCCTGATTCCGGGGACAGATTTGGAATCTGTCCCCGGAATCAGGCGAAAAGTTCCCAATCGGAGAGATCGGCCGCAGTTTTTTTAGGAGACAGGAGCGTTGAAAGGACATATCATCATCGACAGGGAGCTGTGCAAGGAGTGCCATCTCTGCATTCACGCATGCAAAAAGGGGTTGATCACCCCCTCAAACGCATACAATTCCCGGGGCTATCGGCCGGTCTGTTTCAAGGAAGAGGGGGACGAATGCACCGGTTGCACCCTGTGCGCGATCGCCTGCCCGGATATCGCTATCGAGGTTTACCGTGAATAAAGTGCTGATGCAGGGAAACAAGGTCATCGGAGAGGCCGCCATCCGGGCGGGATGCCGCTTTTACGCGGGCTATCCCATCACCCCGCAGAACGAGCTCCCGGAATACATGGCGGAGAACCTGAGGAAGGTTGCGGGAGGCGTTTTCATCCAGTCGGAAAGCGAGATCGCGGCCATCCATATGGTGGCCGGGGCGAGCGCCGCCGGCGCGCGCTCCATGACCTCTTCGTCGAGCCCGGGGATTTCGCTCAAGCAGGAGGGGATCTCCTCGCTGGCGGCCTGCGAGCTCCCCGCCGTGATCGTCAACATGATGCGGGGCGGTCCGGGGCTGGGCAACATCTGTCCCTCCCAGGGCGATTATTTTCAGGCGACCCGAGGCGGCGGCCACGGGGACTATCGAACCATTGTCTTCGGCCCGGCCACGGCGCAGGAGCTGGCCGACCTGACGATGGACGCCTTCGATTTGGCCGACGAATACCGGACGCCGGTCATGATCCTCGCTGACGGCATGATGGGACAGATGATGGAGCCGGTGGTCTTCAAGGCGGCGAAGCCGAGGATCTATCCGGAAAGCTACGTCATGAAAGGCGCGGGAACGGGCAAGAGCAAGATCATCCGGGGGCTGATCCTTGACCCGCTGGACATGGAAGAGCACAACTGGACGCTCGACCGGAAGTATCAGGTCATCTCCGGGAAAGAAACCCGCCATGAACAGTATAAAACCGAAGACGCGGAACTGATCCTCGTTGCCTACGGGACGGGCGCCCGGATCGCCAAAGGCGCCATCAAGCGGCTGCGAGAAACGGGCCTGCGGATTGGGCTTTTCCGCCCCATCACCCTCTGGCCCTTCCCGACGAACGAACTTCGGGATCTCGCAAAAAAAATTGAAAACTTTCTCGTTTTTGAGATGAGCACCGGTCAGATGGTGGAGGATGTTCGGCTGGCCCTCCAGGGGCGCGCCCGGATCGGTTTCCACGGCCGCCCCGGCGGTGTGGTGCCGACCCCCGTGGAGCTGGCGAACGTCGTCCTGCGCAAGTATGACCGTAAGGAAGGACTCACCGATTATTATTAGTCATTCGCCGTTCCAGTAAGGACGGCAACGACGGAAGCAACCAGGGATTTGAATGATGAAAAAGGTTTTTGGCAGACCGCAAAGCATGAAGAACAACATCTTTCACTATTGTGCGGGATGTGGTCACAGCATCGCCCATCGCCTGATCGCCGAGGTGATCGATGAACTGGGCATCCGGGGCATCACGATCGGCGTCCCGCCGGCGGGATGCGCCGTATTGGCCTACAATTATTTCGATATCGACATGATCGAAGCGCAGCACGGCCGGGGACCGGCCATGGCAACCGGAATCAAGCGGGTCCTGCCGGACCGTGTCGTATTTTCCTACCAGGGGGACGGCGATCTCGCCGCCATCGGCATCGCGGAGAGTTTTCATGCGGCCAACCGGGGGGAAAACATCACCGTCGTCTTCATGAACAACGCCGTGTACGGCATGACCGGCGGCCAGATGGCCCCGACTTCCATTATGGGCCAGAAGACGACGACCTCGCCGATGGGAAGAAACAATGTTCTGGACGGCTATCCCATCAAAGTCTCCGAGATCTTCTCCCTGCTGCCCGGGACGGCCTACATCGAACGGTGCGCCGTCAACTCCCCGGCCAACATCCTCAAAACCCGGAAGGCCATCCGCAAGGCCTTCCAGTATCAGATCGACGGCCACGGCTTTTCCCTCGTCGAGATCCTCTCCCCCTGTCCGACGAACTGGAAGATGACGCCGATCGAATCTTGTCGGTGGATTGATGAGGTGATGTGCAAACCGTTCCCCCTTGGCGTCATCAAGGATCTCCCGGCGGAAGCGGGTGACGAACAGAAGAAGGGGGACAAACGTCATGCTGGTTAAGACCATATTATGCGGCTTCGGCGGTCAGGGGGTGCTCATGATGGGCTATACCCTGGCCCACGGCGCGATGAACGCCGGTTATCACGTCACCTATCTCCCTTCCTACGGGGCGGAGGTCCGGGGCGGAACGGCCAACTGCACGGTTGCCGTGTCGGACGACGAGATCGCCTCCCCCATCGCCTCGGCGCCGGATCACATCGTCGCGCTCAACACCCCTTCCCTGTATACGTTTCAGAACCGTGTGGCGCCCGGCGGCGCCCTTTTCCTGAATTCCTCCATCATCGCCGTCGAACCCTCACGACGCGATGTCCGGGTCTTCAAGATCCCCTCCTCGGAGATGGCTGAAAAGTTGGGGAACCCGCGTACGGCCAACACGGTGATGATGGGCGCTTTCCTGAAAATCACCGGCCTCGTGCCGCCCGACATCTATCTGCGCGGCATGGAGACGGTGATGGGAAGCAAGAAGAAATCGGTTATCGAGATCAACCGCAGGGCCTTTGCGGCCGGGTATGAATTTCTGGAAAAAGCCGAATAATACATGGAAGCGATCCTATTGGAGGAGTCAATCGAACATGGCAGTCAAGCAAATCTCCGTCCTGCTGGGCAACGTGCCGGGTACCCTTTCCCGGCTGACGAATATCCTGGACAAGGAAGACATCACGGCGAAGGCCCTGCTCGCCGCCAGCGCTGAGGAAAACAGCACGGTGCGGATGGTCGTCAACAACCCGGAGCGGGCGGCGGCGGTCCTGGAGAGCTTCGGGTTCAATTACGAGGTCACTCCGGTCCTCGCCGCGGAGGTGCCGCTCCATCCCGGCGGGATGAACGCAATCCTGAAACCCCTGTCCGACGCGGAGCTTAACATCCTCTATCTCTATACGACGATCAACCGGATCGGCGAGGAGACGATTGTCATTCTCGGCGTTGACAAGATCGACGAGGCGCGGGAGGTGCTCCGGCGGAACTGGATCCATCTGATCGAGGATGAGATCTATTCCCTCTGAGTCGTATCGCCTTCCGTGATGCCCCCAACCCTTGAAGTCATGACCATCTCTCAGGAAAAAGATACGGCGCTCCGGGAACGGATGGAGCGCCTCGGCGTGCGGGAGGAGGATTTCCGCGAAACCTTCATCCGTTCCTCCGGTCCCGGGGGGCAGAAGGTCAACAAGACCTCCTCGTGCGTTTATCTCGTCCACCTGCCGACGGGCCTCGCCGTGAAATGCCAGCAGGAGCGTTCCCAGGCGCTGAACCGCTTTCTCGCCCGCCGCCTTCTCCTCGACCGGATCGAGAGGCTCCGGACGGGGCTCGTCAGCGCCGAACGGATGCGCGTCGAAAAGATCCGACGTCAAAAAAGGCGGCGTTCACGCCGGGCGCAGGAGAAGACCCTGGAGGCGAAACATCTCCAGGCGGGAAAGAAGGCCCTGCGGATAAAGATCGACCCGGAAAAGGGATAAAAAAGTTGATCTCATCCTTTTCTGTGATCGCGCTCAATCCGCAGGGGGCTGTCGTCCTTTTTCTCCTTCAGCGCCGCCAACCTCCGGCGGCGTTTCCATCCCGATGGCTCGGCCATCCGTACCCTCCGGGACATCCGACTTCCCGGCATCACCCGTCGTCTGCGGCGGCGTCCTGGTTCCGGGCGGTTCGTTGAGCAACTCTTCGTATTCCGGGATGACGATTCCCCTGCGGACCATGATCCGGTAAACCGCCTCCGTCCGGCTCTCCACATACCGGCCTCCCTCCACGGGGTGGTAGCGCAGCGGGGCAGGCAGAACCACGGCGAGCGCGGCCGCCTCGCGCGCCGTCAGGGCATCGGCGCCTTTCCCGAAGTAATGGCGGGCAGCCGCCTCGATCCCGAAGATCCCCTCCCCCCACTCCGCAACGTTCAGGTAGAGCTCGATGATCCGCCGCTTGGAGAGGCTCCGCTCCAGGCGCCAGGTGACTACCGCCTCCTTCAGTTTCCGGACGGGGTTTTTCGCGGGGGTGAGGTAGAGATTCTTCACGAGTTGCTGGCTGATCGTGCTCCCCCCCGCCTTGAAGCGCCTCTTCTGCAGGTCCTTCTCAATCGCCTTCTGGATCGCCCCGAAATCGAACCCCTCATGGGACCAGAACTTATCGTCCTCGGCGATGATGACCGCCTTAATCGCATAGGGGGAGATCCGGGAGAGCGGCGCCCACTCCTGGCGGATACGCCTTTGGAGACCGGCCTTTCGCCATTGACCCTCCCGATATATCATGAAGGCGGTTTTCACGGGGCGCTCCCGTTTGAGTCGGGAGACGTCAGGATAGACAAGATAGAACGCGATGTTCAATAAAAAGGCCGCCGCCAGCAGAATCGCGGCTCGCCGGGTCCATTTTTTCCACATTTCTCACAATCCTCATCCGGCCCGGTACATGTCGCCGGATCACCGGGAACATACCTCATTTTAAACCCATTGGGAAGCGGAAGAATGTCTGCAAATACAAGCAGAAAGAAGATCCGGGAAAATTTGGTTTGACTTCCCGCAACAATTCCGCTAAAAGGCGGGTCAGTTCCCGTGCGCAGGTTGTCATCCACCGGCAGAAACTGTGCACCGTTTTAGCAGAGGGAAAGCTCCCGAATACCCATGAGGAGGAAGCTTCATTGATGAGACGGCGGATTATTATCTGGATGGGACTTAGCGTCCTCTTCACGTCCCTCGCAATCTGCGGGGATCTCCTGGCCAAAGAAACGTATAAGGTTCAGCATGGGGACACCATCGGCGGTATTGCCAGCAAGCTCGGCATTGCCCCCGGCGCGCTGAAGGCGGCCAACCACATGAAGGGCAGCAGCCTCAAAGCAAATCAAACCCTCTTCATCCCCGCTCCGAAGATCAAAAATGTCTCCAAATCAAAACCGTCCTCTCTCCAACAGGGGGAATTTTATGTGGTTAAGAAAAGGGATACGCTCGCAAGTATCGCGCATAAGACGGGGGTTTCCGTAGCCGAGTTGCGGGAGATTAACCGTCTTCCCGGAAGCGCACTGAAGATCGGGCAGAGGCTCTCCTTGAAGAAGCCGGAACCCGAAGAACAGCCGGAGTTGCTTGCCGAATTTACGGGAGATGAACCTGAAACGGATGGGGCGGACGGCGCCATTCTCACCCCTGATGAGGCCTGGGCGGAGATCGAAAGGCGCAAAAAGGAAAACGCGGAGCTTCTCGGCAAATGGAGCAGCCCCGACGAACCAAAGCTGCTCGTTCAGGCGGCGCTGGGCTTTCTCGGCGCCCCCTACCGCCTGGGAGGCTTCTCGGCCCAGGGGATCGACTGTTCAGGATTGGTCAAGAAGATCTATCAACTCTTCGATATCGACCTCCCAAGGACGGCCTATGAACAGTCCCGTGTCGGGATGCGCGTCGCGCGGAGCGACCTGAGCGAAGGGGATCTCCTCTTCTTCAACACGAGGAGGAGGGGCGGCCACGTCGGGATCTACATCGGCAACAACGAATTTGTCCACGCCGCATCGCGGAAGAGGGGGGTGCGTGTGGACAACCTGGATACGCCCTATTTCGACAAGCGCTTCATCCGGGCCGTACGTCTCAAGGGAAGCGATGACGGCCTATAGTTTATAGAAACCCTTTCGGCTTCCCGGGAATCGGTTTGTCGGCGGGAACGCTTTTCTCCTCTTTTTCCCCCTGTTCGACCTTGAATCCGGACTCCTCAAGGAGGTACTTGTCGTCGCCGGGGTCAGGCTTGAATTCCAACTGGAGCTTCTTGGCTTCCCGGATATATGAACCTTCTGCAAGGCGGATTTCTCCATCCGGCGCCACAACGATGGCGGATTCGCCCCGGACCGGGCAACGCTGCTCGCAGTATCCGCAACCGTTGCATCGGGACGCGATCACCACGGGCCGCCGATACCCCTCGACGGGTCGAAAAACAATGGCGTTGTACGGACAGATCTCATCGCAGATCAGGCACATCTTGTTCTGGGCCCAGACTAAGCACATCTCCTTGCGTAAGACGGCCGTTCCGATTTTGGCATGGGTCTTCTCCTCCATCGACAGCGAACGGATCGCCTGGGTCGGACAAACCTTCCCGCAGACATTGCAGTTCGGCTCGCACGCCGCCATCCGCAGTTCCAGCTTCGGGGTCCAGAGGCCCGAAAAGCCCGATTCCCAGAGCGAGGGTTGAAGGGTATTGGTCACGCAGGATTTCATACATTCCCCGCAGCGGATGCAGGTGCGTAGAAACGCGGTTTCCGGAAGCGCTCCGGGAGGCCGAATGAGCTTCCGCCTGCCCTGAAGAGAAGTAAAAGGCGTCCGGAGCGACAAAAAACCCAGGGTCAGCCCGCCGCCAACGGAGTAGACAAACCCCCGGCGGGAGAGATCGAGGCCGGAAACTTCGCGCACCCCGGGAAAAGAGGCGGGAAAGGAGATCGCCTTCTGCGGGCAGATCAGCGCGCACTCCCGGCACTGGATGCAATCCGCGGCGCCGGCTATAAAAGGGTCTTCACCGATTGCCCCCATCGGGCAGCCATTTCGGCAGACCATGCAGCGGTTGCACTCCCCACTGACCCGGCGCTTGAAAACACCGAGCGGCGAGATCAGGCTGAGCAAGGCCCCCAGCGGACAGAGGTAACGGCACCAGAAGCGTGGCGCAAAGCGGTTGAGGGCGATCACCGCCCCGAAGATCGCCAGCGTCAGGGCCGTCATGTAATAGACGGGCTGGGGATAGTGAAGATGGGCGAGGTTCACCCATCCCAATCCCTGGGAGAGGGGGCGGAGCAGATCCAGCAGAAGGTTGACGACGGTAACGGTCAGGGGGTAGAGGACGAGGGTATAAAACCGCGTCAGAAGGGCGATCGGGTCTAGGAGATAGGCCAAAGAGACGCCCGTCACAGCGGCAGCGATGATCACGATGAGGAGAAAATATTTCCATCTCCGCAGGCGTGAATCTGTTTTCAGGCCCGGACGTTTGCTCTTCCTGAACAGGAGGAAATCGAGAAAATCGATGGAGGCGCCCAATGGACAGACGTAGGCGCAGAAGAACCGTCCGACGGTTATAGTCGCTCCGATCAGAATCAGCGACCAGAGAACGCGGCCGATCATCTCCCGCGAAGCGAGGAGGGCGTTCAAGCCCAGCAGCGGGTCGATCCGCAGGTACAGATCGGCCGGGAGCCAATCCGGGAGCCGATAGGTGGCCAACGCAAAGAAGGCGGTAAAGAGGATAAGCGACAGCGCCTGGATGGTTTTCCTCATACATTTCCCTTGTAGATCTTAAGCTTTTCCACGTCGATCTTCCCCAGGCCCCGCTGATAAGCCGCAAGCAGATGCTCCACTTGGCGGCCCTTGAAGTTCCGGCCATACCAGGGAACAATGCCCACCCCATAGGAATCAACCGCCACCGGATCCACGCCGGCAATGATGAGGTTCGGCTTCTTGACGTCGCCGGGTCCGCCGGGTCCGCCGGAGACCATGGCCCGGGTAGCGTCCAGAATCGTCAGTTGCGGTTTGATCACCGTTGCCAGATCCGCGATCCCCTGGTTGATATTGAACTGGGAATGGAAGCTTTCCCGGTCCCAGATCAGGCCCATGAGGCCCTTCAACCCGAGGCTGACACCCGTCGTGGAATGGGATTTTGCGACCGGAACATTGATCAGCACGGCGTGGTCGAGTATATCCGTGAGAACCTCCACCCGCTCCAGAACCTTTCCCTGCGGGATCCGGATCTCGCGGAAGAATTTTCGGTCCTGCAGCGCCAGGACGTGGACGCCCGGCATGTTCCGGCACGCATCCCGGATTCCCGCCCGTTCGAGGCAGAGTTCCGCCCTTTGCAGCGTATGATCCAGAACCAGAACCTCCTTTGCCCCCGCATCGATACAGGCCTGGGCCACCGCAACGACGACCTGGGGATGCGTCGTTGCGGCGAAATCGGGCGTCCTGGCAAACGACATATTTGGTTTGATGACCACGCGCTGCCCTTTTTTCATGAAGCGCGCGATTCCTCCCACGACCTCCAGCGCCTTTCTTGTTGCGGCGGCCGGCTCGCCGGAAATCACGGCGAGATCCACCTCTTCAGCCGCATGCAGGAAAGAGGGATTGCCGGCCAGTCCGATGGCCACGCCAGTTGCGGTCGTTAGGATAAACTGCCTTCTTGAGATGATTCCGCTATCGCCAACCATGATGAATTCCCTTAATAAATGAATATCATACGGTGTCCTTTATCTTCCCCGCATATGGTCTAAGTTGTCATTCCCGCGCAGATCAAATGGCTTTTCTTCCTGCTTCGGCTCATTCAACGTCAGGAAATAGAATCCGCCGAAACCCGCAAGCGTCGATTTCATGAAGTCCCGTCTGCCGATCACCTTTTTCTCCATCTCCCCTCCCCTTTCGCCTCCTCAGTCCCGCGGACTCCTGCGCCTGTTGGAACCGTATTGGATTCTGCACTCCCAGATTTCCTTTGCCCCGATAAGCTACTTGAAATAGGTGGCCGGAACCATTTTCAGATCTTCCAGAAAACGGAGCGGAATAGACATTACTGTTTATCCGCCCGCTGAATCCATTCAGAAATACACCGGACAAACGATTCCGCTTCCGATAGCCAGATTTGAACGTCCGCCGCATCGAAGACGATGAAGTCGTCGTCATCTCCTTCCTGACGGCGCTCGAAAAGGTCGTTGTAGATCCGGGCCATTTCTTTCGGAACTTCACCCGTTTTGACAAAATGTATATTAAACAGCGCCCTTACGCCCGAGTGCTTTGAGGAATACCGGCCGTCCCGTATGAGCAGTGCCAGCACTGCGTAAAAACAGGCATAGCAAAGGCGATTGACGGCTGCATTTCCATGCTTGTTTTCGGCCAGAAGGCGGGCTTCCTCCAATGTTTCTCCCGCTCTGGACAGACGATACCGGATGAGCTCCTCCCCACGGCCATTCATAATGGCAACCCTTCCCGTTCAATATTTTCCCGCAGAGGAATCGCTTCATACTTTGGGCCATTCCATTCTATGCGGTTTCTCACGATCGAACTGAGCACTTCGTCTGTTTCCCATTCGATTTCATAGAGCCGATGACGGATACGGTCCGTCCGCGCCGTATCAACCACACCGTCCACCAGGATCAGAAAATCCCAGTCGGAGTCTTCCCGGCTGTCCTGACGCGCCCGGGAACCGTACAGGTAAATCTCCGCAGAAGGTTCGATCTCCCCCAGAGCTTCCTTGACCTTCTTTAATAGATCCTCTTTCATGACTTCGCCTCACGGTGATTGCCGATGTAATGTTTCTCACGCCCCGGCGTTCCATCATTAATCGATAAAACACATTAATTTTAAAGCATTATGACTCATCCAGTCTCGGATGTCAACGAGCTATTCGGGGGCCTCGTAGTCCCGGCCCATATCATTCTTGGCCTTATAAATGCCGGTTCCTTTTTCTACTTTCTCACCTGAACGCGTGTCACGAAAACCATACTAAAGTCGCGGGAGCAAAGCTGCCCGATGAGAGGCTCAGCCATGATAAGCATACCGTTCCATCAACGATTCAAACCCCATACTGTAGAACACGGCGTTGTGGGGGATTAAGACATATGTCCAGGGTTTCCCGCCGTTTCGGGATGTGAATTCCGTTGCAGCTCGGCAGTATTGCTCCGCCGCCCGGGCCTTTTCCTGCACCATCGCCGTGTCCATATCCATTTCCTTTTTCGTCTCGATCATGTAAATCGCCGTGTCCGTTTCGGAAATGAAGTCGGGATGGTACATTTTCGAATTGTTTTGCCAGTAAATCCTGAACTGGTTCTGGGCGGGCCGCAGCCATTTAACGACCCCTTTGTCCTGCTCCAGGATGACGGCAAAATCCTTTTCCGTCTTGGAGTCGAATTTGTATAAACTGTGGTACGCCTTTCGGAAGCCGCTGAAGACCTTGCCGGGGATGGCGCCGGCAGGGGTAATGGTCTCTGTGTAATGGTGAATGCTGTCTTTGGTGTATTTTGAGAGATTGTGGTCTTCGATTTTCGTGAACGGCTTGACCACCGGTTTTTCAAAGACGGGGACTTCGCAGTGGAAATGCTGCATCAACTGGGCGAAAATGTATCGGCCGATCTCCCGCTTGTGCGACTGGACGACGTTCATCAGTTGGTTGTCGTCCAGATAGGTCTTGAATTTCTCCACGGCCTGGGCGGCCAGTTTGCGCAGCAGGTCGGTCTGTTCGTCATAATCGACCTCCGGGTAATTGATCAGCTCATTGACGATGATTCGATCCGGCTCGTCGATGACGATCCGGCCTTTGCCGATGACGATATCCAGGCTGTTCTCCTGCTCGCGGAGCTTTTTGACCAGGATCTCTTCCGAAACCGGTTGGTAATTGAGATTTTTCGCATCCAGGTCGAAATCGAGAAAACCTGATTGGACGTCGCCGCATTGCTGGATCATGATTCCGGGGATCTCGATGGTTTTATCGGTGAATTCTTCCACGGCCTGTTCGTAGGCCTTCCTGGCCTCTTCGATGATCTCCTCGGCAAACAAGATCTGCTGGGGCGTGCTGTAAATCTGTGCCTTGAGCTTTTCTACGGCAATCTGTTTGATCTCGTCTTTTTTCAGATCCTGAATGCCTGAAATACCGACGTTAAGTTCCGGCAAGATCGAAAACAGGGCCTTTTTCGCATCCAGCACGACCTGGGCCTTTTGCTTTTCTTCCGGCGGCCCGATGGTTAATATCTTTTCCTGCTCGTCCGCGAATTGTTCCTCCGTCCGGGATACGGAAACGACGACCTCTTTGGGTTGCCCCAGTTCCCCGACGTCGATGGTAATGATATTTTCCTTGCGGATGATCGAATCGGGCCTGTTGGCCGCTTCGATGATCTCCTGAAACCGGTCGTGGGCCACGATGGTCAGCTTATCCACCTTATCGTTTCCCGTCCGCTTTCCGTAGGGCAGGCGCAGCCCCCGGCCGATGGTCTGTTCCCGCAGGGTCTGGGAAGCCGCCGTTCTCAGGGGGGTGATGGTGTAAAGATTCGTGACGTCCCACCCCTCCTTGAGCATGTTGACATGGATGACGATCTCGATGGTGTTGTCCGGATTCTCCAGGGAAACCAGCAGGGCGATGTTTTCATCTTTCTCCCCGCCGGACTGATTGGAGTGAATCTCCATCACCTTGTCGGCATAATAGCCGTCAAAGAACCCCGGTGAGCAGATCAGGCTTTTCAACTGGGCGGCGTGGGTTGTATCCTTGGCCACCACGAGGACAAAGGGCTTCACCGGCCTTGTCTTGGTGTCCCGGGCATAGATATCCAGGGCCACCTTGGTGTCTTCGTGGAGGCGCATGCCGTCTTCCAGCTTGATTCGATCCAACTCCTCTTCCTGGTAGTGGCTCGGATCGAAGTCTTTCCGGGTGGCCACGGCGGGCTCTTTCACGAAACCGTCCTGAATCGCCTTGGCCAGGGAATACTCATACACGCAATTCTTGAACTTCACGGCGCTGCCGCCCCGTTCGACCTGGGGGGTGGCGGTGAGCTCCAACCCCAACACGGGCTTCAGCTTGTTGATGACCTCCATCCCCCGGTCCGCCCGGTAATGATGGGACTCATCCATCAGCAGGACCAGGTTGTCCAGATTGGCCAGGTAGTTGAAATAGGAATCGCCCAGATATTCAGAAAGCCGTTTGATGCGCGGGAGCTTTCCCCCCTTGGTCTCCGCGTTGAT
>MNZQ01000187.1 GCA_001873745.1 Syntrophaceae bacterium CG2_30_58_14
TCGAGGCGGCCGTCCGGCAGACGATCCGGGTCGTCGAGGGGGCGGGGGCGAGGTGCATCGAGGTGTCGCTTCCCCACACCGGGTACTGTCTTGCGGTTTACTACATCGTTGCGCCGGCGGAGGCGTGTTCCAACCTCGCCCGCTACGACGGCGTCAAGTACGGTTTCCGCTCCGAAGAGGGCCGCGACCTGATGGAGATGTACAAAAAGACCCGCGCCGCGGGTTTCGGCGCCGAGGTGAAACGGCGCATCATGATCGGCACCTACGCGCTCTCCTCGGGTTACTACGACGCCTACTACAAGAAGGCGTCCCAGGTCCGGGCGCTGATCAAACGGGATTTCGATGAAGCGTTCGCAAAGTGCGACGTAATTCTGACCCCGACGACGCCCACGCCCGCCTTCCGGATCGGGGAGAAGACAGACGATCCAATGCAGATGTACCTGTCCGACATCTTCACGATTTCGACGAATTTGGCGGGAATTCCGGGGATCTCCGTCCCCTGCGGCTTCACCGCCGCCGGGCTCCCCATCGGGGTGCAGTTCCTGGCGGGACACTTTCAGGAGGGGCGGTTGATCCAGTTCGCCTCGGCCTATGAAAAAGAGGCCCATCTTGAGAAAAGGAGACCCACGCTGTAATGGAATTTGAACCGGTCATCGGGCTGGAGATCCACGCCCAGCTCCTCACGGATGCGAAGATCTTCTGCGGTTGCTCCACGAAGTTCGGGGCGGCGCCCAACACCCACACCTGCCCCGTCTGCCTCGGAATGCCCGGGGTGCTCCCGGTGCTCAACCGAAAGGTCGTGGAGTTCATGATGAAGATGGCCCTGGCGACGCACTGCGACCTCAACCGGGAGTGCAACTTCGCCCGGAAGAACTACTTCTACCCCGATCTTCCGAAAGGGTACCAGATCTCCCAGTACGCCCATCCGCCCGCCGAGCACGGCTGGGTGGAGGTGGACATCAACGGCGGGAAGAAGCGAATCGGGATCACGCGGATCCACATGGAGGAGGACGCGGGGAAGCTGATGCACGACGAGCACAACCCCGCAAGCTACGTCGATCTGAACCGGACGGGCGTGCCGCTGATCGAGATCGTAAGCGAGCCGGACATCCGGAGCGCGGAAGAGGCGGCGGCCTACCTCCGGCGTCTGCACGAGATCCTCGTCTATCTTGAGATCTGCGACGGAAACATGGAGGAGGGGAGCTTCCGCTGTGATGCAAACATATCGCTTCGCCCGCGGGGGACGGAGCCCTTCGGGATCCGGGCGGAGCTCAAGAACATGAACTCCTTCCGAAACGTCCAGCGCGCCCTCGAATACGAGATCAAACGCCAGCAATACGTCCTCGAAGGGGGCGGCCAGGTGGTCCAGGAGACCCGCCTCTGGGACGACACGGCGGGCGTGACCCACCCCATGCGGAGCAAGGAGGAGGCGCACGACTACCGCTACTTCCCCGATCCGGACCTGGTCCCCGTCGTGATCGACGACGCCTGGATCGACGAGATCCGGAAGGGGCAGCCCGAACTGTCCTTGGAGAAACGGGAGCGGTTCATGCGGGAGTACCAGATCCCGGCGTACGATGCGGGCGTCCTCACCGCGAGCCGGGCGCTGGCCGACTATTACGAGGAGGTCGTCCGTCTCTCCGGCGAGCCGAAGATCGCCGCCAACTGGGTCATGGGCGACATTCTCCGGTTTTTGAACGAGGAGAAACGGGAGATCCGGGAGTGCCCCATCGCGCCGGCATCCCTCGCCGGGATGATCCGCCTCATTCAGCAGGGGACGATCAGCGGGAAGATGGCCAAGGAGGTCAGCGAGGCGATGTACCGAAGCGGCAAGACGCCGCAGGCAATCATCGAAGAGAAGGGTCTCGTCCAGATCACGGACGAGGGCGCCCTGGCCAAAACGATTGCCGAGATCATCGGGAAAAATTCGGCCCAGGTCGAGCAGTACCGGGGAGGAAAGGAGAAGGTGTTCGGCTTCTTCGTCGGTCAGGCGATGAAGGCGACCCAAGGGAAGGCGAACCCCCAACTGATCAACGACCTCCTGAAGAAGATGCTGGCGGGCTGAACCCCCTTTCTTCCGACTGGCTCCGGCGCGGGGGCGGGGGCTGCTTGTCGTCAGGCCTGTGCCGGCGCGGCGCAATCCATGGTCAAATTCATATGTTCATCGTCTGAAGCGGCGAACCGGCGCCGATGATCGGCATCAAATCGTCAGTGGCTGTCAAGTTTCCGTGCGCCCATGCGCCAGCTTTCCATTGACATGCAGAATTTGGCGTCCTATACTCCGCTACCCGTCAAAAATTCTTATGAAATCAAGCGGGCGGGAAACTGGAAGACAAAAGATCAAGCGGATCCTCTGTAAGGGGAGCGGCTGAGCAGTGAACATTCCAAATGGATTCCTGACGAAACGCCACCCAGGTTGCAGTGCGAGGCTTTCCATGCCGGAAAAAGAGTATTGGCAAATTGACGCAGCGAAGCTGGCGCGGGATATTCTGGATCTGACCCGGACGGCGAGGACCGAGGAAGACGTCAAGATGCGGGTGGAGCCGATGTTGCGGAAGGCGTTCCGGCAAATTGGCGTGGATGTCGACATCGTTGAGTACGAAAAGTCCACTGCATTGACGGCCAAACGGATGGACGCCGTATACGGCTACGTGGTGATCGAGTACAAAGGCCCCGGAAAACTGGCATCTACCGCAGCCGTGCGAAGGGCCGGCGATCAACTGAAGTCGTATCTGGAGGAGGAGTCGCTCCGCCATGGCGCTCAGGCCGAATCTTCCCTGGAAAAGGCCGTGGGCATTGCCCTGGACGACCGTCGCATCCTTTTCATCCGTTACAGCAAAACCGCGCGTATTTTTTCAACGCCGGTGCCTATTGAGTCCGGGCAGGGCGTCCTTTTTCCGGAAGTACGGCCGCAGCGTGGTTTCCATTATCAAGGCCCCTTTCCTATCAACGCGAGCAGTTTGACCAGTCTGTTGATTTATGCGCGTTCGGCGGCACGACGCCCCCTTACGGCAGCGGATCTGGCGACGGTGTTCAGCCCCGAGCACGACGTTGCCAGGGTGTTGGTGGCGGAGATGTATTCGGCGGCGATGCGCGGCCAGCGCCGCAGCCGGTTCCCGCGGGTCGCCACCTTCTACGCAGAATGGGATCGACTCTTCGGAGTCGTCTACGGAGAAAAACTGGAGAAGGCCGAAAAGGCGGCGGAAGAGACGGCCATGCTCTATCATTTGCCCACCGGCATCCGGCTGAAGTCGCTGTTGTTCGCCATCCACACCTTCTATGCGTTCCTGATGAAGTTGATCGCGATTGAGTTGCTCGCGCTCCAGCGCGATGCCAGCGTGGCCTCTTTTGTCGAGGGGCTTGCCGCCCTGGATGACGACGGCGTCAGGATCAAACTTGCAGAGCTGGAAAGCGGAGCAGGCTTCCTCGACCGGGGCATCTCCAATTTCCTCGAGGCCGATTTTTTCTCCTGGTACCTGGATGCCTGGACCGGAAAACTCGCCTCGGCCATGCGCGGCGCGATCTGCGCCATGGCCGATTTCGAGCCGGCCACCCCCGTGCTGGAGCCGGATTGGACCCGGGACTTGCTTCAAAAACTCTATGAACTGCTGGTGCCCAAGATGCTGCGGCACGGTCTCGGCGAATACTATACGCCGGACTGGCTGGCGGGTTATCTCGTAACAAAGGCCGGTTATGACGGCGCGCCGGGCGTCCGGTTCCTCGATCCCGCCTGCGGCTCCGGCACGTTTCTCGTGCAGGCCATCCATCGCGCGGCACGGCATGCCGAAAAGCAGAATACCGTGCGCATCGCCGAAGTCGGCCGCGCCATCCTCGACGGCGTCATGGGGTTCGACCTGAACCCATTGGCGGTGCTGGCGGCAAGAACCAATTACCTCATCGCCTTCGCGCGTTTTTTGCCTTATGTGAGCGCCGTATCCATCCCGGTCTATCTCTGCGATTCCGTCCTGCCGCCCGACCGGGAACCGGACAAAGACAACCACCAGTCCGAATTGTTCAGCCCCGACACCGTTGTGTTCAGGACCACGGAGCATGACTACGTGTTTCCGATCTCCATGAAGAACAAGGAACACATCGACCAGTTCACCAGTCAGGTCATGGTCGCCCTGCGCGGGAAGTTGGACGGGCCGCAATTCAGGCGCCTACTGGCCGGGAAACTGCCCCTGCCGGAGGACGAGACGGATCGGCTGGTGGCGATCTACGGGAAAATCAAGCAACTGGACGACGAAAAACGGGACGGCATCTGGGCGCACTACATCAAGAACGCCTTCGCTCCGGTCTATGTGGGCCGGTTTGACTACGTGGTCGGCAATCCGCCGTGGATTCGCTGGGGCTATCTGGCCGATGAGTACCGCCGGCTGACCCTGAAGCTCTGGCACAACTACGGGCTGTTCTCGCTCACGGGCCACGAAACGCGGCTTGGCGGAGGCGAAAAGGATTTTTCCATGCTTTTCACTTACGCCTGCGCCGACCGTTATCTCAAGGACGGCGGCGTCCTCGGTTTCGTCATTACACAGGAGGTCTTCAAATCCAAGGGCGCCGGCGAAGGCTTCCGGCGGTTCCGCCTCGGCGAGGAGGGTCCGGATCTCAAGGTGCTCGGCATGGAGGATATGGTTCATCTCCAGCCCTTCCAGGGGGCGGCGAACAAGACCGCCATTTTTACGCTCGCCAAGGGTCAGGCCACGCGCTACCCGGTGCCGGTCGTAGAGTGGCGGCGCAAGCCCGGCGTCGGCAGGATTCCGCCCGATTGGCCGCTCGATCGGGTGCTGAAAAACACCGAACGCGCCAGGTTGCAGGCCATTCCGGTAGATCCCCGAAGACTGGTCTCCTCGTGGCAGACCGCAAAGCATGGCGACCTGAAACTGAGCGCGAAACTCAAAGGTAAAAATCCGTATACTGCTCGTCTGGGCGCCCGCGTTGAACCCTACGGCGTCTTCTGGTTAAACCTCAAGGAGGTGCGGCCCGACGGCCGGCTTGTCGTCGAAAACCAATTCGATCGCGGCAAGAGGAAAATCCGGAGGGTCTCCAACGCCATCGAACCCGACCTGGTGTTTCCTGCGGTCAGCGGGGGCGATATCGTGCGTTTCGGCATCAAAGAGCCTTTCTATCTCCTGATTTCCCAGGATCCGGCGAAACGCGCGCCCTACCCGGAAGATTGGATGCTCGACCATGCGCCGCTTACGTTTGCCTACCTCAGGCAGTTTGAGAAAATCCTGTTGTCGCGCGGCTCGAATATCGTCCGGCAATTTGCCGAAAAGACGGAATTCTACGCCATGTACGGCATCGGAAGCTACACATTTGCGCGCTACCGTGTGGTCTGGAAGCGTATGGCGGCGCGGATGGAGGCGACCGTGCTGACAATGCACAAAACGCCCTTCGGGACCAAGCCGGTGGTCGCCACGGATACCACGTCGCTCTTCACGGCCAAGACCGCCGACGAAGCGCATTACCTGTGCGCAATCCTGAATTCACGAACCGTGGATGAATATATCCGCAGCTTCTCCTCCGGCGGCCGCGGATTCGGCGCGCCATCGGTGGTCAAGAACCTGGCTATTCCGCTGTTTGCCGAGGGCGCCCGTATTCACCGAGGACTGGCCGAGCTTTCCCGCCAGGCGCATGAAGAAGTCAGACGGGGCCGCGATACGGCCCAAATTGAAGGAGAAATAAACGAGGCTGTTGAGGAATTATGGAATTTGAAACCCTGACCATCGATGACCCGCGCTATCCACGAAAGCTATTGGAACGATTGGGAACCGAAGCGCCCCGGCTCTATTTTCACGGGCCGCTCAAACTGCTGGACCGTTTCACCATGGCCGTGATCGCCGGGGACCAGATCCCCGGCCAGGCGATGCTGGCCACGAACGACATGCTCTTCAAGATTCGCGAGTATGCCCTCAACTACGTCGGGCCGTGGCATTCCGTCATGGAAACGGAAATTTTCCGTCTGGCGCTCGACACGCCGACCGACGAGCTGCGCCGGCGCTCCTTGACGATCTGTACCGCCCGGGGATTGGCGCGCGAAAACTGGGACAACTTCCTGGGCGACCGTTTCGGCTACCAAGGGCCATTCACTGGCTTTCCGCAGAAAGAAGAATTCTACCGCCGGGCGCATGATGGGGAGTTGCTGTGGCTCTCCATCACCGACCCCCAGCAAAAGCGGTTTGAGCGCCGGAACATCCTTCTGCGCAATCGGGTCGCCTGCGCGCTGGCGGATGTGGTGTTTGTCCCGTTTTCGGAAAAAGGGGCGAAGAGCCTCATCACCGTCAAACAGGTTCTGAAAGACAAGGTTCCGATATTCACCTGCCAATATGGTTTGGACAAAGATACCGATGTAAATAAAGACCTGTTTGCATTGGGCATTCCGTCTTACCCGCGGAAAACGGTGGGCGTTTACCTGGAATCCCTCGGCGCGAGCACCGACGCGCCTCCGCCTTTCGATCCTCCCCAACCGGAAACGGTGCTTGACGAATGCAAAGAACGAGTTGCAGCTAAAGCCAAGCTCGGACAGCTCTCCTTTTTCTAAGGGGTTTTCTAATCTGAATCAATAAACGGATGAACCTTACAAATTGGTGCGGTGCCGAAAATTAGCGATGCCCCGTGATGAAGGGATGAATCATTCGATTCGGACAATCTACTGGCAAGACGGCGCCGTCGTGATGATCGATCAGCGGGCGCTGCCGCTTGTCGAACGGTATGTGACCTGCACGGATTATCGCGAGGTCATTTCTGCGATCAAGGATCTGACCATCCGCGGCGCCCCGGCGATCGGCGTCGCCGCGGCGATGGGAATCGCCCTCGGCGTTCGGCGCCTTCCCGACGCCTCCCCCGCGGCGATACGGGATGCCTTCAACGAAATCTGCAAGCAATTCGCCGCCGCGCGCCCGACCGCCCGGAACCTCTTCTGGGCGATCGAACGGATGAAACGGTGTTTCGACGAAACGGCAAGATCCTTGCGGCCGATTCGGGAGGCGCTGATCGCCGAGGCGATCCGGATCGGCGAGGAGGATATCGCGATCAACCGCCGTCTTGGCCAAAACGGACGCGCGTTGATCCCCGACGGCGCCCGGATTCTGACCCACTGCAACGCCGGAGCGCTGGCCACTGCCGGTTACGGGACGGCGCTGGGCGTCATTCGCGCGGCCCGGGAGGAGGGCAAAAAACTCCATGTTTACGTGGACGAAACCCGCCCCGTCCTGCAGGGGGCGAGGCTGACCGCCTGGGAGCTGATGCGCGAAGCCATTCCCTGTACGCTGATTGCGGACAACATGGCGGGCTTCCTGATGCAGCGGGGAGAGGTCGATCTGGTCATCGTCGGCGCGGACCGGATCGCCGCCAACGGCGATACGGCAAACAAGATCGGGACCTACTCCCTTGCTATCCTCGCACGGGCGCACGGGATTCCGTTCTACGTGGCAGCGCCCCTCTCGACGATCGATCCGGCGCTCGCCGACGGCGGGCTGATCCCGATCGAGGAGCGAGACCCCGCCGAGCTGACCCATTGCGGCGGCGTCCGGACCGCCCCGGAGGGGATTTCCGTCTGGAATCCCGCCTTCGATGTGACGCCCCACGGCCTGATTGCGGCCATCGTGACCGAGGCGGGTGTGATCCGTCCGCCCTTTGCGGAGGGGATCCGGAAGTGCTGGTGATCACCGGCCTGAATCAATACCCCTTTTCCCGATCCACCTCGTGCAAAAACGGCTCGCCTGCAAGATACCTTCTGAGGTTTTCACAAAAGACCTCGGCGGCGCGCGATTCGTAATCCGGGATGTCTCCGGAAATGTGGGGGCTGAAGAGCACGTTGGGCATGGTGTAGAATGGGCTTTCCGGGGGCAGCGGTTCGCGGGTGAACACATCGAGCCCGGCGCCGGCAATCCACTTTTCCTGAAGCGCACGAATCAAGGCCCCCTCATCCACGATGGCGCCCCGCGCCACGTTGATCAAAAAGGCGGTCGGTTTCATGCCCCGCAGCTCCTTCTCCGCGATCATGCCTTCCGTTTCTTTCGTGAGCGGAAGCGCCAGCACGAAGAAGTCGCTTTCGGCCAACAGATCCAGGAGTTTCTCCCGGGGATAGACGCGGTCCACGTCCGGGACAGGGGACACCGCTCCTTCCGACCTGCGGATTCCGACCACCTTCATGCCGAAAGCCTTGCAGAGGCGGGCGATCTCCTTTCCGACGGCCCCCAATCCCAAGATCCCGACGGTCTGCCCCCGCAGAATCGCCGGCCGGTAACGCCGCCATTCCCTTCCCTGTTTCATCCGCATGCAGGCGAGGGCGTCTTTTACAAACATCAGCATGATCTCCAGAACCACCTCCCCCATGGCGGCGCTGTGAAGACCGCTGGCGTTTGCGACCCGGATCCCGCTTTTCAGAATCTCTTCCGGCAGCCGGTCGACGCCGGCCGTCATGACCTGGATCCATTTCAGGCGGTCGGTTCGCGCTGTCAAATTCTTCGGAAACTGGTGGATCCAGCCAAAAATAACCTCCGCCCGTTGCAAGAGAAGATTCAACGCCTCCTGGTTGGAGAAATCGCCCTTTTTTTCCGCGACAACCCAATGAGCGACCGGATCAACCTGGATCCGATGGCTGACCGCTTTGATCTTCTCCAAAAGCGGTCCGTCGATGGGGCTCGTTATCACAACATTGATGATTTCCTGAGACATATCGATTTTCTTCCTGTTTTTGTTAACGAAGTATATAGGGACGCTATCTTTGCATGTCAAGTCCATTTGGCAACGGGAGAGAAGAACGGTCCGACAGGTCGGCAGAAGTGGCGGAAACCCGTTGACATGGTTGGCCGTTCCTCGTATTGTCCCCCCGCATGAAATCAGGCTGCATCGCGCGGGGCGCTTAAACAGCGGGAAAGATCTTCAAAGATAGAGAAACCCTTATGAACAGAGGAATTGGGTATGCCGTCGGGGCCTATATCACTTGGGGATTATTGCCCGTTTACTGGAAATGGCTTCAGCGGGTTCCTGCATTTCATCAACCCCCTCCTGAGTGTTCTGATGGGCGTCCTTTTTTTCCGAGAATGCCTGCGCCCATGGCAGTGGCTTCCCCTTGGGCTGGCGACGGCGGGCGGCCTTTACCTGACATTTGCCTACGGCGCCCCGCCGTGGATTGCGCTGACCCTCGCATTCTCCTTTGGGATGTACGGGATCGTCAAAAAAACCGCTGCGCCCGGCTCTTTTTACGGCCTGACCTTGGAGACGGGCATCCTGCTTCTGCCGGCGACGCTCTATCTGCTTCATGCCGAGATAACCGGTCAGGGTGCGTTTCTCCATACCGGGAACCGTTCACGCACACGCAGCTCCTTGGTTATGGTTTGGTCTGGACGGCACTGGTTCTTTTCGGAATGGAAAGCTGGGTCGCCTATCGCAGGCAATCCGCAGCGACAGCGGCGGATTAGATCATAAAATCCGCTGTTCCCCTGTTCATTGGAACGTCACCAGGCAACCCCCTGGCCTTTCAAATGGTCTTGCGCCGGTTTAAACCCCAATTTTGCCGCCATTTTATAATTCTCCATCGCCTGGTCGGGGTTGCCGAGTTTATTATATGCCAATCCTCTGTTATAATAAGCGCTTGCATATTCCGGGTTCAGCGCGATGGTCTTGTCCAGATCCTGCAGGGCCCGATTGGGATCGCCAAGATTGTTGTAGGCGGCGCCCCGGACATAATAGGCCTCTGCAAGGTTGGGGTTCAGCTCGATGGCCCTGTCATACGCAGCGATCGCCTCCTGATAATTTCCGGAGATGGAGGAAGAGTATCCTTTTTTGAACCAATCGATTGCCGAAAGGTCTCTCAGGGTTTTATTCGGGTCAACTACCGATTCTGGTCTCTTCAGGGCCGCTGCCGGTTCCTGTCTCTTGACACCCTTTGCCGCCGTCCATTCTTTCCACAGCCGTTCATTTTCCTTTGCAAGTTCGTCCAACCGTTTCTTAAGTTCCTCCAGTTCCCTTGTCTTCTCGGCTTCTTTGCGAAGGACGTCCATGGTCTTGCCGGCTTTGTTTTGCTGGCTCAGATCGATAGCCTTGGCATAATCCTCGATCTCCTTGGTTTTGTTTCCAAGTTTGCCTTGGACGACCCCCCGGTTATAATAGGCGTTTGCGTATTCCGGGTTCAGCTCGATGGCCGTGTCCAGATCCTTCAGCGCCTGACTGAAGCTGCCCTGTTTATTGTGGACGGTTCCCCGATTATAATAGGCCTCCGCAAAGTTTGGATTCCAGGCGATGGCTGCGTAGAAATCTTTTAACCCTTTGTCTAAGTTGCCCAGTTTGACATAGGCGGCCCCCCGATTGTTATAGGCCTCCGCAAAGCCCGGCCTCAGCTTGATGGCCTTGTTGTAATCCTGTATCGCCCGATCAAGGTTGCCAAGATTATCGTAGGCGGCCCCCCGATTGTTATACGCCTCGATGTGTTTTGGATTGATCTCGATGGCACTATTGTAATCCTGTATCGCCCGATTGAAGTCGCCAAGATGATCGTAAGCCATCCCCCGTCGGTAGTGGGCATCGGCCCTTCCCGGGAGCAGCTTTATGAATCGGTCATACTCCCTGATCGCCTGCCGATAGTCGCCCCGATCGTGATGGGCTCTCCCCTGTTCCAAAGCGCTTACGGCCTCCGTGGTGACGCTCCCGGTCTTCTGTGCGGCAAAAAGGGGATTGGCAGCGAACAGGAAAGATGAAAGCATGATGGAAATGGAACAGAATACCGTTAGGGCTGTTTGGGTCGTCATCTTTTATCCTCCTATTAGGATTGTCTGAAATCAACCGGCGTGAGACGCTCATTTTCGTTTCACACCTTTGTCGAGCAGGAATTTTTCCAGAACCTCGTAAGGCTGGGCCCCGACCACGGCCTCGTCATCGACCACAAAGGTGGGAACGGACGATATCCCTAATTGATAGGCCAGCTCCCAATCGGAATCGACGGCCTCCTTAAAGGTTCCCTGTTTCATGACTTTCCGGGCCTCCTTTTCGGGAAGTCCGACCGCGTTGACCAACCCCGTCAGGACACCGATTTTGGCGATATTCTTGCCGTCCGCAAAGTAGGCGCGAAAGACGGCGTCGTGGAACGCGTCGCCTTTCCCCTCGGTTTCCGCCCATTTGCCCAGTTCCTGGGCGCGCCGGCTGTTATAGGTCTTCTTGCGCTCCCCGAGCGGCAGGCCCAATTCTTCGGCTACCTTTTTTAAACGGACCATCGCCTTCGACATGTCGATGATCCTCGCGGCATAGACCTCTTTCATCGCAAGCCCCGCCTCCGGGGTTTCCGGGTGGAGGGGAAACGCCCTCCAGCGGACTTCAATCTCGAAATTTTCCCGCAACTTTTCAATACGCCCGGTACTGAAGTAGCACCAGGGTCAAATATAATCTGAAAATACTTCAAGATATTTTGGCGTCATCCTCTACCCCCCTACGGTTTGTTGCGCCTGAAGTCCAATCCAGTTTCGAGAGTCCTTGCGATTCCATCGCTCTCCGCTATTCACAGAACTTCGGATGGTTGCCCCCGATACCCACATCTCCGGCGCCGAGCAAAAGAGAACGAGAGCGGATGCGCGGAGAGACGCTTGTGCACGCAAAGATTTTCAGCGGGTACGCGTGGAAATTCATACAAGAATTCTGGATGGATATCAAGGGGAAAATGGTTTTGTTGCCAGTCGGAAATTCCTCTATGGGGAAGAATCGCCGCGATCGCCGCCGTTTTCGATGCCCTGACCACCGAGCGGCCCTATAAAAAAGCCTTTTCCCTCGACCATTCATTGGAAATCCTGAAACAGTGCAGGGGGACGCATTTTGATCCGGACGTTTTTGACGCTTTGTTCTCGATCGAGGAAGAGATACTGTCGATCCGCAGAAAGTACGACGATCCGGGTTCTTAAGGAGGGGATCGACAACGGTCAGGATCACAGGGGGGCGCTCCCCCTCCCGCTTTGATGGTTGACATCGAGCCGACTTTATTCTAAATTCACAGAAAAGATGGTCCATCTCCAGACCTGCGGAGAGAGGGCGGTGGGTTCGCAGGCCGGGTTCCAAGCAGGAGCCGATCAGCATATGGGCGGGGGTGCGGCGGGGCGAAAAAGTGCAACGGGGACGCCTCGCATGCAGCCTTTCCGGGGAGGTGAAGGGATGTACATCCATTTCTGGGGGACGCGCGGATCGCTGCCCGCGTCGGCGACAGCTCGACAGATCCGCGAGAAGATCTTCCGGGCGATCCGGGCATCCCGGTCGCGTGATCTTGCGACCGATGAGGAGATCGGGGTTTTTATCGACCGGGAGCTTCCGTTCGCCGTCCGGGGGAGTTACGGGGGAAACACCTCCTGTGTCGAAATCGACGGCGGCGAGGGATACATCCTCTGCGACGCGGGAACGGGCATCCGGGATTTCGGACACGCCTTTATGCGTTCCGGAAAAGGCGGATCGCCGGCTGTCTTCCATATTTTTCTTTCACATCCCCACTGGGACCATATCCAGGGTTTTCCGTTCTTCATCCCGGCCTATCTCCCCGGTCAGGAGATCCATATCTATGGCGGCCATGCGGCTATGGAGGAGGTTTTCGTAAACCAGCAGGCGCCCCCCTCTTTTCCGGTTCCCTTTCGCGCCCTTAAGGCGGATATTCGGTTCCACACCCTCGATCCGGAACAGCCGCACGGGATCGCCGGTTTCACCGTTCGGATGCGCCGCCAGAATCATCCAGGAGGCTCCTTCGGTTACAGCTTCATCCGGGAGGGGAGGAAGGTCGTCTATTCAACCGACATGGAGCACGGAGAGGAGGCGGAAAATGAAGACTACCCCTTTCTTGACTTTTTCCGGGACGCCGATATTCTGATCTTCGACGCCCAGTACTCCCGGGCGGATGCGATTGGTCCAAAGGAGGCCTGGGGCCACTCCAGCAACCTCCTCGGGGTTGAACTTGCCGTCCGTGCAGGGGTGAAACGCCTCTGTCTCTTTCACAGCGAACCGACCCTGGATGATGAGGCCCTGGACCGTTTTCTCGCTGAAACCCGCGACTACCTGCGGATCCATTCCGCTGAATCACCGCTCGTGATCGATCTGGCGTATGACGGCCTGGAGATTGCGCTTTGAAAGAGAGAAATCTGTTTCTGTTCGATTTTGATGGCGTTCTGGCAGATTCGCTGGATCTCTATGCGGAAGCGGTGGCTCGGTGTCTTTTGCGGATCGGGACGCCGATCGTGAAGAACAGGGAGGATTATCTCGCGCTTTTCGAGGGCAATTTCTACGAATCGCTGGCGGCGAAGGGCGTTGACCTCGTCGCCTTTGCCGGCGCGGCGAAAGAGATCCTCCCCGGTCTCGATTATGACGCGATGAAACCCTTCGCCGGGCTGATTCCCGTACTGGAAGCCCTGCAGAAGGACCACCTCCTCGCGGTCATCTCCTCCAACGGCTTCCGGACGATCAGCCGAATGCTCGAGCGCTTCGGTTTTGATCGCTTCTTCCAGGGGATCCTCGGCTCCGACTTTCTTTTCAGCAAGAAAGATAAGATCGCGCACGCCCTCTTAAAATACGGTTTCGATCGTACGCGGACCTTCTACATCGGGGACACGACAGGCGACATTCGGGAGGCCCGCGAGGCCGGCGTCCGGACGGTGGCCGTTACCTGGGGCTGGCACAGCCGGGAGAAACTCGTGGCCGTCCACCCGGATTTTCTCGTTGACAGCCCGGAGGATCTGCTGCAAATGGGGTCAGGTCTTGGGATTTGAATGGATCAGCTCTTTTCTGCCGATGCTGAATATAGGAATTATAAATATGAAGAATCCTGATCTCCAATCTATCACGGTCGCTGAATTGAAAATCGGCATGTATGTGATCCTGCCCCTGGCTTGGGACGAGCACCCTTTTTTGAAAAACCATTTCCTCATTCAGTCCGAGAAGGAAATTAATAAAATCAAAGAACTCGGGACCAAAGGCATCCAGATCGATCTTTCCAAAAGCCGTCCGGTTGAAACACCCTCCGCGGGAGAACCGCAGGCATCCTCTGCGTCGGGACAACAGAAGCCTGAGCAGCGTGTCGTCACGGAGAAGCTCGTCACCGCCATCCACGACAAGTCGTTGCTGCCCGAGAACAAAGCCCGGATCGTCCGCCAGCACTCCATCACCATGATGAAAAGTCTGCTGGAAAATCCTACCGCGCAAAATATCAAGGAGGCTAAAAAAGGCATCTCCGAGATGGTCAGCCTGATCCTGACCGACGATGCCACCATGCACTACCTTCTTGACATCACTTCCCATGATTTTTACACCTACACCTATTCGGTCGGTGTGGGCGTTCTGGGCATCGCCCTTGCCAAATCCCTGTTCAAGGGTTCAACCAATCATGACATGCGGGCATTAGGGGTGGGGTTTTTTCTGCATGACGTCGGTAAAATCTTGATCGACCAGTCCATCATCACGAAACCCGGTAAACTGACCGCCGAGGAGATGCAGGAGATGAGGCGTCACCCGTCGCTGGGGTACAGGCTGCTCCAGGAAACGAGGCAGCTCACGGAAGAAGCGAAAATCATTGTTCTCCAGCACCATGAGAGGGTCGATGGCGCCGGCTATCCCAAGGGGCTGCGCGGAGGAGAGATTCATCTCTACGGCCGGCTCTGTTCGATTGCCGATGTTTATGACGCCCTGACCTCGGACCGCCCGTACCGGAAGAAACTGCCGCCATTCGCGGCTTTGAAAATCATGAAGGATGAGATGATCAATCATTTTCAACGGGACCTCTTTCAGGCATTCGTCTTGATGTTCAAAGCACCCGCATTGTTATCACCGCTTTAATTCCAAGCCAGAATCATCGGTATAGAAGGGAGCCATTGCCACCAATCCTTAGGGCCGATCATATCATTCCCGTTTCGGGATATCCAGTCCATCTCATTTTTTATTATTGCCTTTAGATTTTCTGATTACAGGATTAAGCCGCATAAAATTTTCAGTGATCATTTTTGTCAAGTTCTTTGACAAGAACCCGCCTTTGGGCGGCGAGGGCGTAAAAATTGAATGGATAATGGGTTTCACGACGTCTTCTTGGATCCTGACCATTTCTATTTATTAGCGACCCACGCCCCTAAGGGCTCTTTATCAATGAGTAACTTTTTTGAAGTTACTCAGAAGGGCTACCGGTTGAGCTCGGTCCGGAGGGCGCGGGCGATTTTATCCAGCGTGTATGGTTTCTTGATGTATTCTCCCGCACCGAGTCGCTGGGCCTCCATGACGCGTTCGGATTCAGAATATCCACTGGCAATGATCGCCTTCTGCCCGGGATGGTTTTTGACAATGCGGTTGTAGGTTTCGCAACCATCGATACCGGGCGCCATAATCATGTCCAGAACAAGGATATCCGCCTTCTTGTCTTGCAGGTATTCGACGGCGGCCTCACCGCTCGCAACAGCAAGGGCCGTGTATCCCAACTTCCGAAGCATCATGGAGGCAATGTCCCTTTGCTCCGGAATGTCATCCACGACAAGCACGCTCTCCGTGCCCCGGCAATCCTCCAACGTAAAGAGGGACTCCTTCGCGGACACTTCCTGCCGCGTAGCCGGGAAATAAATGTCAAAGGTTGTACCCCTGCCTTCGGCGCTCCGGATATCCAGGAATCCCCCATGATCCTTCACCGCGGACCAGATCAGTGTCATTCCCAGGCCGGTGCCGCTGCGCCCGAGCTTTTTTTTGGTATAGAACGGTTCGAAAATCTTGCTGACATCCTCTGCGCTGATTCCGATTCCCGTGTCCGAAACGGTCAGGATGACATATTCGCCTTCGTTGATTCTTTCATATCCCTCCCGGGGCTGATCGAGGTAGCTGTTCCTCGTGGCAATCCGGACTGTTCCCTCCACCAGATTGGCCTCAAAGGCATTGTTGACGAGATTCATGAGGGTTTTCGCAAGATGAATCGGGGCTCCCTTGATGTTCAACAGCTCTTCCTGAAGGTCGGTCTCCAACCGGACCAGGGGGCGATTGGCACGCAGTTGCCGATATTCCGGAGAGTTCAGATAATCATCGATGGTTTTGTTGATGTTGACTACTTTCTTTTCAGCCATTCCCTGGCGGGAGAGCGTCAGCATATCCTGAACGATGGCCGCCGCCTTCTCGCCGGATTGCTTGATGATCAGCAGGATTTCGCGCAAGGGGCTGTTCTCGGGGAGGTCCAGCAGCAAGATATCCGGGTAGCTCACTACACCGGAGAGGATATTGTTGAGGTCATGGGCCACCCCCGCCGCAAGTTTGCCGATGGTTTCCATCTTTTCGGCCTGTTTCAACTGGGCCTCCAAATGCTGCCGTTCCTGCTCGGCCATCCGGTGTTCGTTAATTTCCTGGGTAAGCTGCCGGTTGCTCAGTTCCAGTTCCCGGGTACGCTCGGCCACACGGAGCTCCAACTGCTCGTTGGCTTCCTGAATCTTGCGCTGTTCCTGGGAGAGCAGATGCAGTAAAAAATAGTTCCGCCGGCCCGAATACTCGGTGGCATAGCAGACCAGCATCCCGGCAATGTTGGCGCTGATGAGGAAAAAATTATTGCTGATCAGCTCCATGACGGGGGTATCGGTCAGGAAAGCGGCAACCTCGTAAAGGATCACAATGATCCAGCCGCTGAGAGAGGCCCACAAGAACCGCAGATAAATAAAGGAATAACCGAAGATGAAGACCAGGATGAGACCCGCATAGTAATAGTAATTGACCGGGGCAGGGGCGATAATGATCATCAGCACAATACCCAGGCCGCCGAGGGCAATCAACAGTGACTTGATCGGCTGTAGATAACGGTGGAGACGGGGGATATACGTCGCCGCCAGCGTGGCCAGGATGGCCGGGCAGACGAAGGCGTAGCGGATCAGCCATGCGATGTGCTTATGCAGGGGCAGGACCAGCGCATCCAGCATGCCAAAGAGACCGTACATCAAAGTCCCCAGCAAAAGCGCGATGCGCACATGCAACAGCGTACGAATCACATGGTCCCGGAGAAAAGGTTCTTCCAGCATCGCCCTGGGGCCCGTAAACCGGAGGCTGAACCAGTTGAGGTGCATTGCCCCGGAATCGCGATTCAATGGCAAATTGGATGACACAGTAGTCATTTTAGTTTTTTGTCTGTTCATCGGTGGCAACATCCCATTCAGAGGTCGTAAAGGGTTTCGTCCACACGGGGTTTCGGTTTCCGGCTTCCCCTTTTTCCTTTCCCTTCGGTGAGAAAGGGTTCCTCCCCTTCGAGCAGGTCGCCCATCTCCTCTTCAATCCGGTCGGGGTCCTCGCCCCTCTCTAAGCGATGGAGCGCCTCTTCCATGCCGGATCCGAGGGAGATGCCCGTCGCGTCGGTCAGTTTCCGCATCAATTGCGCGGCCTGGCGCGGGTCGTCCTCGTTGATCTTCTCCGCCTCCCCGGCAAGCATGGCCATCGCCTTCTCCATTTTCGCCTCGTCGAGCGCGGGCATCTCATCGCCCGCCGGTTCCTCTTTCCCCCGGGAGACCTTGGCGAAGAGCGACATCTGTCGTTTCAGTGCGCGCCGGCACACCGGGCAGGCGGGGATCCGCGCCGCGTTCACGCCGCGGGAGAAAAAATTGAAAACGGTATTGCAGGGTCCGCAGTAGAATTCATAAATGGGCATGGCGTCTCCTGTTCCTCCTTGCCGACCCGGACAAGCCGGAACCAAACCGCTTCGCTAAAAAACAGTCCATTGTCATGATGGATCAAGGGATTACATGATTATCATTCGATCGAAGGTATCCTAATCCTTTTTTCTGCAAACATCAAGGGAACGGTGTTTCGCCGCGTCGTTCTTGTCCGGGGCTCCCTGCTGACGGCAGTGGGTCTCGGCGGTGAAGCCGAGCGCCCCGGCGGCCGGGAGTTTCCGGGGTCCCCAGTAGTCGGCAATAATCCCTGTGGGGACCTGCATCAGGAAATCCTGAGTGGGAGATCGTCCCTGACCGGATCGTCTCAGGCGGTTACTATTCCTCGAGTTGGCTGAGGATAGCGACGGAGGCGCTGGCGCCGATCCGGTTCGCCCCGGCCTCGATCATCGCCAAGGCGTCGGCGAGCGTCCGGATGCCACCCGCGGCCTTGACGCCGATCCCCTCACCCACGGTCCGCCGCAACATCCTGACATCGGCGACCGTTGCGCCGGCGCTCCCGAAGCCGGTGGAGGTCTTCACGAAGGTCGCCCCGGCCTGAACGGCCAGCAGGCATCCCCGGACCTTCTCCGCTTCCGTGAGATAGCAGGTCTCGATGATCACTTTGACGGGGCAGCCTCCGGCGGCGCGGACGACCGCGGCGATGTCCTCCGCCACTTCGTCGTCCCGATCCTCCTTCAGGGCGCCGACCCGCAGGACCATGTCCACCTCCCGCGCCCCCAGGCGGATTACCTCCGCCGCCTCGGCGGCCTTTGCCGCTGGGGTATGGGTTCCGAAGGGGAAGCCCACGACCGAGCAGACGATGGGGCTCTCGCCTTTGAGCAGGGCCGCGGCATCGGCCACATGGACGGGATTTACGCAGACCGCCTTGATGCCATAGGCAACCGCCTCCGCGCAGAGTTTTTTCAATTCCTCCCGTGTGGACTGGGGCCGCAGCAGGGAATGGTCGATCATTCCCGCCAGTTGTTCCCTTGTGATCTTCATGTCAACCTCCTTTAGGTCAGAAGCAACTCCATCGTCATCAGGATACGACCATCTCCTTCGACAAAGGGGGACCGGTTACTTCCCGGTCACCCCGATCCGCGAGGGGGCCTGGGCAAGATAGGCCTCCATCTTCGCCTCCGTCAGCATTTCCGGCGCCGTATCCGGTACGCCGTGGAGAAGATCGTCAGCGCCGGCCGGCCCCTCTCCAGAGACTCCCTGTCCGTGTAGAAATGGAGCCACCGCTCCGTCTTGTCCCGGAACTCCGTCCGGACGCTTTTCACCGTCTGGATCGCCTGGAGCAGTTCGCCCCGGACGACCCAGGAGCGCTCCTTCGAGAAGGGGTCAACCGCTTCGATGCCGAAAAATTTAAGCGCCAGCGACGAAGCCGCGTCATGGAGGATCCGGATGTGGACGAACGAGCTCTCCTCCGCAGACCCCTTGAGGATCGCCCAGAGGATGGTGACCCCCTGCGCCCGGAAGGAGGAGTCCGCCCCGTGGACCTCCTGTCCGGCCGGGGCCGTCTGTCCGAGGAGTGCCCAGAGAAAAAATGCGCCGATGAGGATCGCCGAACGACTGCGCATGGTCACTGCCCCCTTTCCTTCAGGATGTGGATGACGCCGGGTTCGATTCCGACCCCAACCTTCTCCCCGACAGCGAAGGTCCCGTGGCGGAGCGGGTCGTAGGCGGTCGCAGAGAGCCGGTCGTCCCCCATCGTGAGCAGGTAGTCCGCCTTCTCGCCGAGGAACGTCCGCTCGGTCACGACCCCCAACAGAAGATCTCCGCCGGTCTTGCGGGTCAACGTCACCGCCTCGGGGCGGATGAAGACATGGATCTTCCCGCCGGCGGTGAGGTTATCCGGCGGGGCCGCAAGCTCGAAGGCCCGGCCGAGGAGGGAGATGCTCACCATGCCGCCCTGGAGGGCGAGGACCTCGGCGGACAAGGTGTTGATCCGGCCGATGAACTGGGCCACGAAGGCATCCCGAGGCTTGAGGTAGAGCTCCTCCGCCGTCCCGATCTGGACGATCCGCCCTTCGTTCATCACGGCGATGTGGTCGGAGATCGCCATCGCCTCCTCCTGGTCGTGGGTCACATAGACCGCCGTGATCGCCAGGGCCTTCTGGAGGCGGCGGATCTCGCCGCGCATGTAAACGCGGAGTTTGGCGTCGAGGTTGGAGAGGGGCTCGTCGAAGAGCAGCACCCGGGGTTCGATGACGACCGCCCGGGCGAGGGCGACCCGCTGTTGCTCCCCGCCGGAGAGCTGGTGGGGAAACTGCCGCCCGTAGCCGGAAAGGCCGACCAGTTCCAGGACGCGGGCCACCTCCCGATCAATGTTCACGGAGGTCTTCCCCTGGACCTTGAGGCCGTAGGCGACGTTCTCGAAGACCGACAGGTGCGGGAAGAGGGCGTAGTTCTGGAAGACGAAGCCGATGTTCCGCTGATTCGCCATGAGGTCCGTCACGTCCTCGTGGCCGATGAAGACGCGTCCCCGGTCAGGTCGCTCAAAACCGGCGATCATCCGAAGCGTCGTTGTCTTCCCGCAGCCGGAGGGGCCCAGGAGCGTGAGGAACTCCCCCGGCGCCACCTCAAGGCTCACGTTGTCGACCGCCGTGACCTCCCCCTTGATCCGGTGGACGAAGGTTTTCTGAATCTGTTCGAGACGGATGCGGACCGCTTCCATGAAAAATTACCCCCCGAGAATGTTGGCCATATCCGGCGCGCCGGGCTGCCGGAAGAGGCGGAGAAACAGGCTGATCGCCCCGATCACGGCGAAAACGATGACGACGACGAGGATCGAAAATGCCGCCGCCACACCGAGCTCGAGCTCGGTCATCTTCTCGAGGATCCGGACGGTGATCAGCGTCCAGTTGATCGAGATGAGGAAGATCGTCGCACTGATCGCCGTCATCGACCGGATGAAGACCACGCCTAAGCCCGCGAAGAAGGCGGGGAGGATCAGCGGCAGGGTGATCCGGCGGAAGGTCGTCCCGGAGCTCGCGCCGAGGCTGGAGGATCCCTCCTCGATCGATGGGTCGATCTGCTGGAGGATTGCCACCGTCGTCCGGATCCCCGTCGGACCGTAGCGGAAGACATAGCAGGCGATGATGATGACCGCCGTGCCGGCGAGCATCAGCGGCGGGTCGTTGAAGACCAGCAGGTACGCGATCCCGACGATCGTCCCGGGCAGGGAGTAGTTGATCATCGAGACGATCTCCATCGTCCGCCGGGAGACAAAGTCCTTCTTGCAGACGACGTAGCCCATGACGACGCTGTAGATCCCGCCGAGCGGCATCCCGATCCCCGCGATAATGAGCGTATCGCGGATTGCCTGGAGCCCCTCGGTGAAGACGACGTGGTAGTGCTTCCAGGTGATCGTGAAGTCGGCGCCGAAGGCCTTCACGATCGAGGCATAGAAGAGCAGGACGTAGAAGTAGAGGATCGAGACCGAGATCAGCAGACAGACCGCCAAAAGCAGATGCCGCATCCAGGGGCGGACGCTTTTGATCTCCGTTTTGGCGCCCGCCTTTCCGGTGATTGTCACGTAATACTTCCGGCTCACCCAGAAGCGCTGGAGGAGAAAGACCGCGAAGGCCGGGACCAGCAGGACGAACGAGAGGACCGCCCCGCCCTTCAAGTCGAACATCCCCGTGATCTGGAGGTAGGCCTGGGTGGGGAGGATGGGGAAGCTGTTTCCCGCCAGGATCAGCGGCGTCGCGAAATCGGCGAGCGACGCGGCGAAGAGGAGCAAAAAGGCGTTGGCGATCCCCGGCACGGTCAGTGGCAGCGTCACCGTCCGGAAGACCCGCCAGCGGGAGCTCCCCAGGCTGAAGGCCATGTCCTCCACGGTCGGGTCGATCCCGGCGAGGATCGCCTTGAGCGTCAGATAGGCAATCGGGAAAAAGGTGATCGTCTCGGAGAAGAGTGTGCTGGGGAGGCCGTAGACGGAGACACTCGTAAGCCCCAGAAGGTCGTAGGTGATCAGCCCCCGGGGGCCGAAGGAGAAGATCATCGCGATCGCCGTCGTGAAAGGGGGCGAGATCAGAGGGAGGATGACCGCCGCGTCGAGGAAGAAAACCCACCCCTTGGAAAGGTTCGTCCGGACGGCGGTGTAGGCGAAGAGGAACCCGAGGGCTGTCCCGCAGAGGCCGACCAGCGTCCCCAGCAGGAGGCTGTTCCAGAGGGCCTGGCGCTGCATCGGATCGGCGAGGATCCCGAAGACCCCGGCGAGCGAGAACCTTCCCTCGTCCGTGAAGGTCCGGATGAGGAGGCTCGCGAGCGGGTAAACGATGAAGAGGGCCAGAAGCGCCCAGAGGATGATCAGGATCGACAGCAGCAGCGGATCCCGGAACATCCGCCGGAGACGGTCCGACGGGTTCAGCGCGGCAACGGCATCAGGCATGGATTATGATTCCCCTCATGAGAACGGGCCTTCGCCAGAGATAGGGGGACAGCTCCCGTTGGAAAATAGGGAGCTGTCCCTCGTTTTTTACGGCAGGACCTCCTTGATCCAGCGCGCCACGATCCGCTTGCGGTTCTGGCCCGCCCATGCCTCGTCGATCGGGAAAATCTTGGCGCCCTTGATGATCTCGGCCAGGCTTGCCTCGGTCTTCACCGTCGGATGGGCCGGGATGAAGTTGATCTTGTACTGGGCGTAGAAGTTCTGCATCGCCGGGCTTGAGGACCAGTCGATCAGCTTCTTGCCGACCGCGGGATTCTTCGCCCCCTTGAGCAGGGCGATCGCCTCGACGGAGGTGCCGATCCCTTCCTTCGGGAAGGAGATCGCCACGTCGTAGCCCTCCTGCCGCGTCTTGAGGGCGTCGACGATGAAGAAGATCCCCGCCCCCGCCTGGGCCAGGCCCACGGGGATGGTCCCGCCGCCGCCGCTCTTGGTGTAGACTTGTACGTTCTGGCGGAGTTTCTTCATGTAGTCGAAGCCCTTGTTCTCATCACGGCCGTTGACTTCGAGGATCGAGAAGATCCGGGTGACCGCCGTTCCCGAAGTCCGGGCGTCGGCCATCTGGATCATCCCCTTGTAGGCGGGATTGAGCAGGTCGTTCCACGAGGCGGGCGGCTTGAGCCCCTTTTCCTTGAGGAACTTGTTGTTGCTCATGAAGACGAGCGGGTCATCGGCGATCCCAACCCAGTACCCCTGGGGGTCTTTGAAGCGGGGGGCGATCTCGCCGTAGGCCGGTGGCTTGTAGGGCTCGAAGACGCCCTCCTTGATCCCGGCGATGTGGGTCTCCACCGGACCGCCGAACAGAACGTCCACGCGCGGGTTGTTCTTCTCGGCGATGATCCGGGCGAGGGCCTCACCGGTTCCGCCGGAAAATGGAATCTTCTTCGTTTCCGGAGAAAACCCCATCAGAGTTCCGCCTCCGCCCGGCGGACCTCGTCTATGAGACGGCGGACCCGATCGAAGTCTTTCCGGAAGCGAATCGGCCGTCCCCGATGGTCGCGAGCGTTGGTTTGCGTGCAACTGTCGATTCCCGCGGGCTTCACGCGGCCGATGGCATCGAAGACGTTCTCCGGGGAAATCCCTCCGGCGAGGATCACAGGAATGCGGCTCGCTTCGACAAGCGTCCTGCCCATCTCCCAGTCGCAGACATCTCCGGTGATGCCGACGTATCCCGCCACCGGCTGGTCGGCGTTTTGCTTCTCGTATCCGCGGAGGGTGTCGGTCATGAAAAAATCGCTCGTCCCCTCCAGCATACGGGCGATCTCTATAATGGTCTCCCGGACAGGGGCGGGTTCGGCCGGACCCGGTTCGGGAATCGGGATGGAGCGGGTGATCCCGAGCGGGGGGAACTCCTTCTTCACCCGCTGCTGGATCCGGATGAGCTCCGCACAGAGGGCTTCACGCCTTCCATGGTCATTGGGCGCGAGGGGGATCAGTTCGCAGAAATGGACAAAATCGGGTTGGTAGTAGTCCAGGGCGCGGAGGATGTCGTCTTCCCTCGCCAGCAGGGGGATCAGGCTGCTCTTCGCCCCCGATCCGCGGGTCAGCCGGACGACGTCCCGTACGGCGGGGACCTTCCACGTCTCCGCAGAGAGGATCACGCTGCCGATCCGGTCCACCCCCAGCCCGATCAGCCGTTCCGCCTCGCGGGGTTCCTGGATTTCGTAAAGCTGAACAATGATTCGTTTCATCCGTTTCCATCCGCCGCCGAAGGATTTTGCTAATCTATCACCATGATTTATCTGGGTCAACGAGGTATTCTATTTTTTTGACGGTGGATCAAGGGTCCCGAACCGTTCTTGTCCGGCGCCCCCTGCTGACGGCAGTGGGTCTCGGCGGTGAAGCCGATTGCCAGGGCCGACAGGAGCGAGAAGGCGATGATCAGCACAAAACCCGACCGGTAGGCGGCCAAGGCGTAGATTCGGGCGCCGCCGGCGATGGTCCCCTTCCAGGATAGATCCAGAAGCCAGCCAATGGCCGGCTGGAGGATCATGGCGCCGAGGATCGAGCCCATATTGTACACCCCGCTGACCGTGCCTGCAAACCGGGACGGGACGGACTCCTTCACGAAGGCGAAGCCGATGGTCACGGAACCGCTCGCCAGGCCGACGAGAATGACCATGGAGACGAGCAGCCAGACGGGGAGCCCGGGGAAGAAAAGGATCGGAATCCAGCAGAGCAATGCCACGACCGAACCGGCGAGCATGACGGGCTTGCGCAAGCCGATCCGGTCGGACAGGATGCCCAGCAGGATGGCGCCTGCGGCGTAGCAGATCAGCAGTGTCGAGGTGATGGCGGAGCTTGCCGCGATGGGCATCCCGTAATGGGTCGTGAAGAAAGGGACGCCCCAGAGCCCGGCGAAGGTGAGGACCGGTCCCGTCAAGCCGCAACCGACGAGGGAGAGAAGCCAGGTGTTCCGGTAGCGGAACATCATCGCCAGATCGTTGCGGAGCGTCGCCGGTGAAAAAACCGTCTCCGGCTCCGGAGGGGCGAAGCTGCGGTATCCCTGTTCGGCCGGATCATCCCGGATGATCAGCCAGATCGCGGCCCCGATGAGCAGCAGAACGGCCGCCGCGACGAACATCACCGGCCGCCAGCCGAAGCGGGCAACCAGAAAATGGAGCGGAACGCCGGCGGATACGGCGCCGCCGACGCCGCAGAAGAGTGTGAGCCCGCCCACCGTGGCGTAGAAGCGGGGTTCGAACCAGCGTGTCGAAAGACGGAGGATGGCGACATAGGCGACCCCGACCGCCCCGCCGATCAGGAGCCGTCCCATGTTGGCCGGAACGATCGACGCGGCGGAGGCAAAAAGCAGGGTCCCCACGGCGGCTACCAGCGCTCCGGCGGCCAGGAGCTTTCGGGGGCCCCAGTAGTCGGCAATAATGCCCGTGGGGACCTGCATCAGGAAATAGCTGTAGAAGTAAAAGGCGGTGAAGTTGCCGAGCCCCGCAGCGCCGATATGGAAATCGGCCATGAGCTGATCGGTCATGACGGCGGGGGCGACCCGATGGTAGAATCCGGTGAAGTAGAAGGCCGCGCCGAGGCCCCAGACGAGCCAGGCGAGCGCGGCCGGCGGATGGTTTTTCTGATCCATGAAGTTCTCCCCGGGAGCGCTTAACAAATCGGGAGTAGGAGTTCAAGCGTTTTAAATGGGGTCAGGTCTTGGGACT
>MNZQ01000041.1:0-709 GCA_001873745.1 Syntrophaceae bacterium CG2_30_58_14
AACAGTATTTTTCCCCGGAGACGGTTGAAAATATTCAGAAGATCATCTGGGAACAAAGAAAGCCGGTCAAGGTGATCGAAACACCTGTTTATGAATTCGGGTTAGCCGCCGCGAACTCCTGAGTATCGATGATTTAAAAGTATGGCGGAGCCTCACCCTGCTTATCAAAGCCTTCTTGTGAAAACCATATGAACGGTCAGGGTCATAATGGGGGTTCAAACCCACAGGCTGCTTCGATGTAGGGTATGACTGTTGGAGGGGGGGGGGGCACGTGACCGTAGAGATGCGTGCCGAGCTGCGATGACCGGTGCCCCTTCTTCATATTCACCATTCAAATACAACGTTGCAATTTTGGTTGTCCGGGTATATTGCTGAATCCCGGATGAAATGTGGCATTATTGAGGGAATGATCGGGGGTATTTGTAGCTTCCTGTACTACACAAATCGTCAACTTTGATGAAAATGCTTGATTTCAAGCAGCAATCAGTACATGATAGCAGTTCGCATTGCCATAATTCCATTGACAACTAATACAAATTTCTGGATACTTGAAAATGCATGACTTTAAATGGTAATCCTCAGTTCAATCCCAAATCGAAAACCATTGACTCGTAGGTGACAGCGATAACCAGCACATGTCTTTTTGGTTAAGCAGTTCGGGTTGTAATCTGCTACAAACACGCGTCGACCTTCCTCGTTGACTTCAATA
>MNZQ01000041.1:743-6947 GCA_001873745.1 Syntrophaceae bacterium CG2_30_58_14
CCTTCCTCGTTGACTTCAATAAATAATCAATCACATATCAACATGATAGCGTTTTTTGAAAGGTAGGCGAAACAATGGCCATCCTGTGGGAATATAATGCTTTCTCAAATCATAAAGTTCGACCCCGAAAAACCCCAAAACCGGTCCGTCCCGTCAGTTCAAAGCAAAGATTGCATTTTTCATTGGAACAGTGGTAATCTCATTCACCGGTGTTCCGCGACAATGCAACCATTTGATATTCCCGCAAGGGTCTGACCGGCGCCGCCCGAGGACGACGGAACGCGTCGGAAGGGTCGAATGTCCCGGAAGGGGCATTCATTGCGGGAAAAAGGGTTCCGCCATGACTTCATCGATTTGGCGGCCGTCGCAGGTTGGCGCGCCGGGAGGAGAAGAGATCAGCATCCATAACTTCGAAGAATTAGCCGCGTTGCACGCCGTCGCAAAGATTCTGGCGCAGCCGGGTGAACTGCGGGACCAGATCGAGCTTGCCCTGCAGGAGATGGGCGACCGGCTGGGGATGCAGCGGGGGATGATCTCCCTTCTCGATCGCGAAACGGGCGAGGCCTGGCTGGATGTCGCGCACGGCGTTGATATCCAGGGACTGGATGTGACCTACCAGCCGGGTGAAGGAATCACCGGCAAGGTCGCACAGACAGGCCGGCCGATGGCCTGCGCGAACCTTGGGAAGGAGGTCCATTTTCTCGACCGGACCGGCGCCCGCCGTTTTCTGAACCGTGCGGAACTGTCCTTTCTCTGCGTGCCGATCATCTACGACGCCCGCGTTGTCGGGGTGCTCTCGGCGGACAAGGTCGCCCGGCAGGTGGAGAACCTGGACCGGGAGCTCGCGATGCTCTCCTCGGTTGCCGAACTGCTCGCCAAGGCGGTCCACAACCGCGCCGTCGAAGAGGAAAACCGGCGCCTCCGCCATCTCCTTGGCCGTTCCCGGACGCCGTCGCCGGAGATCATCGGCCATTCCGGGGTGATGCAGAACCTCTTTGGCATGGTTGCCCAGGTGGCCGATTCCAATACGACGGTCCTGATCAACGGGGAGACGGGGACCGGCAAGGAACTCGTCGCCCGCGCGATCCACCGGAACAGCCCCCGCCTCAAGGGGCCGCTTGTCCAGGTCAACTGCGCGGCCATTCCCGACACGCTCATCGAAAGCGAGCTCTTCGGCCACGAACGGGGGGCCTTCACCGGCGCCATCCACCAGCGGCGCGGACGTTTCGAAGAGGCGCACGGGGGGACGATTTTTCTGGACGAGGTCGGGGAACTCTCCGCGGCGGCCCAGTCCAAGTTGCTCCGGGTGCTCCAGGAAAAGCAGTTCCAGCCCCTCGGTTCCTCTCGCGTAGTCCGCGTCGATGTCCGGATCATCGCCGCGACGAATCGCAACCTCGAGCAGGATCTCGCCTCGGGACGGTTCCGGGCCGACCTTTTTTACCGTCTGAACGTCTTTCCGCTCTACCTGCCGCCGCTGCGCGAGCGGGGGAGCGACATCCTCCTCCTCGCCGACCACTTTGTGCTGAAATACACCCGGGAGATGGGGAAGCCGCTCAAAAAGATCTCGCCTTCCGTGTCGGACATCCTGCTTGCCTACCATTGGCCGGGTAACGTCCGAGAATTGGAGAACTGCATCGAACGGGCGATTTTGCTGGCGCCGGGGGAGACGATCGAGCCGGTCCATCTGCCCCCCTCCCTGCCGCTCCGAGTGAAAGGCGTGGAGCGGAAGGAACAGGGAAGGCTGAACGCCGTCGTCGAGGCGCAGGAGCGGGAGCTCATCACGAATGCCCTCCGGGAGACAAAGGGGAACCAGACCCGGGCGGCGAAGCTCCTGGGGACGACGAAGCGGATCATCCAGTACCGGATCCGGAAGATGGGGATTGATCCCCGGCCCTACCGCACGAAAACGGCGGATGCCCCGCGCACCGGCATGAAGGAAGAATAAAAAAAGATATTACATTTTTGTCCTTTTATTTGACCATAAGACAATTTTGTGTCGTAATCGCCGCTCTTCTCCCTCGTCGCAAGGGATGGCAGAAAAGTCCTCCCGGAATCACAACGCATTTTAACGGCCATGATCCTTGCCGTTTTCGGAGTATGGCGCGGTATTTGCTTTAATAAAATTTCTGGACTTTTTTAGTTCCTGGACGCCGTCCAGGCAAAGAGCCGAGGATTCCGAAAAAATCGATCGGATTTTGATGGATAGAAAGGATGGTTGCTTATGTGCAGATTGTTTTCCATTACGAGCAATGAGCCTCTTTCGCCGATGGTCGCGATCCGCGCCCTCGATGTCATGAAGGAGGGTCATGACGGATCGGGCGTGGGGCTCTTCCTGACCGACCTTGGCGGGGATTTTGAGCAGTTCCGGGGTGGACCGATCCTCTCCGGGATCTTCTCCAACACGGGGATCAAGGCCCTCGACCGGTACATGATGGACATGGATTTCATGACGAAATACAAGCTCTCTTTCCGGCCGGCGAAGCGCCCCCCCGCGGGGACCCCAAGGCGGGACAACTACCTGATCCGCGTCTATGAATACCCCCCGGACTGGGAGAACCTGCCCGAGGAGGAGGTCCAGCGCCGCCTGATGATGTGCCGTCTCCAGCTCCGCGAGATGGGGGAGAGGGACGGTTCCATGATGGTCTTCAGCTTCTGGCCGGACGTGATCATGATCAAGGAGGTCGGCGACCCGATGACCGTGGCGGATTACCTCGGCCTGAACCGCAAGGAGCTCCAGGCGCGGACGATCCTCGCCCAGGGCCGGCAGAACACCAATTACGCGATCAATATCTACGCCTGCCACCCCTTTTTCATCCAGGGGATGGCCACGATGACCAACGGCGAGAACACCGCCTTCGTGCCGATCCGGGAGTTTCTGATGTCGCGCGGGGAACCCGGCTATGTTGGCTATGCATCCGACTCCGAGGTATTCACCCATATTCTCCACTATACGTACCGGCGCCTGAACCTCGATCTCGAGACCTACAAGCACATCCTCACGCCGCTCAAGGACGGCGAGCTGGCGAACCACCCGAACGGCCCGTGGCTCCGGATGCTGAAGCAGAGTTGCCGGCCGCTGATCATCGACGGGCCGAACTGCGTCATGGGCTGCCTGCCCGACAAGACCCTCTTCATGTTGCAGGACAGCAAAAAACTCCGTCCCGGCGTGGTGGGAGGCAATCCCGGCATGTTCGCCTTCTCCTCGGAGATGTGCGGGCTGGACGCCGCGATCCCCGCTCGCGACAAGAGCCGGGATTTTCAACCGATGAAATATGATACGGTCTTTGTCGGACCGGAACGTCAGGAGGTTGGGCGATGGAACCAGATGGACAGCTTAAGCCGTCTACACTAAGTACAAAGGATCTGCCCTGGCAGGTTCTCTGGAGCAAGGAGAAGTGCACCCTCTGCGGCCGTTGCACGGCGGTCTGCCCCGTGCAAGCGATCGAGTTGGGGGTGCATCGGAAAAGGGTCCTCCAGATCGCCCTGGGGCTTACCGAAAAACCGGGAAACGTCTTTGGCGTTTACCACGGCGTCCGCCAGCGGACGGATGTCGCCCATGCCTGCATCGGCTGCGGGATGTGCGACATGGTTTGCCCCAACCACGCGATCATGCCGATCCACAACGACGAACCCGACAAGCTCCGCTTTCACATCAATCAGGGGGGGATCCCGAGGCGACGCGGCGGACGCCGGAACGCGCGGGAAAGCTTTCTCGACAGCATCAAGTTCGTCCGCATTTCGATGCTGACCGACCCCGCCCTGGACGCCGGACGCCACGAATTCGAGCTCCGAACGCTGTTGGGACGGATCCTCCCGCCGGAGGAGGCGCTCCGGGTCACCCGCGAAGGCGGATGGCTGCCGCCGGTTCGTGAGATCTACCCGCTTATCCTGGGAAGCATGTCCTTCGGGGCGCTCTCCCCGACCATGTGGGAGGGGCTCCAGATGGGGGTGGCCTATCTCAACGAGGAGTTGGGGATGCCGGTCCGATTCTGCACCGGCGAAGGCGGCTGCCCGCCCCGGCTCCTCCGGTCGCGGTTTCTCAAGTACATTATCCTCCAGATTGCGAGCGGCTACTTCGGATGGGATGAGATTATCCACGCCCTGCCCGAGATGAAGGAGGACCCCTGCGCGATCGAGATCAAGTACGGCCAGGGGGCGAAGCCCGGCGACGGCGGCCTGCTGATGTGGTACAAGGTGAATAAGCTGATCGCGGCGATCCGGGGCGTGCCGACGGGGGTGAACCTTCCCAGCCCGCCCACCCACCAGACGAAATACTCCATCGAGGAGGCGGTCGCGAAGATGATCCAGTCCATGTCGATGGCCTGGGGCTTCCGGGTGCCGGTCTATCCGAAGATCTCCGCGACCTCCACGGCGCTCGCGGTCCTGAACAACCTGACCCGGAACCCCTATGCGGCGGCGCTGGTGATGGACGGCGAGGACGGCGGCACCGGGGCGGCCTACAACGTCTCGATGAATCACATGGGGCATCCCATCGCGGGGATCGTCCGGGACGCCTATCTCGACCTGGTAAAACTCGGCAAACAGAACGAGATCCCGATCTTCGCCGGAGGCGGCGTAGGGAAGAACGGAAACCTTGCGGCGAACGCGGCTGCCTTGATCATGCTTGGGGCGAGCGGCGTCCAGGCGGGCAAATACATCATGCAGTCGGCGGCCGGTTGCCTCGGCTCGGAGACGGACCGCTGCAACATCTGCAACATCGGACTCTGTCCGAAAGGGATCACCTCCCAGGATCCGCGCCTCTACCGGCGGCTCGATCCGGAAAAGGTGGCCGAACGCCTCGTCGATGTCGTCGTCAGTTTCGATACGGAATTGAAGAAGATTGTGGCGCCGCTCGGTCGTTCCACTTCGCTGCCGATCGGCATGTCCGATGCGCTCGGAATTTCCGATCGCGATGCGGCGGAACGCCTCGGCATCCGATACGTTTTATAAGGAGTAATCATGTCCACGAAACCAACCATCATCATCCCCGGGTCCGAAAAGGGCGCCCGGGTGGATTCGCGCGTCCTTGAGGAGCGCATTCAGAAGGCCGTTGCCGACGGCCACCGGAATATCGAGATCATCGCCCAGGGCCAGCACGGCCTCGGCGGACGTCTCTGGCGGGCGGGAAATGATCCCATCTCCATCCGGATCCTGGGGACGTCGGGACAGCGCGTCGGCGCCATGGGTTTCCCGAACACGCGGATCGATGTAATCGGCCCCGCCTCCGACGATGTGGGCTGGCTCAATGCGGGCGCCCGAATCACCATCCGCGGCAATGCCACGAACGGCGTGGGCAATGCGATGGCCCAGGGGAAGATCTATGTCGCGGGGGATATCGGGGCGCGCGGGATGACGATGACGAAGCACAACCCCCGTTTCGAACCCCCGGAGCTCTGGGTTCTGGGGGGCGTCGGCGATTCGTTCGCCGAGTTCATGGCCGGCGGCGTCGCGGTGATCTGCGGCCATGGAACGCAACGGGTGGAAAACGTCCTCGGCTATCGCCCCTGCGTCGGGATGGTCGGGGGAAAAATCTTCTTCCGCGGAGCCCACCAGGGATTCAGCGGGAAAGACGCGCGGTTGACCGTTCCCGACGATGATGAGTGGCGTTGGCTGACGGCGCAGATGACGGAATATTTAGAGGCGATCGGCCTGTCGGCTCTCCTTTCCGATTTGACGGCAGACCGCGGCGTCTGGCAGCTCCTTGTAGCCCGCAAACCCCATGAAAAGGCCGGCGCGCCGGGCCGGAACATCGGCCGTTTCCGTGCGGAGGTCTGGGACCGGGAACTGGGGATGGGAGGGATGATCGGCGATCTGACCGTTCAGGATCGGACCCCCATCGGGGTGATTGCAACCGGTCAGATGCGCCGCTTTGTCCCCCTGTGGGAGAACGAAAAATACCTCCCCCCGTGTCAGGCCCATTGCCCGACGGGGATCCCCGTCCGGAAGCGGTGGGAACTGATCCGCAACGGAAAGATGCAGGAGGCCGTGGATCTGGCGCTCGCGTACACCCCCTTCCCGGCCACGGTCTGCGGCTACCTGTGTCCCAATCTCTGCATGCAGAGCTGCACCCGTCAAAAGGCCGACCTTCCGGCGGTCGATGTGACGCTCCTCGGCCGGGCCAGCCTCCAGGCGGTCGTCCCGGCGGCGGGGTCGGCCACCGGCCGGAAAATCGCCGTCATCGGCGGCGGGGCGGCGGGATTGTCG
>MNZQ01000190.1 GCA_001873745.1 Syntrophaceae bacterium CG2_30_58_14
CCCTTCAAGGGGGAGGCAGGAGGGGGATGCGATTATGTGACGGAGTAGAAGTAGGTTCTGCTCCGGAAAATGGGAAGCCGGCGGAGGTTGCGAAAATGACGAGATGGACCGGGAAGAAGCTTGGATTGGCCCTCGGGGGCGGGGGCGTTCGCGGCTTCTGCCACATCGGCGTGCTCAAGGTCCTGGAACAGGAGGAGATCACGATCGATCTGATTGCCGGCACGAGCGCAGGCGCTTTGATCGGCGCCGCCTATGCGGCTGGCGCCTCGCCGCAGGAGATCTACCGCAGGGTCGACGCCTACATCCTGAGCCCCGAATTTCAGTCCTCTACCCTCCGGGAGATCGGGCTCACGATGAACCCCGAGGAGAAGACCTTCTGGGAAAAGACCCGAAATGCCATCCGGCAAAAATACTTTCTGCTGAGCGCCTTTGTCAAACCGTCCATTCTTCCCCTGAAGGATTTCGAGGCCCTCATCGATTACTTCATCCCCGATATCGACATCTGGGAGACGAAGATCCCGTTTTACGCCGTGGCGACGGATCTGATCACCGGAAAACAGATCGTCATCTCGGAAGGTTCCCTGCGGCAGGCCGTGCTGGCCAGTTGCGCCGTCCCCGGAGCGGTCGATCCGGTCCGCCTGGGGGATTGGCTGCTGGCGGACGGCGGGATCACGAGTCTCGTTCCCGTTCTGGCCGCCCGCGAAGCGGGTGCGGATGCGGTCATCGCCGTGGTCGTGGATCGGGAGAAGAATGTATCGGGGAAATTTGAAACGGCGCAGGAGATCTTCTACAGGGCCGGAGACATTACATCCGACAAACTGGAAGAGGCGGAACTGCTCCAAGCCGATGTCGTGATCCGGCCCCGGATCGGAGACCTTCACTGGAGCGATTTTTCCCGCGCAAAAGGTCTGATCCAGGAGGGAGAGACCGCCGCGCGGCTCGCCCTCGGGGAGATCCGGGAGGCCATGCCCGTCTATAAAAAGATGCTGCGCATGATCCGGAAATTCACCCCCGGGAAGCCGTAGAAGGATTGGCCGGCGCCGGGACTTTTGTTGATCCATTCTCCAAAGAACTTCCTATGCCCGTGATTTCGGGCACAACGAAGGATGAAAATGCTCTTGTATATTCTTGAATTCATTGCATACACCAATCCCTCCCCTTCAAGGGAGGATATTGCATCAAACTTCCCTCCCCATCAAGGCTGGTCTTGATACACGCTTGACACAGGGGGTCAGGGGCCGGATTGCATAGGAGGAAGATAAAATTGCTGAGTAAGGATAGCGTACATCTCAGATGCCGCATCCAACCTTACCAAGCCGCGCCAGATGGTCTGGGTGCCAGGGAAGCCGTCGCCTTTTCTTCCCATGTGGCCACCCATGCCTGCAACCATAAATACGGCCTGGCGTATGGTAGGGGGTTTATCGGGCGCAATGGGCGTTTTGTTCACATAGCAGCACAGAGCCTTCCACTCGATATCCTTGAAGAATACAGTGCAGGGTGCGTTGGGCGTCTCCCTGCCGAGCATCATAAGGTAATAGACGCGCCAGGCGACCACCATATCCACACCGAGACAGGTTTCCAGACGATCGGCTGTTTCGAGCTGGCGGTCCTTAATCCGACAACCGCTTTTGAGGGTACGGTGGAAGACCTCGATGCCCCAGCGTCCCGAATACCATTCCACCCGCTTTTGGGCATCCGCAAAGTTTTCTACAGGAACCGTGGTGAGAAGCATCCATTCAATGGGTTCGTCTTTTGCTTCCCGTTCCAGGACATAAACCGCCCACACCCTGACGGTTTCAGAATAACCTTTGGGGGGGGGCGCAATTCCACTTCGGCAAACCGGACATCAAGCCAGGCATTGCGGGCCTTACGAGAACCGCTATGAGGAATATAGTTAGAAAGGGGGGACAGCTCCCGACTATTCACGTCATTCCGTGCTTGACATACAGCCTGCCCCGTACCCCGGATCGAGTTCGGGGCAGGCTCTGATACGGGGGAATCCGAAGAGGATGCGGCTACTAGGGAATACTGGAAACGAAATCAGGCAGCCGATGTTGCAGGCTGTTCAAGAGGAAGGTTCGAGATAGTTATGTTGGCAATGTCTTTTAACGATAATTTTTTACTGGCATCAAGTATCTCTATACCGATGAGATGCCTGTTTTCGTCAAGATCAATGGTGATCCCTTCCTCTATGTCTATGTTATCGTCGATATTGGCCTCTTTAAGCTGTATGTATAAAGCGTCCGCCTCTCTATCATATTCGATCTTCACCGCAAATCACCTCCATCCTGTCTTCTTTTTTACAGCCGTAATGACCAGGAACCTGTCTTTTTCGTCCTTATATGTTACCCGTAAAAATTTATCAGGAGTTTTTATCCACACATTCATTCTGTCCCCGCCAGACACTTCAAAAAACTCGGGATGTTCGATTGCCGATACGATTTCGCTTTCCGTAACCGCATGCAGGCGCATCCTGTTCTTGGCATGTCGTGTTAATTTAACCGGTTTCATGTTAAAAGACATTAACATACTAAAGGCGAACCTGCAAAGAGAAAAGAAATACGTGAAAGAGAATTGGCGATGGATTCCGGCTGAGGTGCACCCCGTTCCCGAGACAGGGCCGGAACACCTGATGGTGGCTGTTTACGGAGGTCGTCATGCTCAGTAAAAATCATGGGAAAATTATGAATTTCGCAGGCAACGCCGTATCCCGCCGCACCTGGCTGATCAGCCTGGCCGTCACCTCGCCCGCCTTTGCGGACGGGAGACCGCGAGCAGGCCCTGGCGGCCGGGTGCACGGGCCATATAGAAAAACCCATCAACCCGGAAACCTTTATCAAGGATATTGAAAGATATCTGTGAAAGGCGAAAATCTCCCCTAACCCCTCTTTTCCAAAGAGGGGGACATCCCCCTTTGACAAAGGGGGATTGAGGGGGATTTAGGAGGAGGAGACATCATGAAAAAAGCGCTGATCGTTGATGACAATGAGCAGAATCTCTACCTGCTGCAAACCGTGCTTACGGGGCAAGGTTACGATGTTCTGACGGCCGCAAACGGCGTCGAGGCGCTGGAGCGGGCCCGGAGCGACCTTCCGACATCGTTATCTCCGATATCCTCATGCCGGTGATGGACGGTTTTGCCCTCTGCCGCACGGTCAAGAATTATATCGAGTACCTTGAGAAAAGTTGGCTGATATTTACCGTGAATGGAGGAAGGACGAGCGGCTGCAAAACATCCCCTTCGTCTTCTACACCGCCACCTACACCGATTCACGGGATGAGGAACTGGCCTTGAGCCTGGGCGCCGCGCGCTTCGTCGTCAAGCCGCTGGCGCCGGAGGCGTTTGCAGCCCTGCTGCCGCAAGTCATTGAAGAGCGAGGAGCCGGCTGGCCCGTGGCGCCCGCGCAGGCGCAGCCGGCCCCGGAAGAAACGGACTATTACCGGCAGTACAGCAAAACCCTGGTCCGCGCTTTCAGGAAGCGGTAAGCAGGCCCCGCGCCAGGGTACTCCTCAGTCGGCGTTCGCCTGCGCGATCCACTTCTGCAGGCGGGTCTGTTCGTTTCCCCACCCGTCGGAAAGCCGGAGGTCCAGAAACGACCGGAACAGTTGATCCATCATCCCGGCCGCCTTTTCGATCAGGTAGATCCGCTCGAGGATCTGCCCCTCCCGGTCGGTCTCTTCCCCCTCGCTTTCCGCGACGGACGGCAGTTTCATGGACTGGAAATGGAAGCGGTCCGCCTTGAAGGTGAATTCCCACTCCGCCTTGTCGTGGGCCATCCGGAGGCGCGCCGCCGTGATCTTCTTTCCCTGACGCAGCGCCTCCTTCCCCTCCTTGAGGTCGGCGTGGAGCCCCTGGCAGACGACCGTTTCGGCGTACTCCCCCTCGCCCGCTTCCAGGACGAGGCGCCGCACGAAAACGACCTCGCTTTCAGAGCCGCCGGGAATCCGGATCATCCCGTTCCTCTCCTCGCTCTTGAACCAGAGCCACGTCAAAAATTCCCGGCCGACGGTCAGCGGATCGACCCCCGGCGGGAGCGGCGGGAGAGCGACGTCCCGGGAACTGGATCCGGCGGCGGCCCCCTGCGGATTCGCGCCCGCTTGGTCGGCGTTCCACGGCGCATAAGGAGAGAGGCCAAGCGAAAAGGATTCCCGGAAAAGCTCCTGAAGCTCTCCTACCACCTTGTCCGAGAGGCAACAGAAGGTCACGACATGATCCGGGACGGACCAGCAGATCTCATGAAAGAAGGGGACGGGCAGGGTTTTGCCTAACAGTTCGAGGCGCACCGACTCCCGGATCGCCTCGCGCTGTTCCCGGTAGAGCTTCTTCTGTCCGCTTTCGGCTAATTGCTTCCGTTCCGCCTCCAGGATCCGGAGCCGGAGCAGGGAAGGGGCGACCGACTTCCGGTCGATGCGGAGGGAAAAGAGCATGTACCGCCCCTGGGCGTAGGAGGCGTAGGCGAAATCCGTATCCAGGCAATTTTCCAGAGAGGTCCAGCCTGCCGCCATTTCGTCCGTGGTGCGCCAGACAGTCTGGAAGGCGTAGCGCCGGATCCGCTCGTTGAAGAAGTCGGGGAAATGGTCCGGCAGGGCGCCTACGATGCGGTACCGCGAAAACGTGACAGCTCCCTTCAACAATCCCATATGTGTCTCCTTTGCGGGCGACACTAACCCAGTTGTCCCGATAATGTCAAGTCCAAGTGACCCGCACCGGCTTTTCGATCGGCGGACGGCCGATTTTGCCGGATTTCTTCGGGCCCATTCCCCGAGGTGAGACCTTTGAAAAATGCCTCTACTTTGTCATTCCGGACCCTCTCTGTCATTCCCGCGAAAGCGGGAATCCAGGAAAGGAAACTGGATTCCGTGTCAAGCACGGAATGACATCCACTACCCCGCTGCTTGCAGCAAGGCAGTTTATTTCCAAAGGGTGATCTGCATCATACGCATGGACACCCGGATTATTTTGTGATAGGGAAAGGCGCAAATCTGTTCTAAAGGAATCAGATGCTGATCAAAAAAGTCGGAATTGTCGCCAATATCGCCAAGGAAAAATCGCCTGAATACACCGCCGCCCTTCGCGAGTGGATGCTGAAACGGGGCTTGGAGGTCTATCTCGAGGAGGGGATCGCCGCGAAGATCGGCTGCCTTCCCGGCGTTGAAAAAGGGAAGCTCTGGACGCTGGTGGATCTGATCGTCGTTTTCGGCGGCGACGGCACGATCCTCAGAACGGCCCGCCTGGTCCGGGATCGGGATGTCCCGATCGTTGGGATCAATCTCGGCGTATTCGGGTATCTGACCGAGGTGAACCTCGACGAGATGTACAGCGCCATGGAGGTGATTCTCGCGGGGGATTTTCAGGTCGAAAAGAGGATGATGCTCGATGTGGAGATCCAGGGGGGCGAGGAGCCGTTCCGGGAAGGGTCGGTCCTGAACGACGTCGTGATCAATCGGAAGAATCTTTCCCGGATCGTCGAGCTGGAGACCATGGTGGACGGTCGCTATCTGACGACCTTCAAGGCCGACGGCCTCATTGTTGCGACGCCGACCGGCTCCACGGCCTATTCGCTGGCCGCGGGCGGACCCATTGTATTCCCCGAGCTGAATTCAATCCTGATCAACCCGATCTGTCCCCATACCCTGACGAACCGGCCGGTCATCCTGCCGGGAAGCGCGGTCGTCCGGGTGATGCTGAGCACGATGGAACAGGGGGCGACCGTAACGCTCGATGGACAGGTCTCCTTTACCGTGAAATACGGGGACAGCATCACCATCCGGAAATCACGGTACATCACCACGCTGGTCTCCTCCCCCCACCGGGACTATCTGGAGATCTTGCGGACAAAGTTGGGATGGGGCGGCTCCCCGACGGGGGCTCTCCGGAAGGGACAAGATGCTCGCGGAACTGAACATCCGTAATTTTGCGATCATCGATGAATTGAAGGTGGCCTTCGACGAGGGCCTGAACATGATCTCCGGGGAGACCGGCGCCGGGAAATCGATCATCGTCGGCGCCGTCGGTCTGTTGCTGGGCGACCGGGCGAATGCCGATATGATCCGCTCCTTCGAGGATGCGGCTGTCGTGGAGGCGCTTTTTAACATCCGCGGGCAGGACGGGTTGCGGACGAGGGTCCGCGAAATGGGATTCGGCGACGGCGAGGAGCTCGTCGTTCGCCGCGTGGTCTC
>MNZQ01000075.1 GCA_001873745.1 Syntrophaceae bacterium CG2_30_58_14
TTGAATATCGGCGGTGGCAACAACGGAAACATCCGTTTTCGTAGATCACGACCTTTTCCCCCGTCGTAAGGTGGGCCGTGACCGTTTTGGCCTCCGTGTTCACCAGGTCCCAGTGGAGGGCCGAGTCGTTGAAGCCCAACTTCCGCTTGAGCGTTCCGGTCATCGCGGCGGGATCGCCGGCGTAGGTGTCGGTGTAGGAGGCCCCGACGGCGATGTGGCAGTTTCCGTTCTCCCCGCCGAAGTTTTCGTCAAAGAGGGTGTCGGCCATGAACCGGTCGATCCGCGAGAAGCGTCGGTCGGTCAGCGAAAACTCGCCGATCCGTTTCGCGCCCCTGTCCATCGCAAGTTGACGGACGGTGAACGCCTCGCCGGTCTCCGTGTGGATCTCGACGGCGTTCCCTTTTTCAAAGGTCAGTTTCACCCCCTCGACGTAGTTGCCGCTCCGGTAGGAGGGGAGATTCGCGTAGTAGCTCCCCTCGGTTCCGCGCCAGTCCGGGGAGACGAAGAGTTCGAAACTGGGGATGTTGTGGCCGGATACCCCCGCCCATTTCCGCTCAGCGCCCGGCGTGATCCGGAGGTCGCAATGGGCGGACTCGATGTGGAAATAGGCCGCCTTCAGCCCTCCCAGCCACTTCTTGATAGCGGTCGCATCGCGTCGGATTTCTTCCCATTTGCCGACCGGATCTTTACGGTCCAGGTAACAGGCCCGGATGATCTGTTTCGCGTAAACCTCCGGCGTCGTCCGGACCTGCGCCGCAAGCTCCGCGGTCGGCAGCGTGCAGAGCGTCCAGCCGTAAGCCCCCTCCTGCTCGCGCCGTTCGAGGATGTCGCGGAGCGGCTTGCGGGCGACCAGGACCTTGCCGATCCGGGCCGGGTTGACCTCTTTGAGATGGGTCAGTGAATCGGGTGCATGGAGGTAGATCCGCCCGTGGAGATTTCCGCAGAGTTCCTTCTCGCCCGGGGGCTGGAAAACGAGCTGACGTCCGCCGGATTTCCCGTAGAACGAACGCTCCATGTCAACGGTGAGCCCCATCCGCTGGAGCGGGTTCATCCCCGCGGCGATCACCCTGTCATAGAGAATCTCGGCGAGGCGGAGGGCGGCGCGGTCGTACTGGATGAGGATCACGTCCCGCTTCCGGAAACGCTCCCGCCGGGCCGTCTTCAGCCCCCAGAGCAGGACCTCCGCGTATCGTTCAAGGTGCCTTTCGTTCAACATTTTTATTTATCTCACTTTTTGGCGCTGAGGATCTTTTCCATCAGCGGGATGTCGGCCCCTGTGACCACCTGTCCGTCGATCAGAAAAAGGGGGGTTCCCGTGACCCCGATCCGGGCGACAATCCCTTTATGGGCCCTCAGAAGCTCCTCCGTCGCGTCGTTCCGGACCGGTTTGAATTTCATGTCGTCTAATTTTCCGGTCATTGCCTCCTCATAGGCCTTAACCCGGTCGGCGGCGCCGAGGACAAAGCGGATCTTCGCCTCGGCGTTCGGGTGGCTTGGGAGCGCAAGGAAGAAGACATGCCTTGTCAGGTCTTTCCTTTGCGAAAGATAGGCCGAGGCCTGCCGGCAGTACGGGCAGTCCGGATCGGTGATTTCGACTACCGTGTGGGGACCGTCGCCGATCTTGAGGGCCTTTTCGAGAGGGGTCTCCCTGAGTCTCCGGGCAAGGATCTCCCGCACCCGCTCTTCGGTGAGGTTCCTCCCGTCGCGGTTGATGAGCGACCCGGTGATGAGGTACTCCGGCCCCGGGGCGTAGTAGGCGATCCTCCCCCCGGAGACGATCTCGTAGATGCCGGCGATGGCGGTCGGGGAGACGCTCTCGGCAGGGATGTTGGGAAAACTCTTCCGGAAGGACTCTTCCGGCGTCGCCGCCCAAACGGGGGTGCTGACGATGATCAGCAGCACACAGAGGATGAAGGGTGTTTTATGAATATTCATGGCCTGTTTGCCTCTTTCTCCAGTGAACATGGTGAACCGCGATGACGTTGGCTCCCCGGCATGGCCCCGGAAAGAGGGCGCCGGGGGCGGGAAGGCGGGCGGAACATCCTCACTCGGCCGATCGATTCTGCGCCCCGGCCTTGAGACGGTTACAGCCGTCTGTCGAGGATGTAGTCCGCGATGGTCAGGAGCGCGGTTTTGGCCTCCGAGTCGTCAAAGGGGGAGAGAAACCCCCGCGCCCCGTCGATGCATTTTCTGGCCTTCCTCAGGGCATAGGGGATCCCGTCGTAATGATTAATCAAGTCCATGATCCCGGCGGTTGCTTCCCCATCCTTTTTCTCGATCCCCGTCCGGATGAAGGTCTTTTCTTCCGGGGTGCACTTTTTTATGGTCCGGATGAGCGGGAGCGTCAGCTTCCCCTCCCGGAGATCCTGGCCGATCGCCTTGCCGAATTCTTCCTCCCTGGCGACGTAGTCGAGGGTGTCGTCCGTGATCTGGAAGGCGGTTCCGATCCTCATGCCGAAGCGGGTCAGCGCCTCGATCTGCCCGTCCGTCGCGTTTCCGAGGATGCCGCCGATGGCGCAGGCCGCGGAAATCAGGATCGAGGTCTTTTTCTCCACGATCGACAGATATTCCTTTTCTGTGGTGTTGACGTCGCCCGCCTTCATCAATTGAAAGACCTCGCCCTCCGACATCGTGTTCGTCGTGGTGGCGATCAGTTTGAGGATGGCCATGCTTCCGTCGTCGATCATCAGCTTGAAGGATTTGGAGTAGAGGAAATCCCCGACGAGGACGCTTGCGGCATTGCCCCAGACGCTGTTTGCGGAAACCTTCCCCCGCCGGGTCTCCGCATGGTCGATGACGTCGTCGTGGAACAGGGTGGCGGTATGGATGAACTCGATGACCGCCGACAGGGGGTAACGGCGCTCCCCCCGGTAGCCGCAGAGTTCGGCGGTGGCCAGAAGCAAAAGCGGCCGGAAACGCTTGCCGCCGCTGCCGATCAGGTGGTGAATGATCTCCGGGATGAGCCGAACCTCCGAACGGAGGTATATCTCCATGTATTCCTCGACCTTTTTCAGATCGTTTCCGAAGTAATGAAATACCTCCTGTATCTGCATGGCCTTACCCCGATGGTTGCGGAAATCCCGGCCTCAAGAGAGGCGCGATTTCGACTACCCTATTGAAAGCACATATAACGGATGCCCGGAGAAATGTCAAACAACCGATCGGCATCGGCATAACTCAACCTTTGACGACTCCGCAAAAAGTCGTCATTCCCGCCCCCGTCTTCACGAGGGTAAACTCCGGCGGGAATCCAGAGAGCATGGAGCTAGTTGAAATAACTGGATTCCCGTTTTCACGGGAATGACAGAATAGGGGGTTTTCAGACTTTTTATGGGGTTGTCATATTTGCATTTGACGGAGGTGTCGATCCGTATTATGAAAGGCGCGAAACGGACCGGACTCCGGCCTGCTCTGCAGGGCATCCCGGTGATGCCGGATAGCGAAAAATTCCGCGGAGGGGAGGCGGGTTCACGCCGGATCGGCAAGCAATCGGAGGAACGTTATGAGCGAAAAGGTTGAGGCGGCGGTGGCCTGTTTCCGGGACGCCGCCGAGATCCTTGAAGATGTCCTGTAGGGAGAGGAAAGAAGGGATCATGGGCGGGATGGCGCAATGAACAAAACAGCCCTGGTCATCGTCCTTGCCTCCGCCTTTCTGCATGCGGGCTGGAACTACCTTCTCAAGAAAAGCGACCGGAAGATCGTCTTCATCTGGTGGTTCCTGCTGCTGTCCGCGATCATCTATATTCCGATGTTGCTGTACTTCTTGCCGGGGGTTTCCATTTTGCCGGGAGGATGGTTCTGCATCGTTGCCAGCGGCCTCATCCACGGGGCCTATTTTTGGTTCATGGGGGGCGCCTATCAGCGGGGCGACCTTTCCTTGGTCTATCCGCTGGCCCGGGGATCGGGCCCCCTGTTTGTCCCTATGCTTGCCGTGGTCCTGCTGAGGGAGGAGATCGCCCCGCTCGGTGGGATCGGGATTCTGTTCATCATCGGCGGCATCTACTGCGTCCATCTCCGTTCCTTCACCGTCGCCGCCTTTCTGGAGCCTTTTCGCGCCCTCCGGGGCGGGGCCTCCCTCTGGGCGCTCTTCACGGGACTTGCCATCGCCTTCTATTCGCTTGTGGACAAGGTCGGCGTGGGGCTGGTCTATCCGCCGGTCTATATCTACATCATGTTGCTGATCACCTGGCTGGTGATCACCCCCTGGGTTCTGATCCGGGAAAGGCAGGGGTTGAAGTCGGAATGGCAGCGCCACAAAGGTCCCATTGTGGTCGTTGGGTTCCTCTGCGGATTCACTTACCTGATGATCCTCTTCGCCCTCACGATGAGCAAGGTCAGCTATGTCGCGGCGGTTCGCGAGGTCAGCATCGTCCTGTCGGCCTACTTCGGGATCGTCTATCTGGGGGAAAAACATGGGAGGCAAAAACTGTTGGGCGCTGTACTCATCGCCCTGGGCGTCATCGCCATCGGCCTGAGCCGGTAGCGGCGCCCGGTTGGGAAACGGGCCATAAAATAATCAATAGTTATCAAAAATATGATTATTATTAGTTTGACTTATATTGAATGCGTTTTCTATACTGCCGATCGGTTCTTCGCCCGTTTTGCGAAATGGACGGAACGGGTTTGCAGGGCATAGGCCATCGTAAAAAATACTGGAGGAATTTAGAATGGATAGACAACCTTTGTTTAAGAGAAAGACGGCCATTTCCTACAAGACGGAGGAGAAGACCGTCGTGCGCGGCTACAACGTGAGCGACCTGGCGGAGGCGGGCTACACGCTTTACGACATGCTCTTCATCCTCTTCCAGAACCGGATCCCTGCGGAGAACGAGGCGGACATGCTGCGGTATGAAACGGGCGAGTTTCTGGAGCACTCCATGTCGCCGTCGGCGGCGTCGGCGATCGCCGTGATCGGCGGCCGGCCCAACCTCCCCGCCGCCATCTCCGCGGCGGTCATGACCTTCGGGTCAGCCCACGGCCCGGGGGCGGCGCACGGCTACATGATGCACAAGTACATCGAGCGCGCCCGGGTGGAGGGGAAGAGCATCGAGGAGATGGGCAAGATCCTCGTCGACGAGTATATGGATGCAGGCCTCGCCGTCATGGGGATGGGGCAGCCGCAGCATATAGACGGCGACCCCCGCGCGGAACCGACCCACATCAAGCATGAGCAGCTCTGCCGCGGCGTCTATCTCGCCCTCCAGCGTTCCATCGAGAAGCACTTCAACGCGCGCCGGAAAAAGGAGGGCAAGGCATACGTGGCGGTGAACATGATCGGCGCCGGCAATACGGCCCTTGCGGAGCTGGGCTTCTCCCCCAACGCCGCCTGGTGCATCGGTTGCGTTTGCCGCGGTTTCAGTTGCGCGGCCCACGCCACCTACACGATGAAGAAGGGGCGGGCCTGGGCGGCCTCGAAGCGGGAGCCGATGGTCCAGATGCTCGATCTTTCCATGATCAAATACCAGGGTCCCGCCGACCGGGAAGTGCCGAGCCAGGCCGAGCGACAGGCGTACGCCCGCAAGCAGAAAGAGGAAGGAGAATACAAGAAATGGGTAATTTAGACGATCCGAGACTCAATTTCAATTACCGTACCCGGGAGCGCGGCACGGTCCCGATGGACACAAAGCGCGACCGCTTCCAGTGGGTGTCCGAGGTCGCATACAAGAATGTTCACCGCATCGTAACCCGGGGATACGACACGACGGAGCTTGTGGAAGCCGGTTATGGCCTTACGGACGTTCTCTTCGTCGATTTCCAGGCGCGAATTCCTCTGGTCGAGGAAGAGAAGATGCTCAACTACGTCATGGTCTGCATGCTGGAGGACGGGCTCTCCTCGCCGGCGAACATCGCGCGGATCGTTGCGAGCGGAAAGACGCTGCTGACCCAGGCCGCCGGCGCCTCCATCCTCGCCTTCGGCCACGCCTACGGCGCCTACCAGGAGATCGGGAAGCTGATGGACGGCATTCTGGCCCGCCAGGAGAAAGAAGGCAAACCGCTTTCCGAGGTGGTCGAGGCGGTGGTCGGGAAGAAACTGAACGACCCCGCGCTTGGGGTGTCGGGTCTGATGCTGAAGGACCCGATGGCGAAGCGGATGGTCGCCCGCGCCGAAAAGTTGGGTGTGGCGGGCAAATACGTTTCCCTGATCAAGGAGATCGTGAAGGCGGCGCAGAAATTCAGCAAGGAGCCGGTCGACATCGATCTTCTGGGCGCCACGGGGGCGGTGATGTTTGACCTCGGCTTCACCCCCGAGGCGACATGGGGCATCCTTGCGGTGACCCGCGCCTTCGCCACCGGCGCCCACTACTGCGAGGAGATCGAGCGGGAGGCGCCGGTCCGCCTCGGGCAGACGCTGACGCCGAAGGAGTGGTACGACGGACCGGCAGACCGGCCGGCGCCCACCCTCGAGGAACGGAAATCGGTTGCCAAGGCGATGGAGGCCCAGACGCCCGCGGAGTGGAAACAGACCTTCCTCGAGCGGCAGAAGATCAAGGGTTCCGGATGGGCCATCGTTGAGGAGATCGACGATCCCAAACGGAAGATTTGATGAGGACAAGATTCCCTGCTCGCCCGCTTTGAAAGTGGGCAGGGAAGATCGTTTCGTCCGGGCTGGACGCTTTTCCCTTGATGAACGAAGGGACGAAAGAGGTTGCGATATGGAAGACAATGTTCGGGAAATGTACGAAAAGGCGCGGGCGGCGTTCAAGACCGTCGAATACTGGCCGCAGGAGAAGGTTGACGAGATGGTCCTGGCGGTCGGCTGGGAGCTGCAGAAGCCGGAGACGGCGGATGAGCTGGCGCGTCTGGCCGTCGAGAAGTCGGGGATCGGCGTCTATGAGGACAAGGTTCACAAGATCGGGACGAAGGTGCGTGGAACGCTCTACGACCAGATCGGCGTGAAGACCTGCGGTCTGGTGGAAGAGGACAAAGCGAAAGGCATCCGGAAGTATGCCAAGCCGATCGGCGTGATCGCGAACGTGGTTCCGTGTACGAACCCCGAGTCGACGGTTTGCTGTATCGCGCTCAGCACGCTGAAGACCCGCAATGCAATCATCTGTTCGCCGCACCCGCGCACGGAGCTGGCGACCTATGCGACGGTGGAGCACATCCGCAAGGGGCTCGCGAAGGTCGGCGCGCCGGTGGATCTGGTTCAGTGCATCCGCCACACCAGCAATGAGAAAACCCAGGAATTGATGGCGAATTGCGACTACGCGGTGGCGACCGGAGGGGCGGCGCTGGTGAAGGTCGTCTATGCGGCGGGGGTTCCCGCCCAGACCGTGGGCGCGGGAAACGTGATCTCCATCGTGGATTCGACGGTCAAGGATATTCCGGGGGTCGCCTTCCGGCTCCGAAAATCCAAGACGGCCAACAACGCGGCCTCCTGTTCCTCGGAAAACGCGATTGCTGTCGAGGAGTGCATCTTTGACAAGATGATCGCGGCCCTCAAGGCCGAGGGCGGCTATATGTGCAGCACAAAGGAGCGTGAGATCCTGCGCAAGGCGATGTGGCCGGACGGTCACACGCTCAATCGGGACATCGTAGCGAAATCCGCGGTGTTCATTGCGGATCTGGCCGGATTGAAAGTTCCCCGCGACACGAAGATCCTGATGGTCATGGGCGAGAAGATCGGTCGCGAAGACCGGTTTTCGGGCGAGAAGCTCTCTCCGGTTCTGACGGTCTGGAAGTGGGCCGATTTCGACGAGATGCTGGACCGCATGGAGAAGATCCTGAAGTTCTCCGGCGAGGGCCACTCGGTGAACATCCAGACGGCGCTCGACGAGCGGATGCACAAGCTCGGCCTCCGGGCAAACGTCAGCCGGGTCGTCTGCAACATGGGCCATACCGAGGCGAACAGCGGCGGCTGGACGAGCTGTCTGGGCTTCACGGACACGCTGGGCTGCGGAACCTGGGCCGGGAACATCAGTTGCGAGAACATCAACTGGAAACAGTTCCTCATGTACACGCGGGTGGCCGTGCCCGTTGCGAATTACCAGCCGTCGGACGAGGAACTCTTCGGCAGCTATCTGAAGAAGTATGGTAAGGATTGATGTTTTTAACATGATCCGGGCGATTGTTTTTGATTTCGGCCAGACGCTGGTCGATTCGGCGGAGGGTTTCCGGGCGGCCGAAAAGGAGGCGCAGCGGAAGGCATCTGCGGCCCTTGGCCTTCCGGAGGGGGAGGCGTTTCTCGCGGTTTACCGGGAGATCCGCTCCCGCTTCCATGCCCGTTCCGATTTTTCCCGGAAGCGAATCATAGAGGAGCTCTTCCGGCATTACGGCCGCAAGCCCGACTCCGCGCTTCTGGAACATTGGGAAACCGAGTACTGGGAGCGGATCAAGGCGATGACCCGAATTTTTCCGGAGACGGAGACGGTCCTGACGGCCCTGCGGGAGCGGTACCGCCTGGCCCTGATCACCAACGCCCAGGGGCAGACGGAGACGGGGAAGCACCGCCTCGGCCACTATCCGGAGCTGATGCGGTTCTTTGAGGTGATCGTCGTGGCCGGCGAGGGTGGAATCCCGGCGAAACCCGATCCGCTTCCCTTTCGTCTCTGTCTCGACCGATTGGGGATCGCGCCGGGGGAGGCGGTCTATGTGGGGGACGACTGGCGGATCGACGTCTGCGGTTCGGAGGCCGCGGGTATGCATCCCGTCTGGCTCCGGCACCGCTCCCTGCAGCGGAATTGGCCGCAGGTGGAGACCGCGGCGCCCGTCATCGATTCTCTGGAGCGCCTGCTCGACCTGGAACCGCTTTTTACGGGAGAAGAAAAATGACGACGAAGGTGATCATCTGCCTCGACGGTTGCGGGCCGGACTATTTGGCGGGAAGCGAGACGCCGAACCTCGATGCGGTCGCCCGGGAGGGGTTCCACACGATCGGCGAAGCCGTCGTTCCCACCGTGACCAATGTCAACAACACCTCCATCATCACGGCGAGTCTTCCGGAGACGCACGGAATTACGACTAACTACCTGCTGGATCCCGTCAGCGGCCAAGAGTGTTACATGGAATCCGCGGATTACCTGCTGACGCGCACCGCCTTCCGCCATCTCGCCGACCGGGGCCAGAAGAGCTGTCTCCTCACCGCCAAGGACAAGCTCACGAGCCTGATCCGGTGTGAGCCGGACTGACGCTTGATAATCCATCCGATAGAAATAAGTGCCGAAAGTAACTTTTTGGCTTTGACAGATGGCCACTGGGTCATACGGCCGCAAATGCAATGCTGATGGGCATCGGACTACACTCTGCCATTTCAAGGCGTTCTGCCAGAACACGTAACGCAAGAGCCTCAGCTTTCGTCATTGCTTCATCGGCAGTTGTTCCGTACGCCATAACTCCAGGCAATGTATGTACTTCGGCAATCCAACGGCCATCTTCTTCACGTTCGTATTCAATGTTATAATTCATTGCTAACCTCCATATAAATCGCGATGGTGAGCCATGATACATTATTTGCGAGAATAACGAATGAAATACGTCGATCATTATAGCGAATAAGCGTTATTCTGCAGCGAAGTTGCAGAATGACGCTTAAGCGGATTCACGGATGGCCTTGCCCGCGCTCTTGACTTTCTGCCGTGAAGGTTTCCCCCGATTTCAGACCGCTCTCCACCGCGAATACGATCGCGTCCTGTTTGCCGGCATCCGTTCGGACCTTCCCGATGCGGAGCGCGCCGCAGCGGGCGGCGACGGTGAAGCCGCCCTCATCCGACGCCAGGACCTCCCCCGGTCGGGCGTCCGGGCGGCCGGTCGGAACCAGCCGGGTCTCGAAGAAACGGACCTTCTTTCCCCGATAAAAGGAGTAGGCCCCCGGCTGGGGATCGCAGCCCCGGATGAGGTTGTGGACTTCTGCTGCGGGTTTTTCCCAGTCGATCCGGGCGACTTGGTCGTTGCAGAGCGGTTCGTAGGTGGCCGCTCCTTCGTCCTGGACCATCCGGGGCGCCCGCCCCTCCTTGATGAGCCCCACGGACTCCACGATCGCCTCGACGCCGAGGGGAAACAGGCGGTTGAAGTAAAGCGCGCCGGTCGTATCCTCCGGCCCGACCGGGACCCGCTTCCGGAGGAGAACCGGTCCCGTGTCGATCCCCGCGTCCGCCCAGAAGATCGAGAGCCCCGTCTCCCGGTCGCCCATGATCACCGCCCAGTTGATCGCGCTCCCGCCGCGGTGGCGGGGGAGAATCGAAGGATGATAGCAGATCGTCCCCTGAGTCGGGACCCCGAGAAAAGAAGACGGGATGATGTCGGTGACGAAGGCCATGATCAGCAGATCGGGGTTCGTGCTCCGGAACGCCTCGAGCGTCTCCGGGGTTCGGTAGCTGTCCGGCTGAAAGGCCGGGATCCCGCGGCCGTCGGCGGCCGTCTTCAGCGGATCGGGTTTTCCGCCCGCCTTTCCTTGGGGGAGCCAGGCGGCGATGATCTCCTCCCCCCGATCCGACAATGTTTCCAGAACCTTGGCGCCGAAGGCGGCCTGTCCCATGATGGCGATGCGCAGGCCCTGCTGCCGAGTTCGGATGGTTTTTCCAGTGCCCATGCTTTTCTTCCTCCTTCGCGTCCGTTTAGTGGATTCCCCTTTAATCGGCAACCATCGGTTGGCGACAAAAAAACAGCCTGGCTCTTCTTCTATCTGAAAACGGGGTCGGTTGTCGAGGATGATCATCCTTGACGATCCCGTAAAAAGTCTCCCTCCCCCCTCACCCTCGGGGAGAGGGAAGGGGTGAGGGGGGAGGGAGAAAATTACATTTTACGAGGCCGTCATCCTTTGGAGACGAGCGCCGGACCGCAGAGTCTCATGGTTTACAAAATAGCTACAAAATAGTTCTTGACAGGAATTTACCTTGTTGATATGAACGGACGAATTTTTAATTTTTTTAAAAACCCCAATAGATTCGATTGTTTTGGTAAGTATGCAAAATGACGGTCATAGAGGCTCGATCGTTTGTCATCCCCGCGGCAAACGTCTGATGCGTACGGACAGGGAGGCAACGGATCCCGATCGCGTTGCTCCCGGCGCCGACACGCGGTTCACCATTTTCCCGGTTGCGGAATCGACCCAGGTTCATAACTTATATTCGATGGTTGCCCCTGACAGGCTCTTGGGGCTGGAGGTATCGGTCCGGAGATGTCTTTGGCGGCGCCCTTGTCTTGGCCGGGCCGTCTGCGGAAAAAGTCATTGAAGGCGCCGGATACGGATCATTTAACGGAGGAGGGTAAACAATGAGTAAAGTAAATGATTTAGATCCAAGAAAATATGCAGATTGGCAGATTGCCGAAGAAGCAGAGAAAAATATGCCTACCCCCGACGAATGGCGGGAGAAACTGGGCCTTCAGAAGGATGAAATCATCCCGATGGGGAAGCTATGCAAACTCGATTTCATGAAAATTATTGAGCGCTTAAAAAATAGGCCCGACGGAAAGTATATTGAGGTCACGGCCATTACACCCACCCCGCTTGGAGAAGGAAAAACAACTACGGTCATGGGCTTGTTAGAGGGGCTTGGCAAAAGGGGACAGAATGTCGGCGGTTGTATCCGCCAGCCTTCGGGTGGTCCGACAATGAATGTCAAGGGTACGGCTGCCGGGGGCGGCATTTCGCTCCTCATCCCCATGACCGAATTTTCCCTCGGTCTTACCGGGGACATCAACGACATTACCAATGCCCACAACCTGGCCATGGTCGCCCTGAATGCCCGGATGCAGCACGAACGAAACTATGACGACGCTGAACTCGCCAAAAGGAATCTGAAGCGCTTGGACATCGATCCTGCCAACATCGAGATGGGCTGGGTCATGGATTTTTGCGCCCAGGGTTTACGGAATATTATCATGGGTCTTGGGGGCAGGATGGATGGTTTCCTCATGCAATCCAAATTTGGCATTACCGTGAGTTCGGAGCTTATGGCGATCCTGTCCATTGTCCGGGACCTGAAAGACCTCCGGGAGCGGTTGGGAAAGATCGTTGTGGCCTATAATAAGAAAGGCAAACCCGTCACCACCTCAGACCTCGAAGTGGCTGGCGCCATGTGCGCCTGGATGCGCAATACCATCAATCCTACCTTGATGTCTACGGTTGAACGCCAGCCCTGTATGGTGCATGCCGGCCCCTTTGCCAACATTGCCGTGGGCCAGTCCTCCATTATTGCAGACCGCATTGGTTTAAAGATGTTTGATTACCATGTAACGGAGAGCGGTTTTGCTGCTGATATCGGGTTCGAGAAGTTCTGGAATGTGAAATGCCGGGTGAGTGGTCTTACGCCCAATGTTTCCGTATTGACTTCTACGATCAGGGCTTTAAAGATGCATGGCGGCGGACCTGCCGTCGTGGCAGGACGACCCCTTCCTGAGGAATACACAAAGGAGAATCTGGCGCTTCTGGAAAAAGGGATCGTCAATATGACGCATCTCATCGGGGTCATCAAGAAGTCGGGAATCAATCCGGTCGTCTGTATCAATGCGTTCCATACGGATACCAAGGATGAAATTGCCATGGTTCGCAAGTATGCAGAGAAAGCAGGGGCTCGCTGCGCCCTTTCCGAACACTGGCTTAAAGGCGGGGATGGGGCCCTGGAGCTTGCTGACGCCGTCATGGACGCCTGCAAAGATAAAGTTGATTTTAAGTTCCTCTATCCGCTGGAGATGCCTTTTCGACAACGGGTCGAAATAATTGCCAAAGAAGTGTATGGGGCCGATGGCGTTTCCTGGACCCCGGAGGCCGAAGCCAAAGCGAAACGGTTTGAGGCTGATCCTGCATTAAAGGATTTCAACACCATGATGGTCAAGACTCACCTGAGCCTTACATACGATCCAACCAAGAAGGGGGTGCCCAAAGGTTGGATACTGCCGGTTCGCGACGTCTTGATCTTTGCCGGAGCAAAGTTCCTCTGCCCGATGACGGGCGCCATCAGTCTGATGCCCGGGACCAGTTCCGATCCCGCCTACAGAAGGGTGGACGTGGATGTAGAGACCGGCAAGGTAAAGGGATTGTTTTAAACTACTTCAAGGGGCGCGAAATATTGCGCCCCGCTTTTTTTCGGAACGTCATTGGTCATGGGGAAACACAAGGTCACGTTTCAACCGAGTGACAGACACATCTTTGTTGACGAAGGGGAGAATCTCCTCCAGGCGGCTATGGAGGCCGGCATTCACATCAACGCCTCCTGCGGCGGCAATGCGACCTGCGGGAAATGCAAGGTTAAAATCGTCGGCGGCGCGGTTGCGTCGCCGATGCACGCCGGGCTTTCCGAGGCGGAGTATGCCGACGGCTACCGCCTCGCCTGCCTCTCGACTGTCACCGGCGACGTCGATGTCGATATCCCGCTGGAATCGCAGGTGGATAAGTCCGTGCTGGCGCTGAAAGGCGATCGGCTCGCCGCCCCATATCTCCTTTCGCCGAAGGATATTTTTCAACTGGTTCAGGGGTGGGATGTCGATCCCACCGTATTCAAACGCTATGTGGAGCTCGATCCGCCGACGCTGAACGATAACGTGAGCGACCTGACCCGCCTGACCCATGCCATCTACCGGCAACACGGCATCAATGGAATCTCCAGCGATTTCCGGCTGATCATGAAATTAAGCCGGCTTCTCAGAAAGGCCGATTGGAAGGTTACCGTAACGCTGGTGCAGACCCGCAAGGGATATAAACTGATCAATGCCGAAGCGGGCGACAACCGACAACAAAACTATTCCATCGTTCTGGATATCGGCACCACGACCATTTTCGGCCAGATTCTGAATCTGAACGAGTGCAGGGTAGCCGCCTGTCCCGACGGCGCTTGTGACGGCGCGACCATCTTCGCGCTGGCCGAGGCCTCCGATTACAATCCCCAGATCAGTTACGGGGAAGACGTCATCACCCGGATTGTCTATTCCCAGAAGCCGGGCGGTCTGAAAAAGATGCAGGAGACGGTGGTCGCCTCGATCAACGGCATTATCGACGAGCTGCTGAAAATGAGCCGGATCGACCGCTCCCTGGTCTCCCATCTGGTCGTGGCGGGCAACACCACCATGACCCAGTTGCTGTTGGGGGTCGATCCCAAATATATTCGCGAGGCGCCCTATGTTCCCACCGCAAATCTGATACCGCCGGTGCGGGCCGTCCATCTGGGGATCAACGTCGGCGACCATGTCCACATTTATCTCTTCCCCTGTGTGGCCAGTTACGTGGGGGGCGATATTGTGGCCGGCATTCTGGGTTCCGGAATTTTCCAGCGCGAGGCGCTGACCCTCTACATGGATATCGGCACCAACGGGGAAATTGTGATCGGGAACAAGGATTGGCTGGCCAGCGTCTCCTGTTCCGCCGGCCCGGCGTTCGAGGGGGCGGGCATCAAATTCGGCATGCGGGCGACGCGCGGCGCCATCGAAGAGGTCAGCATCAACCCCCGTACCTGCGAACCGATGATTCTGACCATCGGCCGGGTCAAGCCGATCGGGATCTGCGGATCGGGATTGATCGACGCGGTGGCGGAGCTTTTAGAGGCGGGCGTCATCGATCAGAAGGGGAAGTTCCATCAGAATCTTCCGACGAAACGGGTCCGAAAAGGGGAGGATGGTTACGAATATGTCCTCGCCTATAAAAATGAGACGCGCATCCAGGATGACATTGTCCTCACCGAGATCGACATTGAAAATCTGATCCGCACCAAGGGGTCCATCTATGCAGGCTGCAAGGTGCTGTTGAAGAGCGTCGGTCTTGGTTTCAAGGACCTGGAGCAGATCATCATCGCCGGCGGGTTTGGCCGTCATCTGGATCTGGAAAAGGCCATTTTCATCGGGCTGCTGCCGGAAATCGACGCGCGGAAATTCATCTTTGTCGGAAACGGCTCCCTGCTGGGCGCCAGGCTGCTCTCCTTCTCCAAGGAACTCCTGAAAGAGACGGAAAGGATCGCGCTGATGATGACCAATCTGGAACTAAGCAACCATGCCGGTTTCATGGATGAATTCATCGCCGCCATGTTTCTGCCGCACACCGACGCCTCCGCCTTCCCCGGGGTGCATAAACGGCTGCGCGCCGGAAGGGAGGCGGTTTGAGGCCATGAGCTTTACGATTGCGGTTTCCGGAAAAGGGGGCACGGGGAAAACAACCTTTGCCGGCATGATCATCCGTTACCTGCTGGAAAAAAACAGGGGTCCCGTTCTGGCCGTCGATGCGGACTCCAATGCGAATCTGAATGAAGTTTTGGGGATCGAAGTTAAATCGACCATCGGAGAGATGCGGGAACTGATGCGGGAAGAGGTTCCCACGGGCATGACCAAGGATGTCTGGTTTGAATACAAGGTGCAGGAGGCCCTGACGGAGGCCAAAGGATTCGATTTGCTGGCCATGGGGCGTCCGGAGGGGGCCGGCTGCTACTGCGCCGCCAATACCCTCGCCCGCAAGTATATCGACCTGCTAACAGAAAATTATCCGTATATTGTTATTGACAATGAAGCGGGGATGGAGCATTTCAGTCGTCTGACCACGAGGGATGTGGACCTGCTTTTCGTGCTCTCCGATTCCAGCCGGCGGGGCATCATGACCGCGGCGCGGATTCGTGATCTGGTAAGGGAACTCAAGTTGAACATCAAAAAGGATCTTCTCGTTCTGAATCGGATGGCGGGTCCGCTGCAGCCGGATACCGCGGAAGAGATCAAACAGAACCGCCTCGATCTGGCAGGGGTTATCCCTTCCGACGAGGAGATCAACCGCTTTGACCGCAGCGGAACGCCGACCTTCCGGCTTCCCTTTTCGGCGCCGTCCGTGCAGGCGGCATGGCCTATTTTTGAGAAGTATATCCAATGAAACTGGGTTTTTAACAAAACATGGCTTCCGTGACAACCGAAACGGAAAGGAAAGGAGTTAGGGGAAGATGACGGCAAAATTGATCAATGGCAATGAAATCGCGCGGCAGATCCGGGAAGAGCTGAAGCAGGAGACGGCGCATCTGAAGAGCGGGCACAACGTGGTTCCGGGGCTCGTGACCATCCTGGTGGGTCAGAATCCCGCGTCGCTCAGTTACGTCACCGCAAAGCAGAAGGCCTCAAAAGAACTTGGGTTTTATTCGGTTCAAGATAACCAGCCGGAAAACATTTCGGAGGGGGAGCTGCTCAAGCTGATCGAGAAATACAACAAGGATCCCAAAATTCACGGCATCCTCGTGCAACTGCCGCTGCCCAAGCGCATCAATGAGACCAAGGTGCTCCTCGCGATCGATCCAAGCAAGGATGTGGACGGCTTTCATCCGATCAATGTGGGGAAACTGATGATCGGCGAGGCGGATTATCTCCCCTGCACACCGGCGGGCATCCAGCAACTGCTGATCCGGAGCGGCGTCGAGACGAGCGGCGCCGAGGTCGTGGTCGTCGGCCGTTCGAACATTGTCGGAAAGCCGATCGCCAATATCTTGCTGCAAAAACAAAAAGGGGCCAACGCCACCGTAACCATCTGCCATACCGGTACAAAAAACATGGCCTTCCACACGAAACGGGCGGACATCCTGATCGTTGCCGCCGGAAAACCGAAGGCCATTACCGCCGATATGGTGAAGGAGGGGGCCGTGGTGATCGATGTCGGCGTGAACCGGATCGGGGTGACAGCGGAGGGCAAGGCCAAGCTCTGCGGCGACGTCGATTTCGAAAACGTGAAGGAAAAGGCAAGCGCCATAACCCCGGTTCCCGGCGGCGTCGGCCCGATGACGATCACGATGCTGATGCTGAATACGGTAAAAGCCGCGGGAATCGCCGCCGGCGTGAAACATTGATGATGAAAACGATATCATAAAAAAATCTGCAGAAAGGAGGGGGTGGAAATGTCTCAGAAATTGGAAGAAAAGACCTCTTTTGATGGGAGCAAGGTTCAGGTGTTGGGCGAGACCTACGAAGAGGGAAAACCCGAAAAACCGGAGAACTGGCGCGAAAAATTGAAAACCCGGGAAGATATGATGGCCTATCTCAAAACAGGGGTTCGTTGATCGCAACGCTTCAAATCCAGGGGGCGGCTTTCCGGCGCTTGTCGGATGCGCCCGATGCAGGAGAGGCGATTTATGAACAGGAGGAAAAACTCATGGCATTCTCAATACCTAAAACGACCTATACGGGAAAGATCAAGGAAGTCGCACTGGGAAAAGGGCCCAAGGCGATTACGGTGGGAGGGGAAACCTCTTATCCTTTTCATCTCTTTGAAGGGGAAATGCCCCATCCCCCTCGCATCGCCATCGAGGTCTATGACACGCCGCCCGATGAATGGTCGGAGGCCGCTCTGGAACCCTACCGGGATGTTCTCGGTGATCCCGTCGCCTGGGCCAAAAAGGCGGCGGCGGTCTATGGCGCCGATCTGATTGCGCTGCAATTGGTCAGTACCGATCCCAACGGTCTGAATACCCCGAGCGATCAAGCGGCGGAAACGGCCAAAAAGGTCGTAGCGGCCGTGGATATTCCGGTGATCGTGAACGGCAGCGGCAGTCACGAAAAGGACGCCGAGCTGCTCCGCAAAGTCGCCGAGACGTGCGACGGGCTGAATCTGGTCGTCGGCCCCGTCGTGGTGGACAATTACAAGCAGATCGGCGCCGGCGCCATTGCCTACAAACATACCGTGGCGGCCAACAGCCCGATCGATATCAATCTGGCCAAGCAGCTCAACATCCTGCTGGGCAACCTCGGCGTGCCGGACGGACAGATCGTCGTTGATCCGACCACCGGCGGGCTCGGTTATGGAATTGAATATACCTACTCGGTCATGGAGCGCGATCGCATGGCCGCCCTCACGCAGCAGGATGAGAGACTCCAGTTCCCGATCATCTGCGACCTGGCGAAGGAAACCTGGAAAACGAAGGAAGCGAAAGCGGGAGACTCGCCGCTCATGGGCAATGCGGCGAAAAGAGGCGTTCTGATGGAGGCCATTACGGCGCAACTGCTTCTGCTGGCGGGGGCGGATGTATTGATCATGAGGCATCCCGAGGCCATCCGACTTGTAAGAGAGATGATTGCGGATTTAATGGCTTAAAACACTGGCCCCCGGTCGGCGTTACGAAGGAGGAGATGATGTCAGATTTGGAAAAGAAAAGTATCGATCCGGCGACGATCAAAATGATTCAAAAAGCCGCCGTCGATGGTTGCGAAACCATATTCGATCGGGCGGAGGCGATGAAACCCTGTCCGATCGGCGCGGAGGGAAGTTGCTGCAAGAACTGCGCAATGGGCCCGTGTCGCGTCCCGGCGCCGAAGAAAAAGGAGGGCCCGGCGAAGAAACGGATGGGGCTCTGCGGCGCGACCGCCGAGACGATCTCCGCCCGCAACTTTGCCCGGATGGTCGCGGCGGGAACGGCGGCGCACTCCGATCACGCCCGCGGCATCGCCAAGACGTTTCTGGCGGCGGCGAAGGGGGAGATGCCCGAGTTCAAAATCAAAGATGAGCAGAAGCTCTATCAGATTGCAATGGATCTGGACGTGGAAATCGGCGAGAAGAGTGTCCAGGAGATTGCCATTGAAGTGGGCAAGAAGGTATTGGAAGAATTCGGTCGTCAGGATGGCGAGGTCAGCTTTATAAAAAGGGCGCCTCTGAAAAGGCAGGAAATATGGAGAAAGTTAGGGGTGGCGCCGCGCGGCATCGACCGCGAGGTGGTGGAGCTGATGCATCGCACCCATATGGGCGTTGATCAGGACTACCAGAGTCTGCTGCTGTCTGCGGCGCGCTGTTCCCTGGCCGACGGCTGGGGCGGTTCCATGATTTCCACGGACCTCCAGGATGTCCTGTTCGGCAATCCGGTGCCTGTTCTTGGCCAGATCAACCTTGGCGTCCTGAAAAAAGATCAGATCAATGTGGTGGTCCATGGACATGAACCGCTTCTCCCCGAAGTGCTGGTGAGCGTGGTCAAAGATCCGGAGATACAAAAGGCGGCCCTCGCCACGGGCGCCAAGGGGATCAACCTGGTGGGCATGTGCTGTTCCGCCAATGAACTATTGATGCGTCACGGCATCCCGGTGGCGGGAAACTTCCTCCAGCAGGAGTTGGCGATTGTGACCGGGGTTGTAGATTTGATGGCCGTGGATGTTCAGTGTGAAATGCAATCGCTGGCCCAGGTGGCCAAATGCTACCATACAAAACTGATTACCACCTCCCCCAAGGCCAAGATCGAAGGGGCCATGCATATCGAATTCGATGAACGCCATGCCAGCGAAGCGGCCAGAAAGATATTGATGGAGGCCGTCGGCAACTTCAAAAACAGGAAAGCCAACGTGGAAATACCGGATGACACGACGGATCAGGTGGTCGGATTCAGTTATGAAACGATCAACTATCTGTTGGGCGGGATGTTCCGCGCCTCCTATCTGCCGCTGAACGACAACATCATCAACGGCCGCATCCGGGGGATCGCCGGCGTCGTCGGTTGCAACAACGCCCGCGTCACCCATGACGATCCCAATTTGACGCTCATCAAGGAATTGATCAAGAACGACGTGATCGTACTGGTCACCGGATGCGCTGCGATGACCTGCGGAAAGGCGGGACTGCTGACACCGGATGCGGCCCGAAAATACGCGGGCGAGGGGTTGGCCTCCGTCTGTGAGGCCGTCGGGATTCCGCCGGTTCTGCATATGGGGTCCTGTGTCGATAACAGTCGGATTCTCCTGGCGGCCACGGCCGTGGTGAAGGCGGGCGGCTTGGGCGAGGATATCAGCGATCTGCCTGTCGCCGGCGCGGCTTTGGAATGGATGAGCGAGAAGGCCATCGCTATCGGCGAATATTTTGTCGCCTCCGGTATTTATACCGTATTCGGCGTAACATGGCCGACGACCGGCAGTGAAGAGGTGACCAAACTTCTCTTTGAAGATTATGAAAACCTGTTCAAGGGGAAATGGGGCTTTGAGCCCGATCCCCTGAAAGCGGCAAAGTCCATGATCGATCATATCGACAAGAAACGAAAAGCCCTGGGTATTGACAAAATGCGGGAAAGGGTTCTGTTCGATATGGCCAAACGTCGCGAGATCGAGGCCGCTTAAAGAAGTCAGGGGAAAGGGGTCAGGGGGTTAGGGAGCTCACGCCTCACGCCTCATGCCTCACGCAGTTACTTGAGTTGCATCCGATAGCCCAAAAGGAGGATTTAGCGTGTCAAAAATTATTGCATCCGCAGCCATCAGAGGGGCCCACAAGATTGTGGAACGGGCCGAGAAAAAATATCAGGAGGCCCTCGACAAGTGGGGGCCCGAGCAGGAGGTGGGATTTCCCGATACGGCCTATTGTCTGCCGGTGATCTATGCCATCCTGGGAATTCCCGTAAAAAAGATGTCGGACATGAAACCGGTCCTGGACAGATGTCGCACGCTGTTGCCGCCGCCGGTCAAGGAAAAGACGGCGCTTCCCTACCTGGCGCCCGCGCTGGATGCGGGCATGGCGACCTTTTTTGCCGAAGAGGTGATTGAGGCGATCCGTTATCTGGAAGATCCCAATTTTTACACCAAGCAGGAGGATATCCTGCCGGATAACCTCTGGCTCGGCGCCGCAAACGATGTCATCTTCCGCAAACGGGGCGTCGAATTTGTGGACGGGTCGGCGCCCGGCTTTGCCGCCATTGTGGGGGCGGCGCCCTCGCCGGAGATTGCGAAGAAGATCGCCACGGAACTGCAGGAGAAAAATCTCTACGTTTTCATGTGCGCCGAACACGGGGGCAAACGTTTTTCGGAGCAGCTTGTGGAGGCGGGCGTTCAGATCGGCTGGCCGACCCGTTTGGTTTCCTATGGTCCCGACATCACGGCCGCCGTTTTTGCGATGGGGTTCGCCTGTCGCGTCGCGATGGCCTTCGGTGGGGTCAAACCCGGGGATTTCCGGAAAAATCTCAATTACAACAAGGACCGGACGTTTGCGTTTGTGATGCCGATGGGGTTCGTCACCGATGAGTGGTACGCCAACGCCGCCGGCGCGATCAACTGGGGATTCCCGACGATCGCCGACACGCCGATCCCGGAGGTTTTGCCCACCGGCATCTGCACCTATGAGCATGTCGTTTCCAACATCCCGCACGACCAACTCGTCCAGAAGGCCGTCGAGGTGCGGGGGCTTAAGGTCAATGTCGCCTCCGTGCCCATTCCCGTTTCCTACGGCCCGGCGTTCGAAGGCGAACGGGTCCGGGGCGAGGACATCTACTTGGAGTGCGGCGGCGGGCGCACCCATGCGGTGGAATTGGTCATCTCCAAACGGATGGACGAGGTGGAAGACGGCAAGGTGGAGGTGATCGGTCCGGAGCTCGATGGGGTCCAGCCGCCGGGACAACTGCCGCTCGCGATCCGGGTCGAGGTGACGGGCCGGAAAATGCAGGAGGATTTCGAGCCGATCCTGGAGCGACAGATCCACCACCTGATCAACTACGCCCAGGGGATCATGCATATCGGTCAGCGCGATATCGCCTGGCTTCGCGTTTCAAAAAGCGCCGTGGCCAAGGGATTCAAGCTTGCGGATCTGGGAAAGATTCTCCATGCCAAACTGCACCAGGACTTCGGCGCCATCTTCGACAAGGCCCAGGTTGTGATTTACACGGAACCGAAGGCGGTGGACGAGGTGCTGGCCCAGGCCAGGGCCATTTACGGAAAGCGGGATGCGCGGATCGAGGGGATGACCGACGAGACCACGGATACCTTCTACTCCTGCACCCTCTGTCAATCCTTTGCCCCCAGCCACGTTTGCGTCGTCAGTCCCGAAAGGACGGGGCTTTGCGGCGCCTACAACTGGATGGACTGCAAGGCCGCGTTCGAGATCAATCCGACCGGTCCCAACCAGCCCATTCCCAAGGGAGACGTCACGGATGCGAAACTCGGACAGTGGAAGGGCACCAATGACTTTGTGATGACGGCGTCACGGCAGAAGGTCAGCCAGGTGAGCCTCTACAGCATGATGATCGATCCGATGACCACCTGCGGCTGTTGTGAATGTATCGCCGCGGTGCTGCCGATGTGCAACGGCATCATGACGGTGAATCGCGATTTCATGGGGATGACCCCCTGCGGGATGAAGTTTACGACGCTGGCCGGTTCCGCGGGCGGCGGCGCGGTGACGCCGGGATTTCTGGGTCACAGCAAATACAATATCACCCAGAGAAAGTGGCTTACGGGCGACGGCGGACTCTTGCGTCTGGTCTGGATGCCGAAGATACTGAAAGACGATCTCCGGGAACGTCTGCAAACGCGTTGCGAAGAGATAGGGATCCCCAATTTTATCGATATGATCGCCGACGAAACCATCGGAATGACGGAAGACGAAATCCTGCCGTTCCTGGAGGAAAAGAAGCATCCGGCGCTGACGATGGAATCGATCCTGGGATAAGGGGATAACATTTTATATCAATGGTTGATCGAGGAGAAAGGAGAGTAGAACATGGCTCTTACGGGAATCCAGATATTCAAGTTGCTGCCGAGAACAAACTGTGGGGAATGCGGCGTTCCCACCTGCCTTGCCTTCGCTATGAATCTGGCGGCGTCGAAGGCCGAGTTGGCATCATGTCCCTACATCTCGGCGGAATCGAAGGCGCTGCTGTCGGAGGCGTCGGCGCCGCCCATTCGTCCCGTCGTGATCGGGAGCGGGGAGAATGTGGTCAAAATCGGCGGGGAGACGGTTCTTTTCCGCCATGAGAAAACCTTTGTAAACAAACCCGGCATGGCGCTCTTGATCAGCGATACGATGCCCGCCGCTGAGGTGGCCGAACGGATCAAGCGTTTTAATGGGTTGAAATACGATTGGATAGGCCTTGTGCTGCGGGCGGAGATGATTGCGGCCACGAATGAATCGGGCGATGCGGGCAAGTTCGCGGCCCTGGTCAAAAAGGTCATGGATGAGACCGACGCCGCGCTGGTCCTGATGAGCGACAGCGCGGATGCGCTGAAGGCCGCCCTCCAGATCTCGGCCCAGCGTACGCCGCTGATTTATGCAGCCACGGATGGAAACGCGGAGGCGATGGTCGCGCTGGCCAAGGAGTACAAATGTCCGCTGGCCGCAAAGGCCGCCAACTTGGAGAGCCTGACGGTCCTGACGGACAAGATCAGCGCCGCCGGCGTCAAGGATATCGTTCTGGACGGCGGCGCCCGGACGGTGCGGGGCGCCTTTGAAGAGCAGGTGTTTGCACGCCGGGCCGCCCTGGTCCAGAAGAATCGCTCCCTGGGTTTCTCGACGATCGCTTTTGCGTGCGAAATGACAAAAGATCCGATGAAGGAGGCGCTGATCGCCGCCATGCTGATTGCCAAGTATGCCGGGATCATCGTCCTGTCCGACTTCCAGGGGGAGAGCCTCTTCCCGCTTTTGGTTGCGAGACTCAACATCTACACCGATCCGCAGCGGCCGATGATGATGAAGCAGGGGATCTATCCGGTCGGAAATCCGACCGAAGATTCGCCGGTGCTCATCACGACCAATTTTGCGCTGACCTACTTCATCGTCTCCGGTGAAATCGAGGCCAGCCGCGTGCCGAGTTGGCTCATGGTGATGGATACGGAAGGTCTTTCCGTGCTGACCGCCTGGGCCGCCGGAAAGTTCGTCGGGGACGCGATCGGTCAGTTTGTGAAAAAATCCGGCATCACGGAAAAGGTCAAGCACCGGAAGATCGTGATTCCGGGATTTGTGGCTGCCGTAAGCGGGGATCTGGAGGAAGAGCTGGGCCCGGAATGGGAAGTGAAGATCGGACCTCGCGAGGCCGCTCACCTGTCGCCGTTCCTGAAGTTAGGCATCTAAGCTAAGGAGACGGTGGAAACGGAATCTATGGATCGAATGAACCTATAAGGAGGAGGAGAGCTTATGATTCGCATCGGAGAAAATCTCAACGTGATGGTGAAGAAGATCGGCGCGGCCATGAAAGAGAGGGATCCCAAACCCATCCAGGAGCTGGCAATCGCCGAGGCCAAGACGGGTGTGGATTATATCGATATCAATCTGGGGCCGGCCCGCAAAGAGGGCGCCCAATTGATGGAATGGGTCGTCCGAACGGTTCAGGAGGTGGTCGATAACCCCCTCTACCTCGATACCATCAATACCGAGGCCATCGAGGCAGGGCTCAAGATCTATCAGAATCGCAAAGGCAAGGCGGTCATCAATTCCATCATGGCCCGACCGGAAAGCATGGAATCGAAACTGCCGCTGGCCGCGAAGTATAACGCGGGCTTCGTGGCCCTGCTCTGGGGACCTTCCGGATTGCCCCGGGATGCAAACGAGCGCGGCGTTCTGGCTGCCGAGTTGATGCAGAAGGCCGCGGAAGCCGGCATCCCCAATGAGGATGTCTGGATCGATCCGATCGTCACGCCGATTACCAGCCCCCAGAGCCAGGTGCAGGTGCCGAGCTGCGTGGAATTCATGAAGATGTTTATGGATTTCCAGGAGATGGCCCCCGGGCTGAAGGCGACCTGCGGCGTCTCCAATGTGTCGAACGGCGCCCCCGATCATCTGCGGCCGATCCTGAATCAGACCTACATGATGCTGCTGGAACGGTACGGCATGACCGGCGCGATCCTCGACGCCTTCGACGATGACATGAAGGCCTTTGCCGCCCCCGGCGGCAAGCAGGATCTAAAGAAGATCGTTTACCGGGTGATGGACGGCGAGGATGTTGACCTGGGCTCGCTGACCAAGGAGCAGGTGAATTACGTAAAAACCACCAAGGTGCTGCTGGGAAATATCCTCTACTCCGATTCCTGGCTGGAATTCTAACGCGCCGGCGGCGAGGATTCGCATCAAGGACGAGTGAAAAAATGAATAACGGACTTCCACCTCTACCCTCTTCCGGTGGGTAGAGTGGGTCTATACCGTATCGCACGAGCTTGCCTTAGAAAAACGCAGACAGGCCGATCTGTTCGATATCTGTGCCTTATTCTATCTCCGGTCTGGGGAGGAGTCCGGCAGCTTTGACGATTTCCGCCACCTTCGTCTCCCATTCGATCGCCATGATATGGATGCCGCGCACTCCCGGAATCTCCCGCAACCGCTCAATCGTCTCCACGCAGATCTTGATCCCCTCTTCGGCCTGCTTCTCTTTGGGTACGCCCTTCATCCTCGCTATCATCTCAT
>MNZQ01000171.1 GCA_001873745.1 Syntrophaceae bacterium CG2_30_58_14
AATCCGCCCCCGATCCGCCGTACTTTTCCGGCACGGGAAGGCCGAGAAGTCCCATCTCTCCGAATTTCCGCCAGACCTCGAAACTGAATTCACTGTTCAGATCGGCCTCTTCGCAGAGGGGCGCGATCTCCTCCCGGGCGAACCGGTAGACGGTATCCCGGAACATTCGCTGTTCGTCGCTGATCGCGAAATCCATGGTTCCCTCCGCTTACCCTTTCCGGATGCCCATGATCTGGCGCGCTTCCGCCGTCGTCGCCGGTTTCCGGTTCAGGTTCTCGGCGACCCGGACGGCCCATTCGACCTGTTCGTAGCTTCCCTTGGCGAGCTCGCCGTTCGGCATCCGCGTGTTGTCCTCCATCCCCACGCGCATGTGCCCGCCCAGAAGGCAGGACATCACGTTCGCCGGAAACTGCTCGATCCCCACGGCGCAGGTCGTGAAGTTGGAACCCGGGGGGAGGGCGTTTTTCATCGCGATCATCACCTCCGGCCGGAACTTCTGTCCCCCGGTGACCCCCCAGACGAAGTTGAAGTTCATCGGTTCGGTGAAGAATCCCTGCTTGGCGATGAGGAGGGTGTTGTCGAGGCCGCCGATGTCGTAGCACTCGATCTCGGGCTTGACCTTGTTTTCTTCGAAGGCCTTCCCGAAATCCTGGAGCATGGTGAAGGTGTTCTCGAAGACGTAGTCGAAGAAGATCATCCCCGTGTTCCGGTCGATGATGCTGAAGTTCATCGTGTTTGTGTTGTAGGAGGACATCTCCGGGCGGACGGCCACGATCTGGGCGAGGCGCTGTTCAGGCGTTTTGAAGACCCCCACGGCGGAGGAGAGACAGATGATCAATTCGGGGCTCTTCGCCTTGATTGCGTCGTAGACGGCCTGCACCCGGTCGATCTCGTGGGTGGACTGGCCGTCGTCCATCCGGGCGTGGACGTGGACCATCGCGGCCCCCGCCTCATAACATTTGTGCGCCTCCTCGGCGAATTCGGCGATCGTGTAGGGAACCGAGGGGTTGTTGTTCTTCATGGTGGCGGCGCCCGTCAGGGCCGCGCAAATGATAACGGGGTTTGCATCTTTGGCCATGGTTTGTCTCCTTTCTCTTCTTAAACCGGTTCGAAATGGTCGATGTCCATAATGGTATTCGTCGTCTTTTCGGCGAATACCGCCTTCACGCGGATGCCGCTCTCGACATCCCGGGGATCGATCCCCTCGACAATGTGCGTAAGCGGCGTATCCGCGCCGTCGAGCCGGATCTGTCCCAGAATGTAGGGGGGCTTCTTCGGCAGGTGCCGGTCGCCGTAGCGGACGACGGTGAAGTTGACGAGTTCCCCCTCCGTCCCCAGCTCGACCCAGTTGTCGGCGATCTTCGTCCAGCATTTCTCGCAGTACTCGCGCGGTGGGACGAAGGTCTTCCCGCACGGGTTGCACTTCAGGCCCATGATCTTCTTCCGGTCCCGGATGGCGATGAGGAACCGCGACCCCAGCCTTCCGGCGAAGTTCTGGTTGGGGAGGGCCATCTTCCCCTCCAGGACGAAACAATCCTTATGGTCTTCTTGCATGGTCATAGACTTCCCTCCTCTTCATCCAGCTCGACGCCGATCAGATCGCGATAGCTTCCCGTGGTCACCTCCGCCCAGACGGGCCGCACCCGGGCGCCCTCCTTCAGGCGGGGGATGTCCTCCTTCTTCAGGTCCACCGTAATCGCCTCCCGCTCGGTTGCCCCGTCGAGAACCACATAGACGGTGGCGTAGGGGGTGTCCCGGACGGCCCCGGTGAGCGGATCGGGGCTCGCGAAATAGACGATGTCGAAGTGGGTCACGACCCCCTTCGGGCCGACCTCGACGAATTCATGGACCCGGACGCGGCACCAGGCGCAGATCTCCCGCGGAGGGATCTGGGTCCGGCCGCATTTCGGGCAGCGGTTGGCGAGAAACTTCTTCTCCCGGATGCCGGCGAACCAGCGCCCCATGACGGGGCCGGTGGCGAAGCGCTGCTCGATCGAGTTTGTCACCCGAAGCGAGATCAGCTCCTCCGCCTCCGTGGCGCCGGGAACGACGTATTTCCGGAAGTATTTCGCCGTGGCGCCCGCGGCGGCCATGTCCCCCTCGATCTTCACCTGTCCGGAAGTGAATGCGGTGACCGCCTCGATGGTCCCGACCATCATTCCCGCGTAGGTCTTGGCCTCCATCGTCATCTTCACCGTGAGGGGGTCGGCGAGGCCTTCCCGGACGGCGCATTTCCCGTCCCGGATGATGATGGTCCACCGGCCGCCGCCCTCGCCGGCGAGATCGTAGCCGATCGTCATGGCGACCCCCTCGGCCTTCTCCGGCCGGAACCGCTCCGCGAGCGTGGCGATGATGTCGCGCGCCGTCACCGCGTCGGGTTTTTTTGCGGGCGCCACATAGGGGGTGAAGATCTTGGGGAGCAGGAGCATGAGGAACTTGGGATCGCCGGCGACGCGGAGTTTCTGCGAGGAGAGGGCGTCGAGGGCGCCGATCATCCCCAGGGTCACGCCGACGAAGGTCTCCGCGTCGGTGTGAATCGTTGTCTTGCAGTCGGTGAGTTCCCCTTCCACGGTTTCCACCTTCAGCGTGCCGTGTTTGATCGTGGCCTTCCATTTGCCGCCGCCCTCGCCGGTTGCCTCATAGCCGATCGCGATGTCCACCTCTTTCGCCTCTTCCGGCTTGAAGCGTTTCGGCATCGTTGCGAAGATGTCCGCTACGGTCGTTCCGAAATATTCAGTCATGGCTCACCTCCTGCCAATTCAGCTCTTTTTCGAGGATCATCAGCACCGACCAGAAGGTTCCGCCGAAGCCCGAGGCGAGGGCGTGACGCACCTCTTTCTTGATTTGGTGACCGCCTGCGTCGCCGCGGATCTGAAGGGCCGCCTCCGCCGGCCGGAGCATCGCGGTGGCGCCGATGGGGTTGCTGGCGATCACCCCGCCCGACGGATTGATCGGGATTCTTCCGTCCAGATCGAAATCCCCCGCCTCCAGCATCCGGAGATGCTCGTCCCCCTTGAGGAGGAAGAATTCGCGGAGCCAGTCCACCGCCCACCAGGCAGAGGGGTCGTACATTTCGAAGACGTCGAAGTACGCCACCGGGTCCTGGATGCCGTTCCGGGCGAAGAGCGTCCGTGCGGCGTAGTGGTGGGTCACCTCCGGCTTGTTGAAGCCGAAGAGGTTGGGGATCGTCTCTTCCCGGTGGATCTGGATGTGGTCGCGGATCCAGACCGGGGGGTTCTTCGTCCCCTGTTTCACCTTTTCTTCCGAGGTGAAGATCATCGCGCACGCCCCGTCGGACTGGGAGCACATATGGATGAGCCGAAGCTCGCCGACGAGCGGCGGGGAGTTGGCCATCAGGTCCTCCATCTGGCTGTACTCCAGGCCGAAGCGGCGATGGGCCCTTGGGTTCAGCATTGCGTGCTTGTCCATCATGATCCGGTAGCGCATGGCGGCCCGTTTCGCCCGCTCTTCGCCGAACTCGTCGATCATCTCCTGGGCGGTGGTGCCGGTCAGCGCCCCGGTTTGGAGGTTCCTAAACCAGAGCGGATCGGCCATGTTGGTGATGCCGCCGGTGGTGTTCCCCTCCTGGAGTTTCTCCATGCCGATTGCGAGGACCGTGTTGTAGAGACCGGAGGCGACGAGGTTGTCCGCGGCGCAGACCAGCGTGGCGCCGGTGGTCCCGCCGGTCGTGATCCGGTATTCGTCCTTCCCGTAGGCGCCGGTTCCCAGGGAATGCCAGAGGTCCGGGGCGAACTGCATCTCGAAGAGCTCCATATTCCCGTGGACGATGCAGTCGATATCCCCGATTTTGAGCCCCGCATCGGCGAGGGCTCTGATCACGGCCTCCTGGACCATCTCCGCCTGGTTCTGATCCTCCTTGTGGGAGGAAAAAGAGGTCTGGCCGATCCCGATAATCGCGACGTTTCTGTTTTTTACATGCATTTTCATGGCTGAAGGCTCCTTATCTTTCCAGGATGAGGACGGAGTGGAACTGTCCCGCCGCCCCGGTGGTCGAATGGGCGACAGCGCGGTGGAGATCGGGGGCCTGCCGCTCCCCCGCCTCGCCCTTGAGCTGGAGGGCCGCCTCTGCCGCCCGGTAAAGGCCGGCGATGATGACGGGATTCCCGGCGAGCATTCCGCCGGAGAGGTTGACGCGATATTTCTCCTGGCCGCCCTGATCGAGGAAGCGGGCGCCTTTACCGTCGCCGCACAAACCCAAGCCCTCGAGCCAGAGGGGTTGCTGGTATGCGTAAGCGTCCATCACCTCCACGAGGCCGATCTCTTTTTTGGGGTCTGCGATCCCGGCCTTCCGGTAGGCCCGCCCGGCCGCTTGCTTGAGCGCGAAATTGGCGGTAAGATCCCGGTCGCCGAGGAAGTAGCTGTCCATGCAGTTGGCGAAACCGGCGATCCAGACGGGCTTGTCGGTGAACTCCGCCGCCCTCTCTTCGGAGGCGAGCAGCATCCCCACGGCGCCGTCCGAGACGGGATAGGCGTGAAGCTGCCGGATCGGGTCGCAGAGCTGGGGCGAGGCGATGACCGTCCCCGCCTCGACAATCTCCCGGGCGTTCGCGTAGGGGTTCCGTGCGGCGAACTGTCTGGCCCGGACGACGATCCCGGCGAGCTGCTCCTCGGTGAGCCCCGCCTTCTTCATATAGGCCCGCGCCTGGAGGGCGGCGGCGTTCAGGTTGTCCAGACCGACCGCCCGGCCGTAGAAGGGGTCGAACCCCATGTTGGCGATCATGCGCCGGCTCTCCGACTGGGATTCCTTGCAGTGGCCCATGACGAGGACCAGGTCGGCGTAGCCGGAGAGGATGACCGCCTGGGCGTAGCCGACGGCGTTCAACCCTTCCTGGGCCATCTTTTCCTCGCCCCGGTACTGGGCGCCGAGGACGTCGGTCACGCCGTTGTCGGAGATGGTCCGCGCATCGAAGAAATCGTCCGAGCAGCTCACGATCGTGTTCACCCCGGTCTCCTCGTCAAAGGTGAATCCCGTCTGCGCCTGGAGTTCTTCCAGAACGTCGAGGAGCATCCCCTGAAACCGCTTGTGCCAGAGATCGGAGTCGTTCTTGTGTTGGGCGACGGCACAGATCGCCACCCTTTTTGTTGCCATGGCTGTTCCCTCCCTGAGGTTGATGATCTTTTTCGCCTTCCCCGTTGCGGGGTAACGGCGTGTACTTATACGAACTGCACCACAGGCTTCCGGTTTCCGGAGACCGCGGGCGTCCGTCCGGCATGGCCGTTTTGGAAACGGCCCTCGCGGATCGCGAGGATGATCGCATCCTTCTCCCGGGCGCTGTCGACTTCGACCCAGCCGCGGCCACAGTCCGACCGAACATGAAAATCGTCCGCCGCCACCCTCGGGTAACCGATTTCGGGGGTATCGAACAGCGGGATCGGAAAACCGTGGCTCGTCGCCTCGACGGCGTCCAGCGGAAATCGTTCCGCCACCTCGGCAATGCACCGCAGGGTTTCCTTGAGCGGCAGGCCGCAATCGGCCGGGTGGTTGAAGATGTGCAGATGCTCCCGCTCTCCTTCGATCCGGCTCACATGCACGTATCCTTTGCGGCAGGGGACGGTCAGCTCGACGCCGCAGAGGATCAGCAACCCCGAACGGACGGCGGCGATCGTCTCCCGGTACGAAGCCTTCAGAAGGTGGTCATGATCGGTGAAGGCCAGAAAATCAAACCCCATTCCGGCATAGACGTCGGCAACCTCCTGCGGGGTGAGGTTCCCGTCGGAACAGGTCGTATGGGTGTGGAGCTGACCCTTGAGCATTAGAACCCCCGTTACCTTTCGTGAGATCTTGCGCTATCCGTCATGGCCGGCGAAGCGAAGCAGTCTCATAAACATACAATCACTCATGCGATCATCGCAGCGTTGCACGCATCACCGCTATCCCGTTGCAGCCCCGTGGAGAAACACCTGGATGATGCCGTCGATGATCCGTTTTTCCCTCGCAGGGGTCAGCGTCTCTTCTCCGAGGATCATGACGGACAGAAAGGTGTCGATGGCGCCGAGAAAGACGTACGTGAGATAACGGGCCTGGATGTCGCTGCGGAGAAAGCCATTCGTCTGTCCCTCCAGGATGATCTCCCGGCAGAGGGCGAAAAGCCCGTTGAATTTGTCCCGGCCTTTGCTGTGGGCATGATAGACAAATCCCCGGGAAACCTCGGTAA
>MNZQ01000089.1 GCA_001873745.1 Syntrophaceae bacterium CG2_30_58_14
AAGGCGTGCAGCGAATTTCAAGTCCCCCGGGAGCAACTCAACATCGAGATCATCGCGGCGGGGAACCCCGGCTTTCTGGGCCTGGGGGCAAAGAAGGCCCGAATCCGGGCGAGCCGCCTCTCCATTGACATGACGCTCGACTCCGTCTTCTCCCGCGTGGAAGCACCGACCCCGGTCCGGACAGAAAAGTCTGCTGCGCCGACGTTGGAACGCAACAGAGCCCGAATCCGCACCATGAACCATGGGGCAAAGTCCGCCGCACCGCTCCCGAAAGGGAGTCCGGCTGTTCACCCCGTCGCAACCGGTCCGGCAGGGATAACGAAGAGGCCGGAACCCGTGGAACCAAGGGTGACTGCGAGACCGAACCCGGCGCCCGCTGCCGATCGCGACGGCGAACCGACCGCGGAAAAGACCAGGCGGCTCCTCGAAGGCATCCTGACCCGAATGCAGATCGCCTCCCTGGTAGATGTGGAGGAGACGGAGGAGGCGATTGTTCTGAACATTCGGGGGGACGGCAGCGGCCTGCTCATCGGAAAGCGGGGGCAGAACCTGGACGCGATCCAGTACATCGTCAACAAGGCGGTCCACCATTCCGCAAACGGACACAAGATGATCGTCATCGACACGGAGGAGTACCGCAAACGGCGCGAAGAATCCCTCGTCGCCCTCGCGGTGAGGCTCGGCGAAAAGGTCAGGAAGACGCAGAAACCGGTAACCGTCGGCCACATGAACGCCCATGACCGCCGCATCATCCACATGGCCATGCAGGACGACGAAACCCTGACCACGAAGAGTCGCGGCGAGGGTGAATACCGGAAGATCGTGATCCTGCCGGCGCGTCGCGGTCCGGACCGGGTTGACGCCTGACGGCAGGCGCGCATCATCCATTGTGCGCAATGCAGGGACCGGGCGCGGGCGGATCATCCCGCTTCAATGACGGCATCCCAGGGGGAAGGCCCTGATCCGATGACCTTCAGGGACACCATTGCAGCCATCGCCACCCCGCCCGGGATCGGGGGGGTCGGTTTGATCCGCGTCAGCGGACCGGCGGCGGAGGGGATCGCCCGGCGCCTTTTTTCCCCCACGCCCCCCGGAAATTTTCTCTCCCACCACCTCTACCACGGCAACATCATTGATCCGACGACAGGCGCCATCCTCGACGAGGTCCTCGTCGCCTTTCTGAAGGAACCCCGCTCCTACACCGGCGAAGACACGCTGGAGATCAACTGTCACGGCGGTCCGCTCGTCCTCCGGACCGTCCTCGAAGAGGTTCTGCGGGCCGGGGCGCGTCCGGCCGGGCGGGGAGAATTCACAAAGCGCGCCTTCCTGAACGACCGTCTCGACCTGACCCAGGCAGAGGCGGTCCTCGACATCATCGCCGCAAAGACCCGGCTGGGACTTGCCGCCGCCATCGACTGCCTGAGCGGAAAACTCTCCGAACCGATCGCGGCGATCCGCAGTGAAATCATCGACCTCCTCGCCGGGATCGAGGCCGCCATCGATTTTTCGGAGGAGGACGGCGTCGGGGAGACGCCCGAAAGCTCCCATTCCCAGATCCAGCACATCATCGACCGAATCGCATCCCTAACAGCGACGTACCGGCAAGGGCGGATCTATCGGGAGGGGATTGGCGTTGTCATCGCCGGCCGTCCGAACGTCGGCAAATCCTCCCTCCTGAACCGCCTCCTCGGCGAAAAACGGGCGATCGTCACCCCCGTCCCGGGGACAACGCGCGACTTCATCGAGGAGACCGTTGACATCGGAGGCATCCCCGTCCGCCTGACCGATACCGCCGGGCTTCGGCCCCCGGAGAACGCAATAGAGAGGGAGGGGGTCGATCTCGTCTGGGAGCGCCTGAAGACGGCCGACGCCGTTCTCGTCCTCCTCGACGGGAGCGCGGACCTCACAGCGGACGATCGGGAACTCCTCGTAAAAATGATATCAAAACCGATGCTCCCGGTCCTCAATAAATCCGACCTGCCCCCGCGCCTCGACGAGGAATCCTTGCGGGGGCTCCTCCCCGAGGGGACGCCCCCGGCCATCCGGATCTCCGCCAAGTACGGCGACGGGCTTGACCGCCTGACCGCGGCGCTCCGCGACCTGGTCCTCGCGACGCCGGCAGAGGGGGCGTCTGAGGCCATGATTGGGCATCTCCATCAGAAAACCGCCCTCGAAAAGGCGGCGGCGGGACTCGTCCGCGCCCGCGACGGCCTGCAAGGCGGCCTCCCACCCGAACTCGTTGCCTTGGAGGTCCGCGAGGCTCTCGACGCCATCGGCGAGATCACCGGCCGGACAACGCCGGAGGATGTCCTCGACCGGATCTTCGCGAATTTCTGCATCGGAAAGTGAGAGAGGTTTTCATGCCGGAATACCAGCACCAGGAACCGGGAACGGAAGTCCGGTTTATCGCCGGGCACTACACCATCGTTGAAGAAAGGCTGATTATCCACCAAAGCCGGGAACTCCTCATCGTCGTGGGGATCGCCGCCGTCGAGAGCGCCTGCTGCGGCGCCCAGGGGTGCCGTTTTGTGAACGTTCCCGGCTACGTTGTTAATTGGAAACACCGTCTGACCGAAACCGGCCTGCCCGCGAGCGAGGTCGAACCGATTGAAGACGCAGAGGAGCAGGCCAGGATCAGGGATATGCTCAACCGCCAATTTCCCTACTCCCAGATCCTCTTCCAAGTGTAATGCTTGAGACAAACCGTTTTCGTTCTTTTGAAACAAGTATCGCCAGCGGGCACAGGGTCAAATTCTCTCCGTTGTCGATATTACGGTTACATTTATAAAATACTTTATGATATAGAATGTCTGAAAATGCTGTTGGGAAATGCCTATTGACAACGGTCATTGGCAGGGATACAAAAAACACACTCCTGAACATCAAAAGGTGATCATCTCATGAGCCGGCATAAAATCATTACGGCGGATTCACGTTCCATGCTTGAAACTGCGGATGAATCCGTTCATCTGGTCATCACGTCGCCCCCTTACTGGCAGCTCAAAGATTACGCCAGCGCCGACCAGATCGGCTTCAATGACACCTATGAAGACTACATCAACAATATGAACCTGGTCTGGAAAGAATGCCACCGAGTCCTGCATGGCGGGTGTCGCCTGTGCATCAATATCGGCGACCAGTTCGCACGGTCCGTCTATTACGGCCGGTACAAGGTCATTCCCATCCGGACCGAAATCATCAAATTCTGCGAGACGATCGGTTTTGACTACATGGGGGCCATCATTTGGCAGAAGGTCACGACATGCAACACGACCGGCGGCGCCACGATCATGGGATCGTATCCATATCCCCGAAACGGCATCATCAAAATCGATTATGAATTCATTCTTCTCTTCAAGAAGCCGGGTGCTCTCCCTCCCGTCGGCAGTTCGGAACGGGAGCAATCCGTCCTGACGATCGAGGAATGGAATGAGTACTTTGCCGGGCATTGGAACTTCCCCGGGGAGAAGCAGGATAAGCACCTTGCCATGTTTCCAGAAGAACTACCCAAAAGATTGATCAAAATGTTCAGCTTCGTCGGTGAAACCGTCCTCGACCCCTTCCTGGGCAGCGGCACCACCTCTCTGGCGGCGAAACGCCTCCAGAGGAACTCGATCGGGTATGAAATCAACGACGATTTCCTGCCGATCATCCGGAAAAAAATAGGAGCCGAACAGGGAGACATCTTTGATAAGACTATCATTGAGATTGTCAAACGCAAAAGCGAGTGCGCAGATTTTCGGCAGCACATCAAAAAACTTCCGTACATGTTTGAGGATAAAGTCAAATTCGACAAGAAGATCGATCCCCGAAAACTGACTTTCGGCTCCAAAATCGAAGCCGATAGTGATAACGGAAAGGAGAAGTATCTTCATTTTAAGCGCGTTGTCTCCCCGAACACGGTTGAATTCAACAATGATATGATCGTCAGACTACTCGGCATCAAAGTGATGGAAGGGAAAGAGCCTGGAGCCATGAAATGGCTTTGGGATAAACTGAAAGGACAGAGCGTTTACCTGAAATTCGACCAGATCAAATATGACGAAAACAACCGCCTTCTTTCCTACCTTTACCTGAAAAACAACACGTTCATCAATTTCCATTTCCTGCGGTCGAATCTGGTCCGGGTCGATGAGACCTTTCCGTTTCGATATCAAGCAAAGTTCAAATCCGTTGTGGAAGAGGGAAATCTCTCATGAAGAAAATCAGAATCAAAAACGAGGAAATTACAAAACTGCTTGATGCGGAGGTCGTTTTGTTTCCAAAATATACCACCCAGTTGATCAATCTGGCGAATCAGAACGCCCAGGGCACCAGACCGGAAGTCGTTGGACAGATGAGTGATCTGATTCAGGAATTCAAAGGACGAAGAATCAGAGAATGGGAAGAGTGGTATCTGAGTCAACATCCCGAGGCGATTGAGAAGGCGAAGACCAAGATCCTGCTGATGATGGAGAATTTTAAGAAGGTCATCACGTTGATCGATGCGGAAATGATTGAAGCCTGGGTTCGAGACCTTGTCATCGTCAAGACGTTTGTGGGCCTAAAGTTCCAGGAGGCTATCCTGAGACATATTGCCTCATCTGTTGAAAAATCTTATCGATTGGCCAAACCCGAAGAAGAAGCAAGAGGGATCGATGGTTATATCGGCGGAACACCCATCAGCATCAAGCCGCAAAGTTATGAATCGAAACAGATGTTACCGGAATCCATTGACATCCGAATCATTTACTACGAGAAGGTTAAAGACGGCATCAACATTTTTTTTGAAGAGTTTTAAGGAAGGTCGGCATACGATGTACAGGACACCTTTCATCGCGTTCGCTCTGATCCTTCTGCTGCTCCTTCCGCTGCCCGGTCTCAGCGCTGAAAAATGCGTGAATACGGAGGGCGAGGCGGCCATTGTCGGCGGCGACATCCCCTCCGCAAAGACGGAGGCGGTCGCACGGGCGAAGTGGGCCGCCATCGAGCAGACGGTCGGCACGGAGGTCAAGGCGGGGAGCATCGTCCAGGACTTCACCCTCGTGGATGAGATCATCAAGACCCAGGTGGGCGGCGTCGTGAAGAGCTACAACATCCTTTCCCAGGAGAACCGCTCCGACACGGTCCTCGTCCGGATCAACGCCTGCATTGAGCCCCAGAAGGCGCAGGAGGCGGTCTCCGCCCTCTCCCTGAACAACGCCGTCGCCGTCTTCATCCCGGCGCGCAAACCCGCCGCCCGGGAGACCGACGCCTACGAGGAGACGAACATCCTCTCCGAAACGCTGATCGGAAAGCTTACCGACCAGGGCTACCGGGTGGTCGATGTCGCTCCGACCCAGGCGGCCGACGCCGCTGAAATCGAAAAGGCCATGAAGAGCGGCAGCACGCTGACCGTCCGCAGCCTGATGTACAAGTTCCTCTCCAATGTGATCATCATCGGCAAGGTTGACTATGCCGTCTCCACGAAGAAGGGAGAGGATATCGGCTACGGCATCTCCATGCCCTTCAACAACGTCACGGTCCGGATCACCTACCGGATCGTCGCCCGAAACAGCAAAACAGGAAATGCGGAGATCCTGACGGCCGGGAGCGACCAGGCCCGGGGGACCGCGGGAAGCGTCGAGGATGCCGCGGCCAAGGGGATGGAGAGCCTCGCCGCGAAGCTCTCGCCCGTCATCCTCGACAAGATCGCCTCCTTTATCCGGGGGAGCGTCAAAAAAGTGGCCATCCGGGTCAACGGTGTAAGCGATCTCGACACAAACCAGGATATCAAGGGGATGTTGCAGCAGATTGTCTGGGTAACGGAGGTTGAGGAGAAACGGATGGGCGAGTTCGTCGTCGGCTATCCGGAAAACTCCCTCTATTTGGCGAACAGCCTCCGCCAGAAGGGGCGTTTCAAGATCGTTGCTTTCACCCCTTACTCGTTGACGCTGGAATGGAAACCATGACCGGCTGTTGAAAAGGATGAAGATCACCTGTATCCCTCCCTCTCGAGGGGGGATACAGGGAGGGGGCATTTTCAGATGAAACCCTCATGACGGTTCCCGACACAAAGGACAATGAAAATCTCCCCTAACCCCTCTTTGCCAAAGAGGGGAATAATAAAGTCCCCCTCTAACAAAGGGGGATTGAGGGGGATTTGGGGTGCATTTTCAGATGAAAAGGCAGGAGGATACCAGATGGGCGGGCTGAGAAATATCAAGAGGATGAAACAAGCGGCGGGGGTGTTCTTCGGGTTTTTCATCATGGG
>MNZQ01000189.1 GCA_001873745.1 Syntrophaceae bacterium CG2_30_58_14
TTATACCTGCTGGGACTCTTGAACTCGAAAGTCACGGATTTCTTCATCCACGCCATTGCCTCGACCAAGCAGGGCGGCTATTACGAATACAAGCCCATGTATCTCGTGCAGATTCCCATCCGCGCAATCGACTTCGCCGTTCCCGAGGAGAAGGAACGGCACGACCGGATCGTAGCGCTCGTGGAGCGGATGCTTCGGCTCCATCAGGAACCTCCGGAACCGGCATCCCCGGAAGAAAACGAGAACCGCCTTCGGAAGATCGCCGCAACCGACGCCGAGATCGATTCCCTCGTCTCAAACCTCTACGGCCTGACGGCGGAGGAGATTTGCATCCTGGCAGAGAACAGATCGTAAGAAAGCATGCCGCTGCACAAACATTCCACGTCACCTTGACACGCGGACGATCTTTCCCTACAATGCCCAGAGCCAACACTGGCAAAAAATGTTTATAATGAGTCCGTACCCGTGTCGATCAAAGGAGGATATATGGCAGACGAAATGAAGACAAATACCGGATGCTGACCGGCCCCGGAAGATGCCGGTGCGCATCTTGAACAAGCGAACGACGCCGTCGCTGAACCGGAAAAGATTGAATCCGCGCGAAACAAAACGGAGCATTGCATGATGTGCGGTTCCCCCCTTGACTATCTCGATCAGGCAGAGGAGATGGTTTGTACCTTTTGCGGAAAACAGGAGCAGGGACACATCAAATGCCCCCGGGGACATTTCGTGTGTGACGCTTGCCACAACAAGGACGCTGTCAAAATTATAGCAGACATCGCTCTGACAACGGAACTGACCGACCCCTTTGCGATAGCGGATTTGATGATGGACAATCCCGATCTGCCGATGCTCGGATGTCAGCATGCCCATATAGCAGGCGGCGCGTTGATGGCGGCGCTCAAAAATCGTCGTCCTGATAAAATCACCGGACAGTCGATAAAAGAGGTGTTCAGCCGGATCGACAAGCAGGCTCACGGTGGGTACTGCGGCCTGACGGGCGTCTGCGGGATCACCCCGGCAATCGGCGCCTGCTTTGCGGTGCTTACCGGTTCCCGATGCGGGAAGGACCGCGAACAAAAGCTGGTGATGGAAGCCGTAACACAGGTTTCACGGGTTATAACCGATCTCACGGGGCCAAGCTGCTGCAAGGCTTATTTGTGGGCGGCGCTTTCCGTTGCCGTTGCCGATCTGAAGGAAAACTTTGCGATAGAACTGCCTGACCGAGAGGGAATCCTCTGTTCTTACAGTAGGAAGCATCCCCACGGATGCAGAGAAGATAAATGTCCCTATTTCAAACCCGATTCCGGCGGGTCATCGGGTGATGAAACAAACCTTTCCGGCAAAGTCGGCGGGTTATTGAAAAGGGCCGTGGAATTGGGAGCCGAACAAGCGAAGATCATCGATACAAAAACCGTGATCGTCACGGAATGGGTCCGGTGGAAATGTCAGTATGGGTCTCAAGGGGCGAAACAAAAGGCAGTCAGGCCACAGATGGAAGCCTGTGGCATCGATGTCTTTGAAACCGCGCGATTAAACGGGTTTCAGATCGACACAAAAAAAGAAACATTCGGGAAATGGAACTACTTCGCCCTGGTGCTCTTGGAATAGCATAATAATTACAGCATAGTTGATCGGATTTATCTGGTTCCTTTCAGATAAAAAACAATTGAGTATCAAGATTTTCCCGGCTAAGGAGGAAAATGCCATGGATGAACCTAAGATTTTGGATAAGGCGTTTCATGTGATCATGAAGCGCATGGTGGAAACGGGCCAGGCGCCGTTTTATACGGAACTGGCATCGTCTCTCGGTCTTGCCGTCGAAGAGGGCAGAAAGACCCTTCACGACCTTTTCAGCTCAGGCATCGCCGGATGGCTGTATCCAAGGACCGACCACATCGTCTCCTTTGCACCCTTCAACAACCTCCCCACCCAATACCGCATCACCATCGACGGCCGGCAGAAATGGTTCGGCCAGTGAGGATTCGAATCGCTGGCGGTCTGCTGGCTCTTCCCTGGCAAAACGGTAACGGTGGATTTCCCCTGTCTGGACTGTGGTGAACCTCTTCAAGTCGTGCTCCGGGACGGCCGGATCCTGAATGAAGAAGCCTCCGGATACATGGCCTATGTGACCGTTCCATTCTGGAAATGGTTTGAAGACGTCGGATATGCCTGAGCGACCATGAACCTCTTCCGGTCGGAAGGGCATGTTCGCAATTGGGCCTCCTTCGCTGAAGGCAGCGACGAAGGCATTACGCCGCTCCCCGATATGATGCGGCTTTTCTCAGGGCCCTACTTTAAACGGCGGCTGGATCAGGATTATGTCTCGCACATGCTCGAGTACGCCCGTGAGATGGGCCAAACCATGAAGGAGATCGGCAAGACCGGTCCGTTTTGGAGACGGCCGAAAAAGTGACCGGATGGTTTTGCGCCGGAGGGGTTTTCGCCACTTATCGGTCGTAAAATTTTTCCCATAAGCCCATTCCGGCAGAAATGCAAAATGGGGTTTATACGCCTTACCGTTGTTCGGAGGGTTAACGCCTGTCCAGAAAAACGAAAGAGGAGGTCTTTATGTATGCCCTGAAATGGAAAGAAAAGGTCTGCGCCACCTGTACCTCCGCCGAGTGTCTGCTGAAGTGCCAGTACATCTCTTTTACCCGTCATGACGAGGCCCATGGAGAAATGATGAAGGTTGTCCGGGGGGAGGATTCCCGGGTGCTTCACGAGTGCGCCACCTGTTATGCCTGCGAGGAGTACTGTAAAAGGGGTAACCATCCCTTCTATCTCATCAGCGAGCGCCGGGAAGGAAGAGGCATGTTCACCGCCCCCCGACCCATCACCAACCAGTGGAAAAACATGACCCAGATGCAGGGCAAGTACATGGTTGGCCCGGTGAAGGACAAGGTCCTGTCATGCTGCTTCATTCCCGACCTTGGGATCCTGGGGACAGGGGAGATCTTCAAGGACGTGGCCTCGGCCGTCGCCTTCGGAGCGGAATTCATGTGTCCCGCCGTCCACACCCATTTCGCCCGGATGTCCGTCATCAAGGAGCGCCTGCCCATCGTCATTGAGAATCTCGTCAAGCTTGGCGTAAAGGAGGTCATCTGTCTCCATGACGAATGCTACGGCACCTTCACCGCCATCGCCTCCGCCTATGGGATCGATGTGCCCTTCAAACCCATCTACTACATGGACTTCCTTCTTTCGCGGATGAGGGAAATGAAAGACCGGATCACGCCCCTCGGCATCAGGGCCGCCTATCAGCGGCCCTGCTCCAACCGCCTCATCCCCGACAAGTATCCCCTGGTCAAGGAAATTCTGGACCTTATCGGCGTGGAACTTCCCGCCCGGGAATACCAGGGCGAGAACTGCCTGTGCTGCGGCGAGATCCTTCGATCCATTTCGGGTTACAAGCTGGCGGATGATGTTCAGGAACGGAACCTGAACGACATGGTGCAGACAGGCGCCGAATATTGCGTCTTCAACTGCCCGGCGTGCCAGTCCAGCCTGTCGGAGAAGGTCGCCAAAAAGGGGCTGACGCCGGTTCATATCATTAACCTTTGCAAAATGGCCATTGGAGAAAAGGAAAGGGAGGCGCGGTAAGATGAGCGATATCCTGAAAGCCCTGATCGAGATCGTCGGAGAGCGGGGCGTTTCCAATACGCCCGAAGAGATTTGGTTCTATTCGCGGGACCCGGGCGTCCTCACGCCCCATCTGCCCGACTATGTCGTGGCGCCCCGGACGACGGAGGAAGTCCAGAAGATCGTTCTTTTGGCGAACCGGGAAAAGATACCCGTTGTGCCCATGGGAAACGGCATGTCCCTGACGGGTCTTGTGATCCCTCTGAAGGGCGGCATCGTCCTGGATATGAAACGGATGAACAAGATTCTGGAAGTGAATGCCATGGCCCGCTACGCCGTTGTGGAAGGGGGAACCTCCCAGGGGGTCCTGAAGGCCTGCCTGCAGGAGCATTACCCGCAGTTGCGCCACAGCATCCCCGACGCGCCCCCGACAACGACCATCGCCGCCAACGCCGCTCTCCACGGCCAAGGCCGCCTGACCCAGCAGTACGGCTTCAATTCCGAGATGGTAACCGGCCTGGAGGTCGTCCTGCCGACCGGCGAGATCTGCCTGATAGGCTCCCCCTCTCTCGGGCCGTACTGGTTCTCCAGGGGGCCCACCATGCCCGACCTGTCGGCCCTCTTTCTGGGTTGGCTGGGAACGACGGGCATCATCACCAAGATCGGCCTGCGCCTTTACCCCAACAAAAAGATCCGGGATGTCGAATTGTTTGTGACCGACCGGGTCGACTTGATTCCCGATATCCTCTACAAGCTCACCCACCTGGAGATCCTGGAAGATGTCAATGTCTGGTTCCAGCCCAAGCCGCTTATGTTTCAGGGTAACTTCCACATCACCCTCTACTTCACGGGCGACACGGAAGAGGAAATTACCTTCAAGCGGCGAATGATCTGGGACGCCCTCCAGGAATACATGGATTCCAAGGACGGCGGCTTCATGAGCGTCCAGTACATGAAGGAAATGCTCATGGAGATGCCCCAGCGCGGCATTGCCGACTTTGCCGACGTGCCCAAGGGGGGCGGCTTCGAGTATTCGGGGCCGATCACCATCCTTTCGCATTTCCCCCAGTATGCCGCCAAGGTCGTCGAACTGGCCGCGAAATACGATGTCCTGTATGCCAGCTCGGCGCGCCTCATCTCGGGAGGCCACTGCATGATGTTCAGCATCTCCTTTGCCTTCAACCGGAACGATCCGGCCATGATGACACGGGTGAAGCACGCCCTCGATGAGGCGACGGCCTTTGCGCTGGAGATGGGCGGCATTCCCTGGAAACCCAATTTTATGGAACAGAAGATGATCATGGAGAAGATGGACAAAAATGCCCTCAAGCTCCTTTTGATGATCAAGAAAAACCTGGATCCCCAGGGGATCATGAATCCCGGCAATTGGGAGGTGAACACATGACTTACGCTCACACGATAGAACATGCCGAGATCGTCCACCGGTGCTTCCGGTGTGGATACTGTAAATTCCCGAGCGACTATGTCGATTTCAACTGCCCGTCCTACAAGGCCTTCGGATGGGACACCTATTCGCCGGGTGGGCGGATGTGGCTCATCCGGGCCTGGCTGAACGACGAGATCAAGACCAGCCCCCATTTCGCCGAAATCCTCTATTCCTGCGTCGCCTGCGACAACTGCAAAAACCAGTGCGTCTTCCCGAAGTTCCGGGATTTCCTCCCGGACATCTTCCAGGAGGCCAAGGCGGAGTTGGTCAACGATGGCCGGATTCCTCCCAAAGTCAGGGATTATTTCAAGGCCATCGCCATAAGCGGCAACCCTTACAAACTGCCCCAGTCGGAAAGGGGAAAATGGGCCGAAGGCACGGGGCTTCAACCCTACACCAACCAGGAATACCTCTTCTACGCGGGCTGTGTCGGTTCCTATGACGAGGTCGGACAGAAAATGGCCCGTTCCGTGGGAAAGCTCCTTGCCGACGCGGAGGTCTCCGCAGGCATCCTCGGGAGCGAAGAGGCCTGCGACGGGAACGAGGTCAAAATCCTGGGCGAAACGGGCCTCTTCACCAAGCTGGCGGAGGAAAACATCAGGCAGTTCAAGGCAAAGGGCGTCAAACAGATCATCACCCTGGACCCCCATGCCCTGAACGTCTTCAAGAAGGACTATCCCAAGCTGGGGGGGATATTCCGGGTTTTTCATTATACGGAGATTCTGGCCGGACTGATCAAAAATAAAAAAATCGTTCTTAACGATTACCCGGTAAAAATCACCTATCACGACCCCTGTTACCTGGGCCGGCACAATCAGATCTATGGTCCCCCGCGGGAGATCCTGAAGGCCATCCCCGGCGTCGAACTGGCGGAGATGCGCCGGAACGCTCTTAACGCCTTCTGCTGCGGCGGGGGCGGCGGAAACTTCTTCACGGATATCCTGGGCGCCGGCGAGGACAGCGCCGGACGGGTCCGCGTCAGAGAAGCGCGCGACACGGGGGCTCGCATCATCGCTGTGGCATGTCCGAGCTGCGCCAAGATGCTCTCCGACGCCGTCAAGACGGAGGGGCTGGAAGACGCCCTGGAAATCCTGGGCATCGCCGAAATCATCGAGAGGGCCAGGGCCAAGTAAAGAGAGGAGACGGAATGGAAAAAGAAGATATCCTGGAAAAAGTCTATGAAACAGCCAAGAGGTATGAGCTTAAAAGTGGAGGCTGCGCACAATGCACCATTGCCGCCATCTTTGATGTTCTGGGTGAAGAAGATGAAGGGGTATTCAAGGCC
>MNZQ01000019.1 GCA_001873745.1 Syntrophaceae bacterium CG2_30_58_14
TTTTTAACATCCGCGGGCAGGACGGGTTGCGGACGAGGGTCCGCGAAATGGGATTCGGCGACGGCGAGGAGCTCGTCGTTCGCCGCGTGGTCTCCCGTTCCGGAAAGAACCGGGTCTATATCAACGACCGGCTTGCATCGCTCCAGTCGCTCGCCGCGATCGGCGAATCGCTGATCAACATCTGCGGCCAGCACGAACACCAGATGATTCTGAACCCGGACAATCATACGGATATCCTCGACGAATTCGGCGGGCTGCTGCCCCTCCGGATGGCCTATCGGGAGAGGTACGACCGTTATCGTGCGCTTCAGGAGAAACTCCGCGGTCTCAAGGGGCGCAGCGCCATCAGAGCGGAACGGGAAGAGCTTCTCCGTTATCAGATCGGCGAGATCTCCCAGGCGGGCGTGCGGACGGGGGAGGACGCCGTCCTGACGGAAGAAAAGAAGATCCTTGCGAATGTTCAAAAGCTGATGGATTTTGCCGGCGCGGCCTATGAGACCCTCTACGGGAAAGGCGGTTCCGTGCTGGCCGAATTCCGCGGCGTGGTTTCGGCCGTGAAGGAGATCCGGAAGATCGACCCGGGCCTGAAACTTTCCGAACAGGAGATGGAGGAGCTCTACTACCGAATCGAAGAGGCGGCCTTCACGCTCCGCGATTACGCAAAACGTCTCTCGTTCGATCCCGCCCGCCTGGAGGCCGTCGAGGAGCGGCTGGAGCTCCTGGGGCGTCTGAAGCGGAAATACGGGGGAACCCTCAATGTCATCCTCATAAAACAGGCCGAGGCGGAGCGGGAGATTGCCTCGATCTCCTCCCTGGGAGAGGAGATCGAGGCGCTGACCCAGAACATTGCGGCTGAGCGGGAACGGCTGATGGAAGTCGCGGCGGAGCTCTCTTCAAAGCGACGCGAGGCGGCGTCCCGGCTGAAACAGTCGGTCGAAGGGGAGATCCGAACGCTTCGGATGGAACACGCACGGTTCGAGGTGGTCTTTGCTGATCTCCGGGGCGATTTGGATGGGGCGGCCCTGAACGAAAAAGGGATGGACGCCCTGGAGTTTTATCTCTCGGCGAACGTCGGCGAAGAGATGAAACCGCTTCGGGGGATCGCCTCCGGCGGCGAACTCTCCCGAATCATGCTTGTGCTGAAGAAGGTTCTGGCCCGGACGGGTTCCGTGGGGACAATCGTCTTCGATGAGGTTGATAGCGGCATCGGCGGCGCGACGGCGGAGATCGTCGGCCAGAAATTACGGGAAGTCGCCAGCCACCATCAGGTCCTCTGCATCACCCATCTGCCGCAGATCGCCTGCTGTGGCGACCGCCATTACCGGGTGGTGAAACGGGTCGCCGGCGAGCGGACGAACACCTCCGTTTCTCTGCTCTCCGGTGAGGAGCGTCTAAAAGAGATCACCCGCATGTTGGGCGGGGTGGCGCTGACGCAAAAGACGAAGGAGCATGCGCGGGAGATGCTTCTTGCCGCGCGCGGCTGAGGAGAAAATATGCTGAGAAAAGCCCGTATCGGCGACGTCAAGACGATTCACAGACTGATCAATATCTCCTCCGGGAAGGGAGAGATGCTGCCCCGTTCGCTGATGGATATCTATGGCAGTCTGAGGGATTTCTACGTTTATCAGGACGAGGGGCAAAATGAGATCCGCGGGATCTGCGCGATGAGCATCATCTGGGAGAACCTGGCGGAGATCCGCTCCCTCCATGTCGATGAGGGGCACCGGATGGAGGGGATCGGGCGGAAACTGGTGGAGGCCTGCATCTCCGAGGCGATCACGCTGGAGCTCTTCCGGGTTTTTACGTTGACCTACAAACAGGAGTTCTTCCAAAAACTCGGCTTTCTGGAGGTAAAGCGCTCCACGCTTCCGGAGAAGATCTGGTCCGATTGTTTCCGCTGCTCCAAGTACCCCGATTTCTGCGATGAAGTCGCCATGATCCTGGAGCTTTGAGATCACCATGTTTCATAAGTTTGCCCTTTTCATTCTTGTGCTCTATTGCCTGTCCGGTTGCGCCGCTCCGGCCCGGAAGCCGGCGACGCGACCGACGCAGCCCCCTTCCGTCGTAAAACCGTCTCCCCCTGCCGTAAAACCGGCGCCGCCGTCCCTTATTTTCCCGTCGGGAATCCCTATCCCGCGGGAGATTCCCGCGCCGCCCGCCGTCCCGAGGCCACTTCCCCCGCTTGTCCGTCTCCCGACCGACCAGTTTCCGCTGTTCGAAGACGATATGGACTTGGAGTCGCTCGATAGGGCCATCGAGAAAAGCCTTCAATATTACAAGAGGGCCACCGGAAGCGGACCCTTCCGGATGGACGACGACTGGATCACCGTCCGTGAACTACAGGAAGCCCTCATTGCCCTTCGGGAAATCCTCCGCAGCGGTGATGCGGAAGCAGTCAAACAGGATCGGATCCGGGAGACCTTCGACGTTTATCAAGCGACCGGTTTGGATGGCAAGAACACCGTCCTCTTCACCGGCTATTTCGAGCCGATCATGAAGGGGTCGCTGAAGGAGACCCGGGAATTCCAATATCCGGTTTACAAAGCCCCGGATGATGCGATTACGGTAAATCTTGGCAAATTCCGCGACCGGTACAAAAACGAACAACTGACCGGTCGCGTGAAGAACGGGGAACTGGTTCCTTACTATAGCCGAAGCGAGATCGAGGAGCGGGCTTCCCTGGCCGGGCGAAATCTGGAGCTGGCCTGGGTGGGCGACCGGATCGACCTCTTCTTCCTCCACACCCAAGGGTCCGGCAAGATCGAACTGACGGACGGCGGGCTGCTCCAGATCGGGTATGCAAAGTCCAACGGTCGCCCGTTCCGGAGCGTGGCGCGCTTTCTTATCGATGCGGGAAAGATCTCGCCGCAGGAGATCTCCTACCAGGCGGTCAAGCAATATCTCCGGGAACACCCGGACGATCTTTCGGAGATCCTCGGCTATAATGAGAGTTTTGTGTTTTTTCGCGTGGTCGAGCAGGGGCCCGTCGGCTCGATTGGAGAGGTTCTAACGCCGGGGCGGTCGATTGCCGCCGACGCCGCTGTTTTTCCACGGGGATCGCTTGCCTTCGTGCGGGCGCGCAAACCGGTCCTCGACCGCGAAGGAAACGCCTTATCCTGGATCCCCTTTTCCCGCTTCGTCGTCAGCCAGGACGCGGGGGGTGTGATCAAGGGGGCGGGGCGCGTCGATCTTTTCTGTGGAAGCGGCGTCGAGGCGGAGATGCTTGCGGGAAGCCTGAAGGAGCGCGGAGAACTCTATTTCCTCGTGAAGAAGAGGCCGAACGGCCGCACGGATTAGAGAAACGCCGGGAAACAGGCGGCCGTCGTTTTGAGATGAACGGCCATGTTGAAGCCCGCAGAGAATCTCCAGGACGAGTGGATTTTTGTATCTTTTTCCGGCATTTCGCTCGACTCCATTGCTTCTGTATCGCAGTGCAGTCCGGTCATGCAAAGGACGGCGCTTGCCAAACGACCGTCCACGCTGAGCCGCCGCGGATGGATCCGCCGTCCTGATTAAAAATATTAGAATTTTTTCTTGATTGTTGTTTTTCTTTATGTTAGGGGTATCGCCAAGATGATTGGGGAACAGGTTTGTCCCCCTTAGTGTTTTGAAATCCTGAACGGTGCAAAGCCTTATGCATTTTTTCCGGCTTCAGCAATTTATGTTAGCAAAATCGGTCATTTCGCGTCATCATCCGGAAGCGACGATGATGACACATGGCCGAAGGCCCGGCAGCGTCCGATAGCGGTTGAACCACCTTAGTTGTGGTGGCGGAGTTATGATCCATTAAACCAATGAATGAAAGGGGGAAATGAGGGAATGACGAAGGCAGAATTGATTGCGGCGATGGCGGCGGAGGCGGATGTTACGAAGGCGGCGGCAGCGCAAGCGCTGGAGGCCTTTACCGGAGCGGTGGGCAAGGAACTCAAGAAAAACGGGAAGCTCGGGCTGGTTGGGTTCGGGACCTTTTCCGTCGTGAAGAGGAAGGCCCGTGAAGGCAGGAACCCCCAGACCGGAAAGAAAATCAAGATTGCAGCCAAGAAGGTGGTTAAATTCAAGGCGGGCAAGGCCCTGGCTGACAAGGTAAAATAGCGGGGCTATGAAGAACAAGGGCAGGAAAGGCCTCCATCCGCGGATGGGGGCCTTTGTCTGTGTGCAGGGTAAAGATCTCCGCTACACGCGAAGCGGACATGACGGAAGCAGGAGGCGCCGTTGCAGGAGTTGCGTTTGACGAGGAAACGGATTTTAAGCGGGATGAGGCCCACGGGGAAGCTCCATCTGGGAAATCTCCACGGCGCCCTTTCAAACTGGATCGCCCTCCAGAATCACGGCGATTACGACTGCTACTATTTCGTGGCCGATTGGCACGCGCTCACAAGCGACTACGCGACCACGGGTGAAATCCGGGCGAACACCATCGACATGGTCATCGACTGGCTTTCCGCCGGCCTGGATCCGGTCAAGAGCACCTTGTTCATTCAGTCCGCGATCAAGGAACATGCCGAGCTCTTCCTCCTCCTCTCCATGATCACCCCCCTTGCATGGCTGGAGCGGAATCCGACCTACAAGGAGATGAAGGAGGAGCTGATCCAGAAAGACCTCTCGACGTTCGGCTTCCTCGGCTACCCGGTCCTCCAGGCGGCGGACATCATCATGTACAAGGCGTATGGCGTTCCGGTGGGCGTCGATCAGCTTCCCCATGTCGAGCTGACGCGCGAGATCGCGCGCCGTTTCAATTTCCTCTACGCCGACATCTTTCCCATCCCCGAGCCGCTCCTTGCGGAGGTCCCGAAGCTTTTGGGCATCGACGGGAGGAAGATGAGCAAGTCTTACGGCAACGCGATCTTCATGAGCGACCGGGGAGACGACCTGGCAAAGAAGGTCGGGGCGATGTTCACCGATCCCCAGCGGCAGCGCAAGAGCGATCCGGGCCGTCCGGAGCTCTGCAATGTTTACACGTTTCACGGGCTCTATTCAGCGCCGGAAACCGTTATAGAGATCGCCTCCGCCTGCCGGAGCGCGGCCATCGGCTGCATCGAATGCAAGCGGCGCCTGGCCGGGGCGATCGCGGAGGGGATGGGAACGATCCATCAGCGGCGGGACCACTTTATGAGCCATCCCGAAGAGGTTCGGGCGATCATCGAAGACGGCAATGTCCGGTCCGGCCGGATTGCAAAGGCGACGCTGGCCGAGGTACGGGAAGCCATGAAAATACACCATGAGCTATGAGATCAAGCTCGACGTTTTTGAGGGTCCGCTGGACCTCCTGCTCTATCTCATCCGGAAGAATGAGATTGATATCTACAATATTCCCATTGCGCTGATCACCGAGCAGTATCTCTCCTACCTGGAGATGATGCGCTCTCTCAATCTGGATCTTGCCGGGGAATATCTGGTGCTGGCCTCGACGCTCATCCACATCAAATCGAAGCTGCTGCTGCCGCCGGCCGAGGGTGATGGCGAGGAGGAAGAGGGGGAGGACCCCCGCGCGGAACTGGTCCAGCAGCTCCTGGAGTACCAGGCCTTCAAGGAAGCGGCGCTCAACTTAGACGCGCGGCCGCTTCTCGAACGCGATGTCTTTACGCGGGGCGCGGCATCTGAAGAAGAGCAAACCACGGCGGCGGAGGCGGATGACGCGCCCATCGAGGTTGACATCTTTGAGCTCGTTACGGCCTTCCGCCGGATCATCGCTGGCCTCGACCGCAGGGAGGAGCTGGAGATCGACATGGAGAAGATGTCCCTTACGGACCGGATCAACGAAATCTTGGAGAGGTTGTCTGAAGAGGGGCAGATCGCCTTTTCCGATCTGTTGGGTGACAGAACCGACCGGAAGCGGATCATCTACACGTTTTTAGCGATTCTGGAGCTCATGAAACTGCGAATGGTCAGGGCCTATCAGTCGGGACCCTTCGGGGCGATCCGGTTGTTTCCGGCGGTGGAGGGGTAGAGGAGGGGCGATGGAAGAGAAAATCGCGATCATTGAGGCGCTCCTGTTTGCCTCCGAAGCGCCGCTGACGGTGGAACAGATCGTTTTGGCCCTCTCCGATACGGAAAAAAAGGAGATTGTCTCTCTTCTTGAAGGATTGATTCGGGAATACGACGCGCGCGGGGGGGGGATCTGCCTTCGGGAGGTCGCCGGCGGTTTCCAGTTCCGGACGAGAACGGATCTGGCCCCCTGGCTCCGGAAATTGAAGGCGGGGCGTCCGGCCCTGCTCTCGCCGGCCGCCCTGGAGACCCTGGCCGTGGTCGCCTATCGCCAGCCGCTTGTGAAAGCGGAAATAGACCGGATCCGCGGCGTGGATGCCAGCGGCGCCTTGAAGGGACTGTTGGATAAGAAGATCGTGCGGATCGTGGGTCGGAAGGACGTTCCCGGCAAACCGATCATCTACGGAACGACCCGGAAGTTTCTCGAGGTTTTCAACCTGAAGGATCTTTCCGAATTGCCGACGCTTCGGGAACTGAAAGATTTGCAGGAGCAGCAGGAATAGGGCTATGGAAGAACGAATCCAGAAAATCCTCTCGCAGGCGGGCGTATCGTCCCGTCGCGCGGCGGAAAAGATGATCGCCGAAGGCCGGATCAGCGTCAATCAGGCCGTGGTGACGGAACCGGGAACAAAGGCGGACGCCGATCGGGATGAGATCCGCGTGGATGGCAGACTCATCTCCTGCGATGCGGAGAGGGTCTATATCCTGCTCCACAAACCGCAGGGCTATGTGACGACGCTCAACGATCCGCAAGGGCGGCCGATCGTGACGGACCTCCTCGGCGGGATTACGGAACGGGTGTTTCCCGTCGGACGTCTCGACTACGATTCGGAGGGCCTTCTGATCCTGACCAACGATGGCGACTTTTCACAGCGCATCCAGCATCCCCGCTACGGGATTCCGAAGAGTTACCGCATCAAGGTGGAGGGGAACTTTCCGAAGCGGGAGATACCGCTCCTGGAACAGGGGATCGATCTGCCCGACGGGAGATTCGCACCTTCAGACGTGCGCATCGAAAAGACGAACCCTGGAAGCTCTTGGCTCCGACTGACGATCACGGATGGAAGGAATCGTGTGATCCGGCGGGCGTTTGAGTCTCTGGGCCATTCCGTCTGCCGTCTGATCCGTGTCGCCGTGGCGGATATTGCGCTTGAATCCGTGCGTGAGGGATCATGGCGCAGACTGACCCCGAAGGAGGTGGAGCGGCTATTGGCCCACGCCGCCGGTCGAAAATCGGAGAAAAATTGTCTTGACATTCATTTGAAAATAATGAATAGTCGCCGAAAATAAAGGTATATTATCATGTTATTTGAGCAAGGCTGTTGTTCGGTCTGGTTTAGGGGATGAACGTGAAGATCCATTTTAAGGAGGAAGGCATGAACAAATCTGGACTCATCGAGGCGTTAAGCAGCAAAGAAAACCTGACGGAGAAAATGGCGATTGATGTGGTAAACCTGGTATTTAAAGGATTTACCGATGAGCTGGGTAAAGACGGCAGGATCGAAATCAGGGGGTTCGGCAGTTTTGTTGTCAGGAAGTACGATGCCTATACGGGCAGAAACCCGAAGACTGGAAAGAGCATCAAGGTTTCTCCCAAGAAGCTGCCTTTCTTCAAAGTAGGCAAGGAACTTAAGGAGAGGGTTGACGGCAAGCGGTAGGATCTTCCCCGCTCGTTGCCGAGGCCTCTTTTTTCAGAAAGTCATCATACAACGAATAAAATGAGGGTCATCCGTGGTCCTCATTTTTCGTGATCTCAATCCTTGCCGCACACCTGACCCTTCCGGGGTCAGGGCATCAGGCCCTCTTCGCGGAAGCTGAAGAAGCGATTCTCGCCGATGATGATGTGGTCGTGGACGAGGATGTCGAGCGCCTTGGCCGTCTCCTGAATCGTTTTGGTGAGGCGGATGTCGGCGTCGGACGGGCGGACATGGCCGGAGGGGTGGTTGTGGGCGAGGATGAGCGCTGAGGCCTTCTTCCGGAGCGCCTTCTCCAAAACCTGCCTTGGGTAAACCACGGCCTGGTTGGCGATCCCTTTCTGGACGGTTTCAAACTCGATGATCTGGTTCTGGGCGTCTAAATAGATGACGCAGAACTCCTCGTCTTTTTTCCCTCCCATTGCCGTCCGGCAGAAATCAATAAGCTCGGATGTGCAGGCGATCTGAGGCTTTTCTTTCGCTTTCTGTCCGAGGTAGAGGGTCGCGAGTTCCCGGATGAATTTGATGACGATTGCGGATACCTTTCCCACCCCGCGGGTTTTCGTCAGATCGTCGATCTCCGCATCAACGATCCCCTTGAGGGAGCCGAACTCCCGGAGGAGCGCCTTCGCCTGGGGTTTGACGTCTCCTCGGGAGATTGCGCAGGTCAGAAGGAACTCCACGACCTCGTACTCCTGGAAAGCGCCCATCCCCGCAGTCAGGAATTTCTGCCTTAGCCGTTTCCGGTGTTCAAGGTTGTCATCTTTTCCGGGATCTTCATCCATGATCAGAATTATCAATCATCCTTTCTGCAACTGGAGAATTTGAACGGGACGTAGGCCGGGCAGTGGCCAATGATGGCGGTGGCCAGCGGGACGATGCCGACGACCCCCCACCAGTTCTCATAATAGAAACCTGCCCAGATGATGGCGAGCCCGATGATGACCCGGACGATGCGGTCGGTTGTGCCGATGTTGCATTTCATGACAAATCCTCCTTTCTTGATGGTTACGGGGTCGCGATTGATTCTACCATCACTCCCGCCCCCTTTCCAGAAAAAATCCTTATCTGGCCTTATGACTAAGCCGTCATTTGCCTCTTTTATCATTACAGGCCTGATCCGGAATCCAGTATTTCTAAGTGGTTCTGGATACCGGCCTTCGCCGGCATGACCTCTTGAAAGATTTCTTGCGAAGCCGTCAAGGTTGCTCCGCCGGAAGCGGGATCTTGCCGCTTGCGACCATTTCGCGGAGCTCCTTCTTGCTGAATTTGCCCACGCTGGTCTTCGGGATCTGGTCGATGAAGGCGAAGTGGTCCGGGATCCACCAGGCGGCCTTGACCTTGTCTTTCAGAAACCCCCGGAGCGCTTCTTCCGTCAACGTCTGCCCCGGTTTGATGACGACGCAGCCCAGGGGCCGCTCCACCCATTTGCTGTGGGGGATGGCGATTACGGCGGCCTCCAGGACGGCCGGGTGGGCCATGATGAGGTTTTCCAGATCCACGGAGGAGATCCACTCCCCGCCGCTCTTCACGAGATCCTTCGTCCGATCGATCAGGCGGACATAACCCTCTTCGTCGATCGTCCCCACGTCGCCCGTATGGAGCCAGCCCCCCTCGAAGTAAGGCTTGGAGCGCTCCGGATCCTTGTAATATTCATTGGCGACCCAGGGGCCCCGGAGCTGGATCTCGCCCCATTCCTGCCCATTGGTCTTCACCTCCTGCCCCTTTTCGTTGACGATCTTCATCTCCAGGCCGGGCGCCAGGATTCCGGCGCTCGATTTGACGTCGTAGAGCTTTTCCTTCGGCCAGTTGGCCATCGAGCTCTTGGGGATGGCGACCGTCGCCAGCGGCGATGTTTCCGTCATGCCGTAGGCCTGCATGATGGGGAAACCGTATTTTTCGTTGAGGGCCTCCATCAGGAAACGGGGGCAGGCCGAGCCGCCGGAGACAATCGTCTTGAGCGACGAAAAGTCGTATTTGCCGCCGCTTTCCAGATAGTTGTAGAGCATCAGCCAGATCGTGGGAACGCCGGCCGTAAACGTCACATGCTCATCGGCGATGGCCTTGCAGATGGCCTCCATGTTGATCGTTTCTCGCCCCGGCAGGATCTGCTTGCAGCCGAAGCCGACGCAGCCGAATGGTCCCCCCCACGCGTTCGCGTGGAACATCGGAACGATGTGCAGGGCGCAGTCGCCCTCCGAGACCCTGAGCGTGCAAGCCGCGGCATAGCTGTGCAGGACAAGTCCCCGGTGCGAATAGACCACCCCTTTCGGGTCGCCTGTGGTTGCCGAGGTGTAGCAGATCATCGCCGGATCCCACTCGCTCAGATCGTCCGGGAAATCATAGCTCTCCGGAAACCGGGAGATGAGATCGTCGTAAAGATAGACCGGTTTGAGACCGGTCTGCGGCATCTTGCCGCTCTGGGACATGATGACATAGTGTTCGACGGTTTTGAGCTGGTCCTTGATGGCGTCAACGATGAAGACCAGATCCTCGTCGACGACCAGGACCTTGTCCTCGGCGTGGTTGATGATGTAAACCAGATGGTGCAGCGGGAGACGGAAGTTCGTCGTGTGCAGGGCGGCCCCCATGCAGGGGACGCCGAAGTAGAGCTCCAGGTGCCGGTGGGTATTGAGCGCCATGCTCGCCACGTGGTCGCCCCTTTTCACGCCCAGAGACTTGAGCGCGTGGGCGAGCTGGCAGGTCCGCTTGAAATAATCGGCATAGGTGTAGCGAAAGATTTCATGGTTGGGATAGATGGACACCACTTCCTTTTTGGGGAAATATTTTGCCGCCCGCAAAAGAAACGTTCTCAACAACAAGGGATAATCCATCATGGCTCTCTCTCCTTTTCTGTTTTCAATTCCAATGTTTTCGGAAATCCAGCCAGATGATGTAAAGGATCATCACCATGGTGGAGACCGCCGCGGGGAGGGCCGCCTCCTGACTGAACATCGTCAGGGCAATCCCTCCCGCCATCCCCTGGTTCTTGAGGGTGCCCAGGAGTACAAGACTTGTCCGGGTTTCCCGCGGAAGATGAAACCGGCTGACGATCCAGTCGATGAGGAAACCGAGGACGAACATGGTGAAGATGGAGATCGCAACGATGGGGAGGAGGGTCGATGGCTGACCGAGAATGATGTTGCGGTTCAGGCCGACCAAGGTATAGAGCACGACGAAGAAGCTCCAGTTCGTCACGGTTCCCCGGTACGGCGCGATCCTTTCCCGCCATCCCTCCCGGATCAGAATCCGGGAAACGCACAGCGGGAGAACGATCAGCTCCAGGGTGACCATGAAGAGTTGGAGCGGATCGAACGCCGCGGAACTGAGAAGGCCGACGGCGATGAGCGGCATGATGGCCAGCCCCCCTAAGTAGGCCCCGACCGTGCCGACCAGGGAGAGCGGTCCGTTTCCCTTCAGAAATCCGGAGAAGGGGATCACGGCCACGGCCGGCGGAACCGCCGCCAGCAGGATAAAACCGGTCCAGATCGTCTCGTCGCGGATCATGAAGGCGGCGAGTCCGATGATGATATTCCCCAGGATGATGTAGTTCATGATGATTCCGAGAAACGTCGGGAAGAGAAGCGCTCGGGGTTTTCGGAAGAGGTCGTTTCCGATCTCCATGGTCGAAAGGGTCATCGCCAGCGCGAGCGCGGGCAGGACCATATGCCTCGTCACCGGCGTGATCGCGGGGAAGGCCAGCCCGGCGGCCAGGGCCAGCAGGAAGATCGCGTTTCGGTTGCGCAGGAGGCTCTTCAACAGGGTCATTTAGCGCCATCCCTCATGATGGTGAACAGCTATCCGGTGGGTCGGAGAGGCATGAAAGGCAAACACATCGGCATCTCAACAGATATTGCTATCAAAGTCAAGGAGGATGTCGGCCACAAAATATGGGGTGCGTTGCCGATCCTCGCTGCGGGGAATGTAAGCAAAAAACGAAATGGTTTTCACCTCTTGAGGATCGAAGATTCTCCGCGGCCGGCCGCGGAGAGCTTCAAGAGAAGCGGCTCATTTTCGTTGACAAGTTCTGTTGAGCAAGTTATTAAAGCAAAACACAAGATGTCCGCCTGGTGAAACCGTTTCGAAGGCGGAACCGTTACGATTCGCCATATGGCGCCAAACACGGGAGTTTCGGTATGGCATTCGATGCTGACAGTCAGAACGGCAAAGAGGGGTGGAAGCTTGGCCGGTTATTGACAGGGCCGTTTGCCGTGATCGGCAGGGCGGCGATCAGTTGGGTCGACCACTTGGGCGCCTCAGCCATTTTTCTCCTTTTGGCGTTCCTGAAGATCTTACGATCCAAACAACTGATCAAGATCGTCCAGCAGATCTATTATATCGGGGCAAGATCTTCGATGATCATCATGCTCGTCAGTTTCTTCACCGGCATGGTGCTGGGCCTTCAATCCTACCATGCCCTGGTTAAATTCGGCGCGCAAGGGGCTCTCGGCACCCTGGTGGCCTTGACCCTGGTTCGGGAATTGGGGCCGGTTCTCACGGCGATCATGATTGCAGCCCGGGCCGGTTCGGCCATCACCGCAGAGATCGGCATTCAACGCATCTCCGAACAGATTGACGCCCTGGACACCATGCGTATTGATCCTCTCCGGTATCTCATCAGCCCGAGAATCACCGCTTCGATCATCAGCTTTCCCATGCTTACCGCCTTGTTCGACCTCGTCGGCATGCTCGGCGGGTACGTCTCCGGCGTATTGCTCCTGGGCGCCAATGCCAGCACCTATGTTTATCGTGTTCAGACCAGCATGGACATCAAAGATATCACGGACGGTTTGATCAAGTCGGTTGTTTTTGCCGTCATCGTATCCACGGTCTGTTGTTACCAGGGTTATTTTACCCACATGCGCACGGACAGCCATGGCGCCCAGGCCGTCGGGCTCTCCACGACCTCGGCCGTTGTGCTCTCCTGTGTGCTGATCCTGGTGTCGGACTATGTTGTCACGTCGCTGCTCATCTAAAGGATAGCCCATGGAAAGCCCCTTAATCGAGTTCAGGGATGTCACCAAGCGGTTCGGCGTCCGAAGCGTCCTTGAACAGGTCAACCTGCAGATCTACGAGGGACAGGTCACGACCATCATCGGCCTGAGCGGTTCGGGCAAAAGTGTGCTCCTCAAACATATCATCGGGCTGCTCAAGCCGGATGAAGGGACCATTCTCTTCAAGGGCATACCCCTGAGCGAGATGAAAAAAGGCGAGAGCGCCGCAAATTTCGCTCAGATAAGCTACATGTTTCAAGACAATGCCCTCTTCGATTCCATGACCGTCTATGAAAATATCGCCCTTCCCCTTCGGGAGACGACGAACCTGAGTAAAGCCGAGATCGATCTCAGGGTTATGGCCAGAATCGAACAGACGGAACTTAAAGATGCGGCCCATAAGTATCCCTCGGAGCTCTCCGGCGGCATGCAAAAGCGGGCAGCCCTGGCAAGAGCATTGGTCACGGATCCGCGAATCGTCCTCTTCGATGAACCCACTACCGGGCAGGACCCGGTCCGGAAAAATGCCATCCTGGGCATGATTGCCCAGTATCAGCGAAAATTCGGGTTTACGGCGATTCTGGTCAGCCATGAGATCCCGGATGTCTATTTTATCTCAAATCGCATTCTTGCCCTCTATGAGCGATCCATCGTTTTTCAGGGCTCTCCGGAGGAGCTGGAAGATTTCAACCACCCGTTCAAGGATGAGGTCATTCGCAGCCTGGAAGGGCTGCAGAATGAGTTGACGGGTCTCTATTCCAAACGGCAATTTAAGGTGATGCATCATGTTCAGTTGAAACAGACAACAAGCGGGGCAACCTACTGCGTTGCGGTTTTTTCTCTAAATGATCTGGATATCATCAGGGCGGGCGCAGGCTATGATGCGGCACAGGTGGCCATACGGAGCCTGGGAACCTATATCGACAAACACTTCGGCGCCATAGGGGGCTTTTCCACACGCCGCCGCAGCAATGAATTTGTTACGGTACTCCCCTATTCGGATCTGACGGAAGCGGAGAGCATTCTCAAGGATTTTGTCAAGGATTTTCAAGAACAGGGCATTCATGACGTCTGGGCTGCAGCTCGCAAGCAGACCCCTTCGGCGCGGTGTATCGAATTTACGGTTCGGGCCGGAATTGCCCAGGGTCAACCGGTTGCCGACATCGATTCCGTCATCGATGCGGCAAAATCGCAGCAAAAAGAAATTGCCCGGCTTCGGTGCGACGGGAGGAGGTAAGCAGATGAAAAAGTACACCATGGAAACCACGGTTGGCATTTTTCTCGTTTTCGGTCTTCTCTGCGTTGGGTATATGACGGTGAAACTCGGTCATGTTTCCCTGCTCGGCGACAACGCCTATTCTCTCTTTGCCCGATTCACCTCGGTCACCGGCCTGAGAGCCGGAAGCCTTATTTATATCTCCGGCATTGAGGTGGGGCGCGTGGAGACACTCGCCATGGACCAGGAAAAACAGAAGGCCGTGGTGGAGATACGCATTCGGAATGACATCAAAATCTATGATGATGCCATCGCCGCTATTAAAACGGAAGGGCTGATCGGCGATATGCATCTCAGCATCGACCCCGGAGGCGCAGGCGCGCTTCTCAAGCCGGGTGGAACCATTACCGAAACGCAATCGGCGGTGGACATCACTGATCTCATCAGCAAGTATGCTTTTGGAGATGTGAAGAAACCATAGTCGCATAAGCGGATTTAGAAAGGTAAACCATGAAAAGACCGATCGTTGTATTGAGCATCATCATACCCTTGCTGTTTTCTTTGCCGGTCTATGCCGGTCCGCCGTTGGATGCGGTTCAGGCGAACGTCAACAAAGTGCTTGAGGTATTGCGCGATCCCAAGCTCAAAGCCGCGTCGGCCAAAGAGATCCGAAAGGAAAAACTTCGGCTGATCTATGAACGCATGTTTGATGATGTCGAACTTTCGAAGCGCACGTTGTCCAGGCACTGGAACAGCATGAATGTCGCCCAGCGTAAGGAGTTCGTCCTCCTTTTTCGACAGGTGCTGGAAAAGGCCTACATCGACAAAATCCTTGCCTACACCGACGAGAAAATTGTCTTTGACCGGGAAAACATGGTCTCGGAAACCCAGGCCGAGATTCAAACAATCATCGTTACCGCTTCAAAGGAGATTCCTATCACCTATCGGGTGATTCTGAAGGGCGGCGCCTGGAAAGTATATGACATCGTTATCGAAAATGTGAGCCTGGTTCTGAATTATCGTACCCAGTTTAATGACATCCTGGCAAAAAATACGCCTGAACAGTTGCTTGAGATCCTGCGAAAGAAAGTGAAGGGGCAATAGGGTTCCAATATGAAATTTTTCTCATTTCCCGTTCTGCCGTTCGTTTTTTTCGCTGTGGGCTGTGCTCACAGTCCAGATCCTGCCGCTACTCTTGCACCGCCGCTTGTGTCTCCTCCGACCCGGCAGGTCCTGATTGTCTCCGATCCCGTGCAGATTCCTCCAAACCCCGCCGAGATGCCGGTTCAATCTGAAACCAGGAACGTCGATGAATATGGGGATATCGAAGTTCCTGAGAAGGTGAGCAGGGAGGCAAAACCTGAGATTGCCGACCCCCTGGAGCCTTTCAACCGGGCCATGTACCATTTCAACGACAAGCTTTACTTTTGGCTGCTCAAACCGGTTGCGCAGGGATATGGGAAGGTCGTTCCCGAGGCCGCACGGGTCGGTGTAAGCAATTTTTTTGCGAACCTCGCCTTCCCGATCCGTTTCGTCAATTGCCTGCTCCAGGCGAACTTCGAGGGTGCTGCCGCGGAACTGGGCCGCTTCACGATAAACACACTATGGGGTGTAGGGGGATTTCTGGATCCCGCATCGAGCAAGGATATCCATCTCTCGAAACAGGATGAGGATTTTGGTCAAACCTTGGGCGCCTACGGAATCGGGCAGGGTTTCTTCATCAACTGGCCCCTTTTCGGGCCTTCCAGCCCTCGCGATACGGTGGGGCTGGTTGGGGATGGATTCCTTACTCCCTACAGCTATCTTAGTCCCTGGTATGCCGGCGCGGGAACCAGGGGATATGACATGGTGAATGACACCTCCCTGAAGATCGGCGACTATGAGTCCCTCAAAGGGGCCGCCATCGATCCCTACGTGGCAATCCGCGACGCCTATGTCCAATATCGGTTGAAGAAGGTCAATCGGAAGGGCGGGAACACCCCCGCGGAAGATCTTGAATTACCGAAAAAATGAATCAGAAGGAATGCGTTCATATGAAAAGTCTTAAGGCTATCGTAATTATTTTGTTCGTCATTCTGATGGCCCCGGGAAGAGCGGCCGCGGGCGGACCCTTCGGGTCGCCGCAACCCGTTGGAAAAGAGGCAGGGGGAATCCATACCGGCATCGGATATTGGTTTCATGAGGATAATTATAAAAATGGCACGGAGCGGGTAACCCGGCAGAATCAGGTCTATTCGGAGTTGGGCTACGGATCTCGCAAGGGCTGGGAAATCACCGTTAGAGTCGGGATGTCGGATTTAAAACTGATCGATGCCTTCAGTTCTACCGCTTCGACGGCCACCTCGAAGACGGATTTTGAAGAACACGGGAAATTCTTCAGCACCCTCGGGGCAAAGGGTTTTTATCCTTTCAACCAGACCTTCGGCATGGGGGCATTTATCCAGGGGAGCTATTACTTCAGTGACTTCACCGATAATCTTTCGGGAACTCAAAGCGGCGCACCCTTTTCGGTCGAAGTTCGGGTTAAGAATTTATGGGATGTGAATTTCGGCATGGGCTTTCAGGCCACCGTTCCCTATGGCATAAAGATCTATATCGGACCCTATGTCCATTATTCGGAATTAAAGGTGTCGCCATCCAAGGACGTCGTCGGCGCTGCATTTGCATCGGGGGAGACGACCATGAAAAACAAGAACGTTTTTGGAGGATTTACCGGGATCGAAGTACCGCTGGCAAAGGGATTCCGTCTGAATCTGGAAGGGCAGTACACCGAGAGGTTGTCCGCCGGGGCTGCTGTCCTCTATGTTTACTGATGTGTTGAAAAATGTTGCCGGTTTGTCGGCGTTCGCTATGGTAGGGCTGTCTTCCGGCGGTTGGTAACGCGCTTTACCCCCTTGACCACCCCGAGCAGCGCGCCCCCGATCAGGATGATCGAGGCGCCGGAGGGGAACTCGATGAAGTAGGAGGCCATCAGGCCGGAGAGACAGATGAGGATGCCGCAGAGGATCGACAGCAGCATGATCCGGCGAAAATTCCTGGCAAACTCCGAGGCGATGGCGACCGGGATGGTGAGGAGCGCGATGACGAGGAGGATTCCCACGACCTGGATCAGCGTTACGATGGAAAGGGCCGTCAGGATCATCAGCCCCATTTTCAGGGCCGCGACGGGGAGCCTTCGCGCCCGCGCATACTCCTCGTCGAGGGCAATGGCGACAAAGCCGTTGTAATAGATCGTCACCGCGCCGGTGACAATCAGCGTCAAAAGAAGGGTGATGAGCACGTCCGCGCGCGGGACGGTCAGGATGTTCCCGAACAGGAAGCTCATCAGGTCGGGGGCGTAGCCGGGGGTCATGTGGATGAAGAGGATGCCGATGGCCACGCCGACGGCCCAGAGGATGCCGATGAACAGATCGTTTTGGCTGAGTCTTTTTTCCTCCTGGCGGCCGATGAGAACGGCGGCTGTTAGGACGAAGGCCATTGCCCCGAAGAGCGGGCGGATTCCCAGCCAGTAAGCGATTCCGAGGCCGCCGAATGCGGTGTGGCTGAGACCGCCGCTGATGAAGACCATCCGCCGGGTTACGATGAAGGGTCCGATGACGCCGCAGACGATGCTCGCCATGATTCCGACGAGAATCGCGTTCTGCATGAATTCATAGGAAAGAATGGCGCTCATGGCCGTTTCCCCTCTTCATGAGCGGCGAGCAGCGTGTGGGGGATGCCGTGTCCCAGGATTTCCACCGGGCAGCCATAGACCTTCTCCAGCGTAGCCGAATCCAGTTCCCCCCGCCCGTGGAAGTAGAGGCGCCGGTTCAGACACGCGATGTGGCGGTAGGACTGTGCATAGGGGGTCGGATCGTGGGTGACGACCATGATGCTCATCCGCTCTTGGAGTTCCGCCAGCAGATCGAGAAGGTCGGTCTGGGAGGTGATGTCCATCGCGGTTGTGGGCTCGTCGAGGAAGAGGGAAACCGGTTCGGAGACGAGTGCGCGGGCGATGAGAACCCGCTGGAGCTGGCCGCCGGAGAGGTCGGTGATGTTATCCTTCCGTTTCCCGTACAGGGCGAGCTTTTCGAGGATGGCGCCGCTCTTTTCCTCCTCTTCCCGGGTATGCCGGGAGAGGTAGTTGTCCCCCCGGATGCAGCCGGTCAGGACCATGTCGAAGACGGAGATCGGAAAGGTGCGGTTGAAGCGGGCGGACTGGGGGACGTAGCCGAGTCGGCCGCCGGTTTCGCCCTGAAAGCGGATGGTACCGCTCCAGGGCGTCAGAATGCCGAGGATCAGTTTGAGCAGCGTCGTCTTCCCGCCGCCGTTCGGACCGATCAGCAGCGTGAAGTCCCGCGGTGCGATGGCCAGCGAAATATCCTCCAGAACCGCTCTTTCCTGATACCCGTAAGTGAGATGTTCGATTTCGATCAGGTTTTCCATTGTGGGACTCCCGAAAATGAATCGGTATCCTGTTTCCCTATTTCTTCAGGACCGGCGCCAGAATCTTCGTGAACGACCTCATGCCGGAAAACCAGTCCCGCTCCAAGGGGTCCGTCTCCAAGACCTCTCCCCCGATCTCCCGGGCGACCGCTCGGGCGCTTTTCGTGTCAAACCCCTTCTGGACGAGAATGGACCGGATCCCTTTTCCGCGGGCCAGGTCGACCATTTGGCGGATGTGGGCCGCGCTGACCGGCTTGCCCTCCTCTTCGATCGCAAGCTGCGTAAGTCCGTATTCGTCGGCAAAGTAGCCCCAAGCCGGGTGGAAGACCATGAAGGCGTACCCTTTTCTGGCAGAAAGCGCCTGGCGGATCTCCTTATCCAACATGTCGATCTCCCGGAGAAATGCGAGCAGATTCCGCCGGTACTCTTCCCGGTTGGCCGGATCTTGCGCGATCAGAACCTTGGCGATATTCTGCGCCGCGATCCGGACGGCGGCGGGGGAGGTCCAGACATGGGGGTCCCCTTTCCGGAATTTCAGGCCATCCGACATGTTGACGACGGTCAACTTCCGGTTCCGGTCGAGGGCGGTTCGAAGGTATTTCTCCTCAAAGGGGAGACCGGGCGCGCCGACCTTGACGTAGATCCGGGAATCGGTGAGGGCGACAAGCTGCTGCGGCGTCGGCTCGTAGGTCTCCGGGCTCGCCCCTTTCGGGATCATGACATGGACCGTCGCATGTTTGCCCGCCGCCCGTTCGACAAAACAGGCTTGCGGGAGTACGCTCACGGAGATCCGCATTGTCGCGGCGGCGAATGCCGCGCCGCCGATTCCCGGGAGGATCAGGAGGGTGAAGGCCGCCCCGAGGAGCACTTTCCGCATGTTCGCCATTCCTTATTCAGATGCAATCGGGTTGCCTCGCTTTTTCAGGCCGCGGCGGCAGACCGCAGCACTGCGGAGGGCGATGTCGTCCATGCGGGACCCTTTATCATGAACGCAACCGAAGTGCAAATGGCGCCGGCGCTTTTGACGTGGGCATGGCCGCCTCCGGGGGGGATAACGAAACGCTCATGACGGCCTGCCGTCACAAACGGGGATGAAAATAGCTGGGCGACCCCATCCCCACCCTGACCCTCCCCTTGAAGGGAGGGAAGCTGGATACAATGACTTCATTAAGTTGATGGCGCTCCAGCAGAAATACATCGCCGAAACGGGAAGGCTTGCCGGGGAGGGGTAGCTTCTTCCCGCCGAGATGATTGCGATGCTGAAGGGCGATATCGGAAACATCGTCTGCCTGCAACCGTTCGGCTGCCTGGCCAACCAGATCATCGGAAAAGGTGTGGAGAAAAAATTGAAATCCCTGTACAACCGGTTGAACCTCCTCTTCCTCGACATGGATCCGGGGATGAGCGAGGTGAATATTCTGAATCGCCTCCATTTCATCGTGATGTCCGCGCGGGAGGTGGATGGGATTATGTGACGGAGCAAAATAAATCATGGCTAAAAAAATCGGCATCGCCCTGGGCAGCGGCTCCGCCCGGGGATGGTCTCACATCGGTGTGATCCGGAGCCTGTTGGATGCGGGGATTGCGATTGATATCGCCTGTGGCGCCTCCGTCGGCGCGCTGGTCGCCGGCTCCTTCGCCGCCGGTTTCCTCGATCCGCTGGACCGGTGGGTGCGCAAGCTTTCCTGGTCGCACATTCTTGGTTTCATGGACGTGATGATCCCCCGTTCGGGGCTCATCGAGGGGGAGCGGATCACCGGCTATCTGCGTGAGATTCTCTCCGATCCGCTGATTGAGAACCTGCCGCTGCCTTTTGCCGCTGTGGCTACCGATCTCAAGACCGGCGGGGAGGTGTGGCTCCGCGAGGGGTCCCTCATCGACGCGGTTCGGTCAAGCATGTCGCTTCCGGGCATTTTTACCCCCTGCGGACGGAACGGCCAGTGGCTCGTCGACGGCGGGCTGGTGAACCCGGTGCCCGTCTCGCTCTGCCGGTCGATGGGCGCCGACATCGTTATTGCCGTCAACCTGAATTCCGATATCATGGGGAAGCCGCGGCTCCGTCGAATGGCCGATCCTCCGGGCAATGGCCGGAACGGGGTTTCGCCGCGCGCCCAGGGACGCTGGGCAGCCTTCCTCAACCAGACGGCTGAGCACGGGAATCTCACCCTCTTTCGGCAGGTTTTCCAGGAGCAGCCGGGCCGCGGCCCGACGCTGTTCGATGTGATGGCAACCTCCGTGAAGATCATGCAGGACGCCATCACCCGTCAGCGGCTTCTCGCCGATCCACCGGATATCCTCGTCCGGCCCAAACTTGCCGACATCGGGCTGATGGAATTCAACCGGGCGGACGAAACGATCGAAGAGGGGAAACGGTCGATGGACCTGATGATCCCGATGCTCCGCGACATGCTGGATTAAAGGACCATCTCCAGTCCGTCCACAGCGGCCGTCGTCGCGGTGAAGAGGGCGGAGGCGACCGCCTCCGACTCCTTCCGTTCGGGAAGCGAACCATAAACCCCGGCGTCAAAATGGGTGAGGGCGAGGCGTTTTGCCCCCGCTTCACGGGCGATGCGCGCCGCCGTCTCCGGGTTGAGATGGGGCCACGCTTCGCAGGATTGACCCTCCTTGTAGGCGCATTCCGTGATCAGCAGATCGGAGGCGAGGGCCAGGTTCACGGCGTTTTCGCAGTAGCCCGTATCCGGACAGTAGCTGATGATCCGGCCGTCGATCTCAAATCGGTAGCCCAGCGTGAGCGAGGCATGGCGGAGCGGCAGGGTCTTGACGGAGAAGGGGAGGGACGCGGTCTCTTCCGGCATCTCCAGGATGCCGGTCGGATAGGGAAGGGCGGTGAGGGGGATCGTGAATGGGGCGTTGATGAAGGTTCCCAGGATCTCCCTTCCCCCGGTGGGGGCGCAGAGGGTCAGCCCCTCCCGGAACCGGAACTTCGCAAGGATGTGAAGACCTTCGATGTGGTCGATGTGAAAGTGGCTGAGGAAAAGAAAAACCGGTTTTGCGCCTTCGAGAAGGCCGGTCGCCCGGCGGATGCCGTTTCCGGCGTCGAGAAGGATGTCGTACCGCTCCGTCTGCACGAGGGTGCAGATGGTGTTTCCCGTCTCCGTATCGTACCATCCGTTCGTGCCCAGAAAGGTGACCTTCATGCTCCAACCTCCTCAGGATGTTTCGGGGACCTTTTTTCAAGTTGCGGTTCTTCCTATACCCCAGCGGCCGTCGCGATACAACCCTTTCGTTAAAAAGTATGACTTCAATATAAGCGGCGACTAATTTTTAATGTACTGTAAAAAAGTCTTGACTATTTTTTAACAGCAGTTTTCCGGAACCCTCTCTATTGACGAGGAATCATGAACCGTTTCTATTGGTTGAAGCGATTCTCACCGAACGGGAACCGTCAGCGCCTTTGAGAAAATTTCAGCAGACGCTGCGGTTGCCTGCACTGCAACTGATCGAAGCGGGCGATCGTTACCGGCTTATATCCAACGGCGATCAGCAGATCATGGTCGCCCCCGCTTGGCTCTGGCTGGCAGGGCTGCCGTGAAATTTTGCTGTCGCGACGCTCGGCGACGAAAGGCAGGTCTTATGCCTTTATAAATGAGACTATGGGATTGCGGAAATCCGCTCGCCGGCAGCGGATCAGAGCGGAAAATCGGGGAAAGCCCTTGAGTTTTTCCGAACATGGGCGTATGAATGTATCCACTTCAAACCGTCTCGGCCATAGCGGCCGAGTCAAACTATTTTAGTGATCATTTCTGATAGCGGTATCTTTTTTTACCATTTTGGATTTTTTTCAGGCAGCATTTGTTCTCTGTGAGAAAGTGTATGCAACATTGCAGTCCTTTGTTTTTTTAAAACGGTGACGTATCTGAAGTTCAGGGAGTTTTCGGGAAGCCCGATGGTTTTGTCACGGCGAGGAATGGAAACTCGCAATCGTCGATATTTGTCAGACACGAGGTTTTAGTAGAGGGAGTTACGATGCGGTATGGCCGTTATCGGTTTGTTGTGATTCTTCATGATGATGCCCTTCTTCCCGAGTATAAGGGATCAACTTTCCGCGGTATCTTCGGTCATGCATTGAAAAAAGTCGTATGCGCCCTGAAACGTCAGGTCTGCGAGGACTGTATCCTGCGCGAAAAGTGTGTCTATGCCCTGGTCTTCGAAACCCCTTCGATCTGTATGGAGGACCCACCGCCCGGCGTAGGAAGTCCACCGGAAAACGCAACACCAGGCGGGGGACTCCGGAAAAGGATCGCCGCACCGCCCCATCCGTATGTCATCGAACCGCCAGACGATACCCGAACCCTGTACCGGAAAGGGGACGGTCTTGATTTTACATTTCTTCTCTTCGGTAGTGTAAACGAGTATCTGCCCTATTTCATCTATGCCTTCACGGAAATGGGAAATCTCGGCATCGGAAAGCGGGTCGGCGAAAAACGGGCAACGTTCATTCTGGATAAGGTTGTTTCTGGAGAGAGGCTTGTCTACGACGGCCGGGAGGGGAAGATCCGCGCCGGGACATTTACCGAGGATCTTGCCATAGAATCGCTCTCATCGGAATCAGGGCGTTCCCACATTGCGATCCGCTTGCTTACCCCGCTTCGCCTCAAATTTGAGAACCATTTCAAGGCAGAACTTCCCTTTCATGTGCTCACACGGGCGATGCTCCGCCGCGTGGCAGCCCTGCAGCAATATTACGGCGACGGCGAGCCGGCGCTCGATTACCGCGGTCTGGTCGAGCGGGCCAAGGCCATCGTAACGGAATCATCGACAATCCGCTGGTTCGACTGGAAGCGCTACTCCAACCGACAGGATCAGTCGATGCTCATGGGGGGAATGGTTGGGGAGGTGAATTATGCCGGCAATCTGGGTGAATTCCTGCCGCTGATCCGCTTCTCTGAAAAGGTCCACTTGGGGAAGCAGACCGCCTTCGGGCTCGGTAAGATCGATTTGACTCCGCCGGAGGGAGGGTCGGCATGAAGAACATCCTTCTGGCCGTCGTGGGCCTGAGCCCCCAGGTTGTCACGGAGACCCTCTACGCCCTGCACCAACAGGGCCGCCGGGTGGACGCGATTCACCTGATCACTACCCGGGAAGGCAAGGAGGCCGTCCTTGCCTCTATCCTCTCCCCGCGGGACGGCTACTACCGCCGTTACCTGGCCGAATACGGCATCGATCCAGCGACGATCGCCTTCGGCTTCGAGAACGTCCACACCGTCATGGACGATCTGGGCAATGAAATCGGCGACATTGAAAGCGAGGAAGAAAATGAGTGGCTCCTCCGCCGGTGCCTCGAACTGACTTTTCGCTTCACTGCCGATCCGGATACGGCCGTCTTCTTCTCCATCGCGGGCGGTCGGAAAACGATGAGCGCCTGCCTGATGCTCGCCGCCGAGCTCTACGGAAGGCCCCAGGACCGGGTCTATCATGTTCTGGTTTCCCCGGAGTTCGAGAGCAGCCGGGACTTTTTCTATCCGCCGCAGGAGTCGGTCGCAGTAGAACTGTGGGACCGGAACAACCAGTCCTACCGCAAGGAGACCCGCTACGTCCGCGTCAATCTCGTCCCGATTCCCTTCGTCTCCATCCGGAATCAGCTTGCCGGAGACCTCCTGCGCGAACCGAAGGACCCGGCGACCCTGATGATGAACCTGGTTCGGGAAGAGCCCGTCCGCCTGACAATCGACCTTCCTGCAGGCAAGGTGATTTACCGGGGTCGCGAACTGGACATGATGCCGGCGCGTCTCGCCCTCTACACCTTTTTCGCCCTCAGAAAAAAGGAATGCCAACGGCTTGCCGGTCCTTCAGAACACGAACCGTCTCGTACATTTCCCCGCCCTGAAAGGGAAAAGATAGGGAAAAACACCAGCGATATCGTCTCTTGCCGGGGATGCGCTGAATGTTACCTCGACTTTCAGGGAATTTCTGACCGGCAACGCGAAATCACGGAACTCTATCGGAAGGCGGCCGCAGACCGCGAATTGACGGAGATGAGCGACAGCGGCATCCTCGGCCTCACCGCCGAGAATTTCAATTCCTACAAGGGGAAGATCCGGAAGAACCTGGAGCGGGGCTTCGGCGCCCAGGATGCCGCCCGGCTGGCCATCGTCT
>MNZQ01000007.1 GCA_001873745.1 Syntrophaceae bacterium CG2_30_58_14
TAATACCAATTAATGGTATTGACCTACCGGAAATTGGTATTATGTCCCCCAATTAAATTACGGCCTTGTCCGGCTCCGGTCCTTCAACTTTTCGGCAATGGCGAGGACGGTGTTTGCATAGACGGTGCTGTGGTTGTAGCCGAAGATGACGCGGTGCTCGCCATCCCGGTCCATCCCCGGGCGCCAGCCATGCCCGCGCAGGTAGTTGGCGATGCTGTGGAGCGCGTCCGTTTTGGCGAAGAGGTTGATCCGGCCGTCCCGGTCGGCGTCCACGCCGTATGAGAAGACGTTGGAGGGCATGAACTGGCACAGGCCGATCGCCCCGTAGATCGACCCCCGGATTTCGAGCGGATCGAGGCCGTCCAGGTCGGCCAGGCGGAGCAGCGCCCTGAACTCGTTGTAGGCCCAGTCGCCCTTTTCGCGGCAGCGGCGACGGGCGAACTCCCAGTTCTCCGGCGTGAGGAGAGATCCGCTCATATGGGGCCGGACGGTTTCCAGGTCGGTTGAGAGGGCCATGCTTGCCAGCCGGTTGAAAACGCGGCGGTTCCCCGTGTTCCGGCCAAGATGCGTTTCGATCAGCAGAATCGAAACGATGATCTCCTTCGGAACGCCATAGAGGGTGTGGACTTCTTCCAGGATGACCCTGTTTTCAAGGGTATAGGAGTGGGCGCGGGCGATGACCCGGTTGCTCAGGTAACCCCGGCGGATGGTGGTTTTCAACCGGGCAATGTCGTCCGGGCTTTCGGAGCGGGACCGGAGGAGGGCCTGGATCTTGTCGGCCATCGCGTCCGGCTCGAAACGGACCTCCGGGCGATCGAAGAGCGCCTCCAGCGTCTGTCGGTTGAAACCGTCGGCCGTCAGGCGTTCAACAAGCGGCTTCCAGTCGGCGGCCGCCGGCCGGACCGATCCGAACAGAAGAAACAGAAAAATGATAGCAAAAATGAACGGGAAAACGATCCGGCCGGGATCTTTCCGGACGCCCTGCGACACAATGCCTGTCCCGGACCTCGATCCGGGAACGGTAATGGCGGCGCTCAAACGGGGGGTCATGGCATCCCTCAAACAGAGAGCTTGAATCACTCCTCAAATTCGGCAAATTGTCATTCCTGCACAAGCAGGAATATAGTCCTTTTTTGGGGACAGATTTGAAATCTGTCCCCGAGTTCTGGATTCCCGCTTTCGCGGGAATGACAAAGTGAGAGTATTTCCCAAAGCTCTCAAAGAGACGCTTTCCTGCTCTTTGGCCTGACTCTATCACAGCGTGCGGGCAAAATCCAATGCCGCGGCTAAAAAAATTCGTCCCCCTTTCGATGCGGCCGCGCGGTTCACCGCGGCGATGGTGGCAGTCGCGTCGGCAGTTCGCCTGTGATTTCGAGGGGCGGGCCGTCCGGGAGGAGCTTCTGCGTCCCGTCATCCTCGGCGTACAGGAGGTCGCCGATCACCCAGGCGTAGAGCTTCTTTGCGTCTTCGAGGGCGGGCCTGTCCGGGACGCCGTAAACCCGGAGCTGCATCGCCTCGTCGAAGACGCCGACGCAGCCGTGGGAGGCGGGCCGCCCGTGCAGGTCCCGCGCATGGATCCAGTAGGAGACCTTCTCTTTATCGATATGAAAGCGGATGGCGTAGTCCATCGGGTACTGGGCGTCCCCTTTGTGCGTTTTGTAGAGAGACGAGGTGTGCTTCCGGTGGTACGCCTCCACCCGGAAGAGCCCGGTCGGGGTAAGGTGTCCATCGATGCCGGTCGCCGCCGGCATCGAGAAGACGAGTCTGCCGTATTCGTATGCCCCGAGCCACTGCTCCGTGATGTTCAGAAGAATATACCGGGGATGCTCCCGCGCCTTTTCATAGGTTGCCGCCATCGGCGTGTAATCCTGGATCTCCTCCATGTTTTCCGGGATCTTGATCGTCATGCCAGGGTAGGTGTGGCGGCGGTCGATCCGGTTGAAGCGGGCGACGGCGACCCAGTTCTCTCCAAAGAGCCGCTCCAGATTCTCCTGAGGTTTCACGAAATGCGCCTTCCAGCGGATGCCCTCCATGCTGGGGTATGCGTACCGGCTCAGGTCCTCCTTCGCGCGGTCCTCCGGTGATGCGGCCGGATCGGCGGTCGATTTCGGGGCGACGACCGTGGCGGCGACAACAATGGCGATGCCCATGATCACAATAATGATCCGGTGCAGCCAAAGCCCCGATGGCCAACGGCCCCAAACCGTCGTGAAGTCCCATTTCATGGCGATTTCAGTAGCATGGTCGGGCAAACGGTTCAAGTGGAATCCGCTTCCATCCGGGATCAAAATTGATGACCTCGTAAAAAAGTCCCAATATTCCCTCTCCCTCAGGGAGAGAGTTAGGGTGAGGGTGGGGTTTATGTGGTCATTAAGAGATGTAAACCCATCCCCACCCCGGCCCTCCCATTGAAGGGGAGGGAGAAAATTACTTTTTACGAAGCCGACAGAATTTCGCATGAGGACGTTGCCCGGGGTCCGGGCGGCAAAGGTTTTTCTTGACAACGAATTCGGGGCAAGTTTAATTAGTGCCATCGCCGTTTATGGATCTCCATGGGGGACAGATTTGAAATCTGTCCCCTTCAGAAGAGGAACGTGCCGCCCCCGAGCCGGTCGGTAAGAGTAAAACCATAACGAAAGCAAAGGAGGAAAGATTTATGACGGAGTACGACTACTGGAAGATTTTCCCCCGCATGCCGAAGAAGGTGACCATTGGCGACATTACCATCCGGGACGGATTCCAGCACGAGGAGAAGACCATCTCCACGGCGGCCAAGATCTTTTACGCCGAGGAGCTGATCCTCGCGGGATGTCAGGAGATCGAAGTGACGAACCTCGGCAATCCCGAAGGCATCCCCCAGTTCCGTGACGCCGAGAAGGTGCTGACCTACTTTCGAGGGGAGCGGTTCAGGAAGAACTGCGAGCGCCGGGGGATCAACCCGGCGGAGATCACCTTTACCGCCGTAACCATCCGGGAAAAGGCGGTGGACACCGCGATCGAACTCCGCAAGCGGGGCGTCGGCCCGGATCGGATCCTGATGATGGTTTCCACTGACCCGGAACATCACTATGCCAACTCCGGCACCACCCTTTCGCAGTACTGGAAAGAGGTGGAGCGGTGCATCAAGAAGGCTGCCGACGTCGGGATCAAAATGAACGGCACGGTGAGCACCATCTGGGGGAGCCCGATCACCGGGGCGACCCGGTTGGAGGACGCCGTGGAGTTCACCAAGCGCTTCCTGGAACTCGGCGCTTGCGACATCGAACACGCGGACCACGACGGCTCCGCTTCGCCGGCCCAAGTTTACCGGTACTACTCGATGATCCTGGATGCCATTCCCTACCCGGAGGTGCATCTGGCCCATTTCCACGAGACGAAACGCGTCGCCCCCGCCTCGGTTCTGGCCGCGCTTCAGGCGGGCATCTGCCGCTTCGAGGCGACGCTCGGCGGTCTGGGTGGGCAGCCGACCAACTTCCTCGACGATTGTCCCGTCCGGGGAACGGGGGAATACTACTACAAGGATCCCCGTTATGTGGGCCTCGTCACGCTGGAGGATCTCCTCGTGATGATCGACGAAATGGGAATCGAACACGGGTATAATGTGGACCGGGTGCTCTGGCTGGGACGCCAGATGGAGAAGACGATCGGCCGGCGCCTCCGTTCCGAGGCCATCTGCAACGGGCGCACGGTCCGCGAAGGCCACCCGGAATTCGCCCGGCCGGGTCTGATGAAGCTCATCGAGAAGGCCGGGGAGAAGCCGGGGCAACTGGTCCCCGCGGATTGGGCGCCCCGGGCCGTACTTCCCGAACGTCTTCGGCCGAAGGCATGACGCCTGAATGGGGCGTCGGGGAGATGTGGGGACACCTTGCCGCAAGGTGTCCCCGGGATCGGACCGTGTCCCGGAACACGCCGCAATTGCGAACGATGAAACTTGAACGCGGCATCAGGGTTTTTGCAAAGCCGTCTATGATGGCGCCGGCTTAAGAGGAGGGCATCCATGATCACCGCCGTGATTCCCCGGGGCGCCGCTCCGCTGGCCGAAGGGCGCCTGGAGGAACTTCTCCGGAACCCGCTGATCCGGAAGATTATTGTCCTTGACGCTGGGGGCAGATCTCCACTTCCGCCGTGTTGTGAGATGCTTGCGGTTTCCGATCCCTTTTCCGGCTCGACCTGGAACGCCCTTCTCGCCAAGGTCGCCACACGCTATCTGCTCCATGTCTCTTCGGGGGATGTCCATCTCGATCCCCGCGCCCCGGAACGTCTATTCGATGCGGCGGAGGCGACCGGGGCGGGAATGGTCTATGCGGATTACGCCGAGATCCGCGGGGGAAACATCCTTGAACATCCGGTGAATGACTACCAGACAGGGAGCATCCGCGACGGTTTCGATTTCGGTCCCGTCATGCTGATCTCTACGGCCGCCGCGCGCCGGGCGCTCCGGAAGTACGGGGCGATCCCGCCCTGCCGGTGGGCCGGCTTGTATGACCTCCGGCTGAAGCTCTCGACCGATCGGGCGCTCTTCCATCTTCCGGAGCGGCTTTCTGTCGTTGAGACCGCCCTGGCCAAGGCGGACGGAACCGGGCAGGGGGACAGATTTGAAATCTGTCCCCCACAGTTCGCCTACGTTGATCCAAGGAACCGGGCGTTCCAGGAGGAGATGGAGGCGGTCGCGACAGCGCACCTCCGGCGGATCGGGGCTTGGCTCGCCCCGTTGTTCCGGGATGTCCCGCCTTCGATCCGTCCCTTTCCCGTGGAGACGAGCGTCGTCATTCCCGTCCGGAACCGGGCCCGGACCGTGGCCGACGCGGTAAAGAGCGCCTTCGCGCAGCGGGCCGATTTCCCGTTCAACGTGATCGTCGTGGACAACCATTCCACCGACGGCACAACGGCCATCCTCGCGGACCTCGCCGGGCGCCACCCAGAGATGAAGCATATCGTTCCAAAGCGGATGGACCTCTCCATCGGCGGCTGCTGGAACGAGGCGATCTTTTCCAACGCCTGCGGCCGGTACGCCGTCCAGTTAGATTCGGACGACCTCTACCTGGGAGACGATGTTCTCCTGCGGCTTGTCGATCTGCTGCGGTGGGGGAATTGCGCAATGGTCGTCGGCGCATACACCCTTGTGGATGGCGATCTGCGGGAGATCCCGCCCGGACTGATCGACCACCGGGAGTGGACCGACGTAAACGGGCGAAACAACGCGCTCCGCATCAACGGTCTGGGGGCGCCCAGGGCCTTCAACACGGCGATCCTCCGCCGGAGCGGGTTTCCGAACGTCGGCTATGGCGAGGATTATGCGGCGGCCCTCCGCCTGTCGCGGGAATACCGGATCGGCCGGATCTATGACAGCCTCTACCTCTGCCGCCGCTGGGAGGGGAACACGGACGCCGCCCTTTCCATCGAGCAGGCGAATCGCCACGAAGCCTACAAGGACCGGCTCCGAACGATCGAGATCCGTGCGCGTCGAAAACAAAACGGGGTGCGGGGGTGGAGATCCTGAGGCGATCTTCCGCCGTTTTTGACGGGCGTAGCGGAACGCCCCTTGCCGACTTGGCGGTTGCTCTTCTCGAACGGCAGAAGAAAACCTGGCCCGGCCTCGCTGCGGGGTATGAGGCCCTGGGGGAGGCCCGGTTGCGCGAGATCCGCGGCGGCGGCTGGGGCGTCAAAATCCAGTTCAATCCGCGGCGGATCGTCAGCAGCGGCGCAAGGGTCGATCCCGAAACCATTCGGCGGCGCCCCTGTTTCCTCTGCCGCGAACATCTCCCGCCGGAACAGCAGGCGATCCTCTACCGGGACGACTATCTCGTTTTGTGCAATCCGATGCCGATCTTTCCGGGCCATCTGACGATTGCGCACCGCCGCCATCTTCCCCAGTCGCTCCCCGGGAATATGATAACATTTCTGAGGCTTGCTGTGGACTTCGGTCCCCGGATGACCCTCTTCTACAACGGCCCGCGCGCCGGCGCCTCGGCGCCGGACCA
>MNZQ01000026.1:0-13966 GCA_001873745.1 Syntrophaceae bacterium CG2_30_58_14
TTCTTGCGCAATTCAGCACCCTCAAGGAAGAGATCCATCGGTTTGCGATACTCGGCGTTACCAAGATACCCATCTCTTTTTCGGCTACCGCGATGTTTGAGATCCAGGGGAAACCGTGTGCCGCGAAATTTTTAGTGGAAACAAAAGGCGAGGAATACCGCCTTGTCATGGATAAGAATGATTTGACAAAAATCGCAGCCCTGTTGACCGGTAAGAAACCAAACCCGATAGACATCGCCGTTATAGCCCGTAATCCCCTGAAGGCAGCGCAACTCATGAAAATTCGCGATAAAGCCGAGACTGCCGCTCAACTTGCGGCTCAACAGAACCCCCCAATTCCGGAAGACGCCTACCGGCATATCTTATGGAGTTATCTGCTCGCCAAAATGTATGGTGAACTGTTTGCTAAAGAGGTAACGGACGCCCATGAGGCATATGCAGATGAAGAGGAACTTCAGAAGATGGGCCGCATGAGTTGGGATAGTGCCAGCTACCAGGATCTCGTCAACAATGCCGTGGGCAGACAATATGCCGTCATGGGCTATCCGGAATCCAGTATTTTGGAGCGGGTATTGACGGATCCGGTTATTATCCGAGACAATGAAGCCGTGAAGAGGTTTAATGCCGTGGAATATGAAAAATTAAAACCTGTAAGCTTTTAGCCGGAATAGGGTTACTGATTTCTCTGATTTTGTCTCCCCGAAAGAAACCGCCGTTGACAATCCGGTCAGGCGGACTTAGAATACGGCCGAAATCGACGGCGGTTCAAGGTTGGCCATTCACCAAAAAAATTTAAGGAGCGCGTTATGTGGGAATACACGGACAAGGTCAAGGAGCATTTTCTCAATCCCCGAAATGTCGGGGAAGTGGAAAATCCGGACGGCGTCGCCGAGGTTGGTTCCATCGCCTGCGGGGACGCCCTCAAACTTTCCTTCAAACTCGATGAGAACAAACGGATCCAGGAGGCGAAATTCAAAACCTTCGGCTGCGCCAGCGCCATTGCCTCCTCTTCGGCGCTCACCGAGATGATCAAAGGGATGACGCTGGAGGAGGCCCAGAAGGTGACCAACCAGGACATCGCCGCCTTCCTCGGCGGTCTGCCCCAGGAGAAGATGCACTGCAGCGTCATGGGGCAGGAGGCCCTCGAAAAGGCGATTGAAAATTACCGGGGGGCGCCGGCCAAGGCGCCGGGTGAGCAGATCATCTGCGAGTGTTTCGGCGTGACGGACCGGGAGATCGAACGGGCCGTCCGGGAAAACAACCTCGCGACGGTCGAGGATGTGACGAATTACACCAAGGCGGGCGGCGGCTGCGGCAACTGCCATGACGCCATCCGGCAGATCATCGAGAGGGTGAGGGCCGAGGCCAAACCGGCGGCGACGCCGAAGATGACCAACATCCAGAGGATCCGGATGATCGAAGAGGCGCTCGAAAAGGAGATCCGCCCCTCCCTGAAACATGACGGCGGCGATATCGCGCTGATCGACGTCGTCGGCAACCGGGTCATCGTGGCCACGCGGGGCTCCTGCGCCGTCTGCAAGGCGTCCGACATCACGCTCAAGCACTTCGTCGAGGCGAAACTCCGGGATCTGGTTTCACCCGACCTGATCATCGAGGAGGTGGCCCCATGAAAACCGTCTATCTGGACAACAATGCCACGACCCAGGTCGCCTCCGAGGTGCTCGAGGCGATGCTCCCCTATTTCCATGAATATTATGGCAACCCCTCCAGCATGCACTCCTTCGGCGGTCAGGTCGCCCGGAAGATTCGCGATGCCCGCGAACAGGTCGCGGCGCTGATCGGCGCAACGCCCGACGAGATCATCTTCACGAGCTGCGGCACGGAGAGCGACAACGCCGCCATCCGCTCGGCGCTGGCGACCTATCCGGAAAGGCGCCACATCGTGACCAGTCGGGTGGAACATCCCGCCGTCAAGTCCCTCTGCGCCAATCTTGCCGGCCAGGGCTACCGGATCACGGAACTGCCCGTGGACAAGAACGGCATCCTGGACATGGAGCCGTTCGTCGACAGGCTGACCCCCGATACGGCGGTGGTCAGCCTGATGTGGGCCAACAACGAGACGGGGGCCCTCTTCCCGGTGGAAAAGGCGGCGGAGCTGGCCCATGAACGGGGCATCCCGTTCCACACCGATGCGGTGCAATCAACCGGGAAGATCCCGATCGACATGAAGAAGAGCGCTATCGACATGCTCTCCTTCTCCGGTCACAAGCTCCACGCCCCCAAGGGGATCGGCGTGCTTTACGTCCGCCGGGGAACGCGGTTTTCCCCGTTTCTGATCGGGGGGCATCAGGAGAAGGGACGTCGGGGCGGCACGGAGAACACCCCGAGCATCATCGGGCTGGGAAAGGCCTGCGAACTGGCGGCCCGCCACCTGGATACGGAAAACAGCGCCGTGAGGCGGCTGCGCGACCGACTGGAGAAGACCCTGCTGGCCCGCATCCCGAAATGTCGGGTCAACGGGGACATTCAGCAGCGAATTCCCAACACGACGAACATCAGCTTCGAGTTTGTCGAGGGGGAGGGGATCCTGCTCTTGATGAACGAATACGGCATCTGCGCCTCCTCCGGGTCGGCCTGCACCTCCGGTTCCCTGCAACCTTCGCATGTGCTGCGCGCGATGGGCGTCCCCTTCACGATGGCCCACGGCTCCATCCGGTTCAGCCTGAGCATCTACAATACGGAGGAGGAGATCGATTTCGTGATCGAGAAGATGCCCCCCATCATCGAGAGGCTGCGCGGCATGTCCCCCTACTGGACCTCCGCCGCACAGGCGTGCGCGACCATCTGAAAGAGCGGGAATCCCTGGCGGGATAGCCTCTCCGTGCATTCACCTGCGGCGGAGCATAATCCCCCGCTGTCCCGGCTTACGACTCAGGAGCCAGAATTCAGGGTTTATTCTGAATTCTGGCTCCTGTCCGTTGAGCAGTTGCGAAGGACTGCCTGACTGCCCCCTCGTCGACTCCGGGTGTGAAGCGGTTGTGCAGGGTTTCCGGGATGCTGATCAAGAGCGGCATTCGGATCAGCAGGTCGATGCCGACGAAGAGGATGAAGACGTATTGCGGTCCGACCCTGTCCCAGATGATCCCCGCCGTCAGGGCCAGGAAGGCGCCCAGAAGCATCTTGAAAAACCGGTTGATGCCGATCCATCTTCCCATCTGTTCGGGAGGCGCCAGTTCTCTTTCGATGGCGGCGGAGATCGAGGCGCCGATAAAGTAAAAGCCCTGCAGGATGCCGGCGATGACCAGAAAAGCCGGGGAGGGCGCCAGGATCAGCATCAGGATGGAAACCCAGAAAAGCGGAATCGTGATATAGAGTATTTTCTTTCTGCCGATCCGGTCCGCCAGCCTGCCGAGAGGAATAGCCAGCGCGATCGATGCCAGCGCCGATCCGGTGACCATGGCGCCCAGGATGAATTCATTCGCCCCTTTGATCTGGTAGGCGAATACTTGGGTGAAGGGGAAAACCATTCCCAGCGGCAGTTGGGCGATGGAGGCGACGACCAGCCATTTTTTCAGATGCCCGCCGCCTTTGAGGACCTCGGAGATATCTTTCAACATGATCGGCCTCTGGCTGCCCGCTTTCACCCACCTTCGTTCCGAAAGCTGTGTCAGGACAACCACGAACGTACCGATCGTAATGATCAAACCTGAAAAGAACAGGGGTCTTAACCCATCGATATTGACGCCGCCATACAGCGTGACTATCCAGGTTGCCAGCATCGGTCCGGCCATCCCCAGGAGACCCGCGGCGACCGTCTCGCAGATCAGCATGCCGGTGGCCCGGTCCCGGTTGACCAAGCAGTTGCCGCAGATGGTCGCACAACTGTGGCTGCTGGTGGAAAAACCCAGCCAGTAGCCCACCATCGCGATGATGGTTACCCCCCAGTTTTTCGCCAGGCCGTAGGTCAGGTACGAGACGGCCATGAAACCAATGCCGATCAGGTAGATTTTTTTGGGACCGATTCGGTCGATGAGCCAACCGGTAAAGGGTCCGCAGAAACCGGCGATGATCATGCCAATGCTGTTGACGATGCCCAGTTGGGTGCCCGTCGCCCCCAGCGCCACGATATAGATGGAGAGGTAGGGGAAGACCATCTGGTAGGCCAGTTTGTCGAGGGATGTGCGTAAAACCGTGATTTTCCAGTCCCGCTGCTGCCGTTTCAGAAAAGAAAGGCCGTTGCCGAGAAAGGCCGGCAGCGGCCCGGCAGGTTGTTCCACTGGTTTGCTCAAGCGATCTCCCTCCAGGTGAAGTCCATCGAAATGCGCGGCGGCTGTTCCATGGTGAAGACCCCTCTCGACGATGGAATACGGGATCACGTTCCGGTCGGTTTTGTTGCCGCGGGATGGGCGGAGTATAGGGGAAGGGGCCATGCATGTCAAGGAAGGAGAAGGGAAGAAATTTTTTATGGCAATCCCGCCGGAAGCTTGGTATATTCCCCGCCGCTGCCTGAAAGTCTGGAAAAAAGGGAAGCCGGTGTCCCGTTTTCCCAAGAAGCGTGGGGGGCCGTCCCCTGATTTCCAATGGCGAGGAGAGAAGGCCGATGGAGGGTCACGTTCCCAGGAAGATCTTTTTCACAAAAGGCGTCGGCGCCCACAAGGATGAACTCCACTCCTTCGAGCGGGCGCTCCGCGATGCGGGGATTGAACGTTGCAACCTGGTGCAGGTCTCCAGCATCGTTCCCCCCAACTGCAAGATGATATCAAAAACGCAGGGGCTCAAGGGGTTGATCGCAGGGGGGATCACCTTTTGCGTCATGAGTCGCTGCTGCAGCAATGAACCGAAGCGCCTCCTGGCGGCGTCGGTCGGCTGCGCCATCCCGGCGGATCAGCGATCCCACGGATACATCAGCGAACACCACGCCTTCGGCCAGACGGAGAAACATGCGGGCGATTACGCGGAGGACATGGCCGCGGCCATGCTCGCATCGACGCTGGGCATCGATTTCAATGTTGATGAAAGCTGGGATGAGAAGAAGGAGATCTTCAAGATCAGCGGGAAGATCGTCAGAACCCGAAACGTCACCCAATCGACCATCGTGAAGAATAGCGGCTATACCACGGTGATCGCGGCGGCGGTCTTTATTTTCTGACCGACGCACCGGAAAAGCAGACCCCTCGGGGAGAAAGGATGAACGATGGAGATATTTCAGGCCGTTACGACGAGGAGGAGCATCCGGCGGTTCAAACCGGATTCCGTTCCGGAGCCATTGCTCCGGGAGATCCTGGAAGCGGCCCGCTGGTCCCCCTCCTGGGGGAATACCCAACCGTGGGAGGTCGCGGTCGTCACCGGGGCGGTCCTGGACCGCTTCCAAAAGGCGAACCGGCAGCATCTCATAGACGGCGTCACCCCCAACCCGGACACCCCGATGCCCGAAGCCTGGCCCGAACCTCTGAAACAGCGCTACGGGGATGTGGGTAAACAGGTTCTGACCGCGCTTTCGATTCCCCGTAGAGACAAGGAGGCGCGTCTCCGCTATGCCGGCGAGATGTTCGCCCTCTTCAGCGCCCCCGCTCTACTGCTGTTCTCAGTGGACAGAGGCATCCCCCGGGAATACGCGATGCTGGACACGGGGGCGATCATGCAGACCGTCTGTCTGCTGGCCCACGCCCGTGGGCTGGGGAGCTGCATTCTGGCCGCATCGGTTCGCTATCCGGCGCTGATCCGGGAGATCATCCCGATCCCGGAGACCAAGGCCGTGATCATTGGCGTCGCGGTCGGCTATCCCGACAAGGAGGCGCCGATCAACCAGTTCACAAGGGAAAGGGCGAACCTGGACGCGTTCACCCTCTGGTTCAAATGAACGGGAAGGCGGCGAACGGTCTCATTCCGCAAACGTTCATCCAGAATATCGGGGATGCGGAACTCGCATCTCTCCGGTACGAAGGGGAGGGTCCGCCCCTGATCTTCCTCCATGCCACCGGTTTTCTGCCCTGGCTCTGGCATCCCGTCGCCCGCGAATTTGTCGGCGACTATCGGATATTCGCCCCCTATTTCTGCGCCCATCGCAACGCTGATCTGGAGAGCGGGGGGGTGGACTGGAGAACCCTCGCGGAGGATCTCGCCCTCTTCTGCGAGAGACTCCACATGGAGAAGCTGTTTCTGGTCGGCCATTCCATGGGCGCGACGGTGGCCGTGATCGCCAACGCCCTCTATGGAATCCCGGCGGCAGGCATGGTTCTCATCGAACCGATTTTCATTCCGCAGGAACTCTACCGGACCCGCATCAGCGTGGAGCAACATCCGCTTGCCTCCAAGGCGATCCGGCGTACAAACTTCTGGCGGAACCGGGACGAGGCCTTGACCTATCTCAACTCCCGCCCGCTGTTCCAAAGTTGGGATGAGGAGATGCGGGAACTTTACCTCCGCCACGGGATGTCCGGAGAAGAGGGGGGACTCCGGCTGACGTGCAGCCCGCAGCGCGAGGCGGCCCTCTTCATGGGGGGGATGCAGTACGATCCGTGGCCGCTCCTCTCCCGGATTTCCTCTCCCGTGCTCATCCTGGAAGGAGAAAAGAGCGAGAACCGGGGCTTCATCAACCTCGACCGCGTCCGGCGCCTTATTGCGGACTGCGCTTATCATCTGGTCGGCGGCGCCGGACACCTGATCCCGATGGAACAGCCAACGGAGGTGACCCGGCTCATCCGGGAATTCTTTGGTTCCCTGCGGTCGGGGGAGAAATGAGCGAAGAGGCGCAATGAAAACGGATCGGCAGGGAGAAAAACTCCGGGAAGGGAACGTCGCCCGGATGCAAAACGAAGCCCTTTACAAAAACGTTCATGGATGGGAGACCACCTTGGTGAAGCGAACGATTTCGCACGCAGGAGGGCACGGTCAGGCCGGGGCCCGGTGAGGCGGAATCGCATTTTTTAAAGGGAGGAAGCGCGTATGGCAAAAGTGACGAAGGCGCCGGTAAAACCGGCGAAGGCCCCTGCCAAAACAAAGGCCCCCGTGAAGGCGCCGGCAAAAGCCCCGGCGAAGGCCCTTGCTAAACCAAAGGCGCCGATAAAAGCGCTGGCGAAGGCGTCAGCCAAACCGGCCAAGGCCGCGGCAAAAGCCGCTGCTAAAACAAAAGCCCCGGCGAAAGCCGCTGCCAAACCCAAGGCCCCGGCAAAAGCGGTTGCGAAGGCGTCGGCGAAAGCAAAGACGGCCGCCAAGGCAAAACCGGCAGCCAAGAAACCGGCCAAGGCGAAGAAATGATTCCCTGACCCGCCGCAGAAAAACATCCGCCGGGAACCAAAACACGCTGTCCGGTTCCCGGCGGATAAAACCGGGGCGGGCGGGACATTCTATTTCACCGTCCGGCCGACGATCCGGTAATTGAATTCATAATTCAGCGCGCCGCTCCAGTCTCCCTGGAAGACCCCCTTGTAGCGTGTGCCGTGCACGGGGCCGACCGGTTTCCCGTAGGTGTAGAACCAGTTGACAATCGGGCTTCCGGAAAATCCCAGCGCGATCCAGTAGGCGCCCGGCATCAGCATGGTGTTCTCCCGGCTGAAATCAAAGTCCACCCACCGGTAGCCCGGCCGCGGGGAGATCTCCTCGACGTTGACGAGGGCGCTCGCCGCGATGGGGGGGCCGGGCTTTCCGTCCCGATCCGCAAAAACGTCCACCCACAGCGCCCCCTCCCCGCCGAAGTTGTGCAGCGCGAGGCCCACTTTTTCAAGGCGGACCGGCTTCTGCAGGATCACCACCTGGGCGTATTGGGTCAGGTTTGTCGTCACGTATTCGGCGGTCTCGACGAGGAAATTGCGGCGCATCTCGAAGGCGTCCCCGCCGGCGGAGCGGGTCACCCGCGGGAAGGCGAAATCGACGTTCTCGGGAAACGCGAGGTTGCCGTAGACCAGGGGCGCCTCGAAACGGAAGGCGCGCCTCTCGGCCTCGGTATAGACAGGCAGAGGAGGAAGGGGCTTGATCTCAAGCGGCTGGAACGATGCCCGGACCTGCGGGCTGAGGAGGAGGTTCCGGGGACCGTAGGTCTCCCGTTCCCCCCGGAGCCGGACCTCATCCTTCCGAAAGTCCGCGTTTACAGCCTCCTGGAGCGTGGGCTTCCCGGCCGTGTCGCGGGCTTGGGTCCAGGTGAGCAGGCCGTCGTTTTTCGTCTCGTTGTTATCGACGCCCACCTCGACGCGGATGAAACGGCTGGAGACAAAAAGTACGGAGTTCTGCGGATCAAAAGGCACCCAGCCCAGATCGGGAAACCAGACCTCGATCCAGGAGTGACGGCCTTGCCCCATCTTCAAGGTCATGACCCCCTGTTGCCAGGCCACGTCGAGGGGGCGGTTCAGGGTGATGCCGTTGATGATCCGGACGGGGATGCCGGAGGCCCGAAGAAGCGCGGCGCTCAGGTGGGAGAAGTTCTGGCAGTTCCCCTTCCCCGACTCGAGCGCGTAAACCGCATCATACTTCAACGGGGGACTGACGTAGGAGACATGATCCACCACCCAGGAGATCAGCCGCTGGACCGCATCGAATTCGGTGGCGACCCCTTTTGTAAGCTCGCCCGCCAATGAGCGGATCCGGGGATGATCGGACTGGACCTGCTCCGTCGCCCCGAGATAATCCCGGAAGTCGCGTGCGACCGTCGTCAGCGGGAAAGGGGCCTTCGTTTCGATGGTCTCCAGACCCGTCTTGTTGATCGCGGTGACCGAGAAGCGGACATCGATCAGGCCGGGGGGGCTGTTCCACACGGCGGTAAGGATAAGGTTGCCCCTGCCGTCTTCGCTTTTTTGCTGTTCATCGGGACGGGGAGCAAACGAGACATCGACGTCCCGGATCTCCTGACGGAAGGTGGGGGAGTCGAAATTCCGGGGCGTGACGAAGCTGAGCGTGGCCTTCCTTACGCCATCGCCCGTGGTGATCGTCTCCCGGAGCTCATAACGGATCTCCGCACCCATCCCGCCCCGGACCGTGTAATTCTCCGCCCGGACCGGCGCTGTTGTAAGGAGGACCAAACTCAGAATCACAACGAGCCGATTTTTCATCTCCCGTCTCCTTTTCTTGCGGATGAATTTTGAGATCATGATAAAGAACGACGGGATTTGTGTCAACGATTTTTCGCGCGGTAACGGTCGCAGGGAAAATAGGTGGAAAAATATCATTTGACAAAAATGGAATAATCGTTAACTTAAGCAAAATTCTGACGGACCGGGAAAAGGTCCGAAAAAAGGAGATAACCATGTTTTCTGTATCTGAAAAAGCGAGTGAGATGATTAAGGAATTCCTTAAGAGTCGCTCGGAGGCCGCTTCCATCCGGGTTCTCATGCAGGAGGGCGGCTGATCGGGGCCCTCTCTGGGCATGGCTCTGGATGAGTCAAAACCGAACGACGAGGTATTCGAGGACCGGGGGGTTACCTACCTGGTCGAAAAGGGCCTTTTGGATAAGGTCAAACCCATTGCAGTCGAATTTGTTACCACACCGCGGGGAGGTGGGTTCAAGCTGACCTCCGGCCTGAGTCAGGAAGGCGCCTGCGGCTCCTGCTCCAGTTGCTGAGATGGCGCCCCGGGGACCCGATCGTCCCCGGGGCTTTTTCTTTATACACCCCTTCCGGTCGGCATACGCATCAATTAAAATCGATTTTGTAATAGAGATCCACGCCGCTCTCGCTCCCCGTCTGCGTTTCAATCTGCCACTGCTTGAAGATGTCGTAGCGGAGGCGAAACAGGTTGCCGCCGGTGAAGAGCGACCGCCCGTAACTGAAATAGAGCTGGGGCGTCAGATATTTTCCTACGGTCAGCATCGTCTGGGAGATGCCGGCTGTCTGTCTTGCCGGGGCGACACCCGCGGGTGCGACCGGAAGCTGCTTATATCCGCTGCGGCCGGGGGCTTCTCCGGTAGTCTGAAGCTCCAGGGTACTGAGCCCCAGCCGGTTCTTGAGCTGTTCCTGCAGGGTGACCGATTGTCCCCGGGAGAGGAGCGCGCTGGCCACCTGCGCCATCATGGCCGCCTGTTCGCCGTTGTTGCCGTTGCCGAGCGGATGGCCGAAGACGATGTAGGCCAGGATATCCACGTCCGGCATCGCAGGCTCGGAGTAGAGCTTGATCACCGGCGCCCGGAGGATTCCCCCGGCCGTGACGCCGGCGCGCACGTCGCCTGCGGTGCGAAGCGCCAGGATATCCAGGGTCGGCTGGTTGATGGGTCCTCCGGCATAAAACAGGCGCCCGCGGACGATCTCCAGGTCCACCCCGTAGGCCTTGTAGCGTCCTTTTACCACCCTGATCTCGCCCCTGCTCGTAATTTTATCAAGGCTTCGAAACACCAGATCGATGCTCCCGTCCAATTGGGCGTCGATCCCTTCCACCTTGACCAGGACTTTCTCTCCAAGCACCATCCGGACCTGGACATCCAGAGCCAGGGGGGAGCTCTTTTCGGCGGGCTTCGGCGCCCTCTCCAGGATCACATCCCTGCTGGGCAGGACAAGCGCCCGGGTCGGCTGGCTGACGATGAGCAGCTCCGGCAGGCGCACCTCGCCCCGGATGTTCAGCCTTTTCGGAGTGCCTTCGAATGTGAGGTTCGGGGAACTGAGGATCTGCAGCTCGGGAAGATAGACGGTCTGAAACCGCTCGCCGTTGATGCTTCCCTGGTAGCCGGCCACCTGCCACCCCTTGAGCCGTACGAGGGCCGTCCCCTCGATATGGCCGGGGCCGGATAGAGCCCGGAAGGAATCGATGCGAACGAGCTCCTTTTCCAGGTGCATCGCGAGTTGGACCTCCTTGACATGGATGCCCGCCGTGGGCAGATACGCCCCGGCCTTGGCCAGCTTCAGAATCCCCTCGATCTTCGGTTCCTCCCATGTCCCGTTGACCCGCAGGTTGGCGTCAAGCTCCCCGTGACTCTCCCGGATCAATCCCGGGAAGAGGGAGGCGAGAGCCCCCTGCTCCCGAACCTGCCCGGTCAGCGACGCCTGAAGCGGCCCCTTGCGGTCGAGGACGGCGGGGAAGCGCGCCGGGAGCGGCAGTTGAAAACTCCCCCGGGCCTGTCCCTGCTCCGCCAGCGCCAGCGCAACGGCGCCGCGAAGCGCCTCCCCCCGCCAGTCCCAGGAGAGGGAAGCAGAGCGGAGGTTTCCGCTGATCTCCCCTCCCTGCCTCATCCAGCGAACCTTCCCCCCGGAAAGGGCGGCGTCGCCCTTCAGCGCGAGCCTCTGTTCGGAAAGAAGGGTTCCCGTCGCCCGGCCCGCGAAACTCCCTTCCAGGTTGACTAAACGGGGCAGCCAGGGGCGGATCAGTATCAAGTCGATGCCGGCCCATTCCAGGTCCACCTCCCCCTCGCCGGGGATAGCCGGACCTGCGGGCCGGGGTGATGAGAACCGCCCTTTCACGATTCCCCCACCGGCCAGGGAGAGGTCCATTTTCGCATGCATGCCGCGTTCATTTCCGTCAAGGCTCAGCGCAACCTGCTCCAGGATGATCCGGCGCCCATCCAGGGTCAGGACACCCGAGGCGCCGGTCCGGCCCGCCAGGACGATTCGTCCGGCGTCGCTTTTCGAGACGGGGCCGCGCAGGGCTCCCTGCCAACCCAAGGTGAGCTCCGCCGTGTGGAGGGTGGCATCGAGCGCCTCGTTTCCCTGTTGCCAGCGGATCTTCCCCCGGTCGAGGGACGCCTTCCCCGTGAGGTCGAGCCGTTTCCCGGCGAGGATGCGCCCTGTGCCCTGCCCGGCGAGGCGTCCGGCGAGGATGACATCGTTGGGCAACCAGCGACGGAGCAGCGCCAGGTCAATATCCGCCCATTCCGCCGTTATTTCCCCGGTTTCCGGAATGGCCAAGCGGGCAGGCAAGGGGGACGAAAAGGCTCCATTCAGCATTCCCCCGCCGGCCAGGCGCAGCTCCATCCCAACGCGCATTCCTTGTTCACCCCCGTCGAGACGGAGCGAACCTTCCTGTACGGTAATCCCGTAGCCCTCCGCCGTCACCGTTCCCACCGCACGGGCGTTCCCCGAAAAGGCAGGCTGCTTCCCCTCCGGAAAGCGCAGCCGGATATTTCCGGCGCTGGCTCCCGTCGCTCGCACCTCCGTAAGCCACGGGTTCAGCCTGGCCAAATTCAGGCCATTCCACACCACCAGGACGGAACCGCCCCGCGGTTCCCCGGTCAAATCGGCGGCGATTTCAAGCCGCTCCGGTTTCGCACCCGCGATGACGAGGGGAGCGAGCGTGATTCGCCCAACGGCAACAGACAGCGCGGCGGGCGCCTCAAGGCCACACGGCCCGACGGCATCATGGCCGGAGAAACGGACGATCTTCCCCTGCCAGACCCCCCGGCTGTATGCCCCGAAGAGGGCTACCCGCACTTCCGCGCCTCCCGAGTGGAGCGCCGCATTCACCGTATGCCGTTGGGCGGTCCCGTCTGCATCCAGGGTCGCCGAATCGGCCTGAAAGCCTTCGTATGCCACCTTGCGGAGGGTTGCGGCGATGTGCAGGGGGGATCCCTTCTCTCCCCCGAGCCGCGCGGACAGGTTCGCGGCTGCGATCCGCAACCCGCCGACGGCAAGTTCCTTGCCCCGTCCGGTGACGGCGCCGTCCAGACGCCCGTCACGCCAGCGTACCCACCCATCCGCCCGAAGCCCCCCGGTTGTCCGAGGGACCAGCCGTCCCAAGTCGCCGACCTGGGCGTCGAAGGCCAGCCGCTTGCCAAACTCGCCCCCCGCGTTGATCGCGAATCCCTTTCCTTGCAGCGTTAGACGATCGATGTGGAGGTTGCCATGGGCGAAATCCGCCTGAAGCGCCCCGGTCAGGGCCTGCCCGTGCAGACGGCTCTCCAAAAGCCTGCCGCCCACCTTCCCTTTTGGCGGGGTCTGACCCGACCACGCGCCGTTCCCCGCGAGATCGAAGTTGACCACCCCCGTCCAGTCGGGGTCAATCCCGGCCGGGTTGAGATTTCTTCCGCTGATCGTTCCCTCCAGGGAAATCCCGTCGCGCCAGCGGACATCCAGACTCCCCTGCACAGACCCGGCAAGCAGCGAGCCGGTCAACGGGGCCAGTTTTACCCCCCCGCCGTCTCCTTGATACGCGCCGGAGAGGTGCGCCTTCCGCCACCCCTTCCCCCGGTTGGCAAGCGTGAACTCGCCCCGGTAGAGCCCCGGAGCGCCCGTGAGCGTCAGGGTCCCTGAGAGGTCGGTCGGCACGTTGAGTTCGGGGGCCAGATCGAGGCCTGCCGCCCCAAGCTGAAGCGCCAGGAGCGGTTCCCGGGCGGTAAGCGTGACCGTCCCCCCACCCGTGACCGTGCCGGGTCGGCCCGGTCCGGTCAGGCGAAGCTGTCGCAGATTGAAGGCCTTGATGGTCATCCCCGCTTCTCCGGCGAGCGCCAGGCGCTTCACTTTGCCGGATGAACCCGTCGCGGTGAATTTTCCCGCCAGTTGCTCCGGGCCCCGTCCGGGAAGAAACCGGCCCTGCAGGGAGAAGGCGTCCATCCCCGCGACGGGCACAGCCGGGGCGACGGCAAGGTCAAATCGGAGGGACGGCCGGGAAAGGCCGGCCGCAATACTCCCGGTGACGCGGCCGGGCGGTGCAATAACGGCAAGGTCGGAGAGGGACAACAGCGCATTTTGCCAGGCCACGGAGGAGGAGAGGGTGGTCATGTTCACCGGCAACCCGTCGAGACGGCGGTAGGTCAGGCCGCTCACCCGCAGGCGCTCGATCCGCCCGTCGAAAAACCGAGCCAATCCGGAGACCCGGGGCCAGGCAAGATCCGGCGGCGTTTCCTCGGGGGTGTTGTCGCGAATATGCACGCCGGTCAGGGTCAGCTCTTTTGCGGCAATCTTTCCCGAAAGGAGGCCAAGCGGCGCCCAGCGGAATTCGAGGCGCTCCATCCTCACATCCACCGGCGCCAGGGCCACGCGAACGCCCACCAGTTGCAGGCGGTCGAACAGCCTTCCCTTGACATCCTGCGCGGAGATCGCAAGCGGCGTGTGGCGTGAAACCGCGTCCATGAGCCAGCGGGCGCCGTCCGTCGTAC
>MNZQ01000026.1:13974-38475 GCA_001873745.1 Syntrophaceae bacterium CG2_30_58_14
GCCCCATCCCCCCGCGCCGATGAGGGCCGCCGCCAGCGCGGCGATCAGCCCGTATGCCGCCGGCCGTTTCACAGTTCGAACCCCACCGTGAAGTGAATGCGAAATCCCGGGTCGTCCACCCCGATCTGCCGCGCTACGGAGAGGTTCAAGGCGCCCACCGGGGTGTAATAGTGCAGGCCGAGCCCCGCCCCCTGGAAGAGGCGGATCCCGGTGAAGGAGTCGAAGGCGTTGCCGGCGTCGTAAAATGCGGAGACGCCCCAGTCGCTGAAAAGGGCCCGGTTGAGCTCAACGCTGCCGGCAAGGAGATGCTTCCCCCCCGCCACTTGTCCGGTTGCATCAAGCGGGCCGAGGGACTGGTAGGCATAGCCGCGCACGCTCTGATCCCCGCCGGCAAAGAAACGGAGCGACGGAGGCAGATCGCTCAACGGATCGCTCAAAAGCGTGATTCCCGCCCTGGCCCGCGTCTGGAGGGAAAGCCGCCACGGCAGCGGCAACAGAAGACTCCCCGCGGAGATAAGCTGAAGCAATTCCGTGTCCGAGCCGAGCCACCGGTTTGTTCCGCGCAGATCGAGGGTATAGCGGAATCCCCGGTCGGGACGCGTCGGGTTGTCATAATGATCCCCGGAAAGTCGCAGGCCGGGCAAGATCAGTCGCGCACTCGAATCCTGGGCGCCGACGGTATATTCCTCCCGTTGCAGACTGACGTAGGCGGTCCCCAGCTCCTTCTTGCCGAGGCTGCGGTTTTTGTCCAGCTCCAGGGCGATCAACCGGCTCGTGTACGAGGAAGCATCCTCCTGCTGGAGGTTGAGCTGCAGCACGGTTGAACTCCGGATATCCACCGCGTCCGGAAGGATGTAGCCGGTCGCCATCCCCTGGAGATGTTCGGAGACGTAGAGGTTCGAATAGAATTCATGGCCGCGGTGCAGCATATTGAGGTCACGGTACCGGACATTGAATCTTCCTCCCGTGTCCGTGCCGTATCCGATTCCCTGGCGGAGACTCTTGCTGGGCGAAGGTTTCAACTGCACGAGCACCGGCACATGGAAGTCTCGGGCCTCCGCTTTTTCCGGCGTGACATTGACCTCTCGGAAACGCTCGGAGTTTGTGAAGTTGAGCTGCGTCTCCCCGAGCCGGGCGTAAGAAAAGGCCTCTCCCGGCTTGAACGCCAGATAACGCCGCACGAATTCCTCGGGATAATCGGACGCCCCTTCGATTCTCGCCCCATTGAAGAAATACCGATGGCCTGTTTCCATCTCCAACTGGATATCCGCGGCGGCGGCCGTCTTCGCGATGCGGATTTCGTGCACGGCAAAATCGGCGTCTATGTATCCCAGCTCCTGAGCCCGGAAGAGAAGCTTTCCCTTGGCTTCCTCATATCTCTGCTGCAGCAGCACACCGCCCTTTTTCAGGGGGAATGCGGCCGCCTCACTCTTCAGCGGCTCCTCATCCGCGCCCGGGCCATGCAGGGCGAGCGTCACCTCCGTGACGCGGACCGGCTCTCCCGGAATCACGCTGACCCGCAGGCGATAAGCGCCAAAGCCCGTCTCCTCGATCATGGTTGTGACCCGGGCGTTGTAATAGCCGTAAGGCGCCATCGCCGTCATGATCTTTTCATCCGCCTGCCGCCCGAAACGTTCGAGCCACAACCGATCCACCTTTCCTTCCTGAACCAATCCATAGGGGAGCACGAGCATGTCCCTTACATTTTTCAGGACATCGCCCTCAAGGCCTTCTACGACGACCGCGATCGGTTCGGCGGCGGACAAAGGCGTGACGAAACATGCCAGGAATGATAGCAGAATGATGGCGGCGGAGAGCGGTAGGGACCTTACCATGGGGTGATCGTTCAGCCCTTCCCCATCTTCAACAGCGTTTCATGAAAGATGTGGTAGAAGGCCTTGTTGTCGGCCACGCCCTGCTTGATGATCTTTCCCGCATCATCGATGCTTTTGAGATTGATGACGAGATTGACGCTCCGATTGAAGGCGGCCATGTTGTCCATCGTCCGGTATTTCTCGCTGACCAATGCCACGAAGAACCGCCGCCGCGTCGTCATGCTCAGGTTTTCAAGGTACTGAAGGATGTCATTCGCCTCCAGATTCGCCGTGTCAAAGAGTTCGTTTACGACAACGACGTCGAAGATGTGAAACCGCATGGCTTTGAGGGCCTCCTTGGCCGTTTCCGGCGCTGTGACCTGGTATCCCAGCGCCTTGATGCCGCTGCCGATCTTTTCCCGTGCGGCCGGATCGGGTTCGCAGATGAGCGCGGTCGCGCCTCCCTCCCCGACGAAGTCGAACGGCCGGTCCGCGGCATCGTAACCCTCCGCCGCCACCTCATTCAAAAGGGCCTTCTGCTCTTCCATGATCTGTCCCCTCTCTTTAAATTCTTCTTAGAATTTTCTCGCCGGTTTCCCATAGCTCTTGTCCACCTCGAGCTTGCCGATGTCCGTCGTGGATTGCCCCCGCGAGCTCTTCACCGTGTCGATGCCGCGGCCGACGATTCCCTTGTTGGAGGCGTAGGCCTTCCCGGTCTCCTCGCTGATCTGCCCCTTGCTGAAAAGCTCGATGATGTAGTCATCGAAGGTGACCATCCCGAAGGCCTTCCCCGCCTGGATGATCTCGTAGTAGGTCTTCCCCTCCGATTCGCCGTGGAGGATCGTCTCCTTCACCCGGAGGTTGGACCCCATGATCTCGAAGGCCGCGACGCGCCCGCCCCCCTCTTTGGGCAGCAGGCGCTGGCAGACGATCCAGCGGACCGTATCGGCGAGCCGGATCCGGACCTGGGTCTCCTCTTCGGAGGAAAACATGCCGAGGACGCGGTTGATCGTCTGCCCGGCGTCCACCGTATGGAGGGTGCTGAGGACCAAATGGCCCGTCTCCGCGGCGGAGAGGCCGATCTCGACCGTCTCCCGGTCCCGCATTTCGCCGACGAGGATGACCTTCGGCGCCTGGCGAAGCGCGGCGCGGAGCCCATTCGCGAAGGTGTCGAAATCGTTCCCCATCTCCCGCTGGTTGAAGGTGGCCATCTTGTGCGGATGGGAGTACTCGACCGGATCCTCGAGCGTCACGATGTGGACCGATTTCCTCTCATTGATATCATTGAGGAGCGCCGCGAGCGAGGTCGTCTTGCCGCTCCCCGTCGCACCGGTCACGAAGATGATCCCGTTTTTCTCCTCGGCCATCTTGTGGAAGGCCTCCGGGAGATTCATGTCCGCGAAGGTCGGAATCCGGGTCTCCAATTTTCGCAGGATGATGGAGTAGTTACCCCGCTGGGAGAAGATGTTCACGCGGAAGCGGGCCTTTCCCGGGAGCTCGTACGAGGAGTCGCACGACCCCTGGGAAAGCAGGATCTCCGTCAGCCGCCGGTCCTGGTTGATCAGGTTGAGCGCGAAGATCTCCGTCTGGAACGGGGTCAGCTTCCGAAAGGGCGGCTCCATATCCACGCCGGTCAATTGTCCCGAGCTCTCCACCTGAAAGGACTTCCCGACCGTGATGTTCAGGTCCGACACGTTCTTGTAAGCATCGAGCATCTTGCCCAGGATATAATCGATTTCCTGTTTTCTCATGGTAAAGCCTCCTCAATAGGCCTTTCGCCGGTCGGTTACGCCTCGGTGAAGTCCGTCGGCGGATTCTTCAGGAACGGCCGGAACCGCTGCTTGTCGTTCGCCTTCAGGTACGCCTCGTCGCCGCTGATCCACCCCTTGTTCAGGAGCTCCAGGATCGCGTCGTCCAAAAGCTGCATCCCGTACTTCTTCCCGGTCTGGATCATCGATGGGATCTGGAAGGTCTTCGATTCACGGATCAGGTTCCGCACCGCGGAATTGGCGATCAGGATCTCCATGGCGGCGCAGCGCCCCTTCTTATCGACCCGCTTGAAGAGGACCTGGGCGATGACCGCCCGGATGCCGTCGGCCAGCGTCGAGCGGATCTGCATCTGTTCGCCCGACGGGAACACCTCGATGATCCGGTCGACGGTCTTGGCGGCGCTTGTCGTGTGGAGGGTGCCGAAGACAAGATGGCCGGTGGAGGCCGCCTCGACGGCGAGCGAGATCGTCTCTAAGTCGCGGAGCTCGCCGACCAGGATGATGTCCGGGTCCTCGCGCAGCGCCCCGCGCAGGGCCGCCGTGAAGGACTTCGTGTGCCGCCCGACCTCCCGGTGGTTCACGATGCAGCTCTTGCTCTGGTGGACAAACTCGACCGGGTCCTCGATCGTGATGATGTGGTCCTTCCGGGTCGAATTGGCCTCGTCGATGATCGCCGCGAGCGTCGTGGATTTGCCGCTTCCCGTCGGTCCGGTGACAAGGACCAGCCCCCGCGGGAGGGAGGCCAGCTTGGAGACGACCGCGGGCAGGCCCAGATCATGGGCGGAGACGATCTTGCTCGGAATCTCGCGGAAGACCGCTGCACAGCCGAATTGCTGCTGGAAGTAGTTCGCGCGGTAGCGGGCAAGCCCCGGGATCTCATAGGCGAAATCGACGTCTCCCGTCTCCTCGAACTGTTTGACCTTGTGCTCGGGGGTGATCTCGTAGAGCATCGCTTTAAGCCCGTCGTTGGTCAGCACATCGAATTTGATCCGTTCCACCTCCCCCCGGATCCGGAGGGCCGGCTGCTGGCCGGTGACGAGATGCAGGTCCGATGCACCCTGGTCATGCATCAACTGGAAAAAGGCGTCGATCTTTGCCATAAATGGCCTCCTTGGATGACATTAAAACAGCGATTTTGTATCATTAAAAGGCACTGTGATTCCCCCAACCCCGGGTTGAGCAGAGCACTACGGACAAAGCCGCCATTCGCGCGGATGCTAAGGGACTGCGGCTTTACGGCGGTCGAAGTATAGGAAAAGGCGCCCGCCTTGTCAAGAAAAACGGGGGTTATCCTCCTCATGTCCTCACCTGTCTCCTTCGATATAGTGATCATATAACCTTCAGAATATCAGGGGAATGTCTTTCAGAAGCAGCAGGAATACTGGTCGGGTAGCCCACAACAATAGGTGCTACGATCCGGCAATCCCGGCGGACTCCGATGTCAGCCAGGATTTCGCGGTCACGGATATGAGCCCCCAATCCAATCCAGCAAGTTCCAAGTCCTCTTGATGTTGCCGAAAACATGAAATATGCAACCGTCAGACCGCAGTCCACATCAAGCGAAAGAACTTCTTTGGGGCCAATAAAGAAAACCAGGCACGGTGCATTGTAAAAAACATTGGCCTTTTCATCACGCAGATAGGATTCGTAGTTTTTAAGCGGGGACTCAGGATTCTTTTCAAGATCGGAAAGGAGATTCTTCTTACTTTCATCGGAAAGCTTCTTGATGTAGTCACGGTTCCGGATGATGATAAACCTGCACGGCTGACCGTTACCGGATGTTGGGGCAAGGCACGTATCCTGAATGATTTCTTTCAGGATTGATAAAGGCACTTCCTTATTCTGAAAATCCCTGATGGAACGTCTGTTTTTCAAAATTGTCTCGAAATCCATATTGATGCTCCTTTTTGTGTTTTGGTGATCATCGCCTTCCTGATCTTTGGGAATTATTGATGACCGTGATTTGATCGTTCAGAGACGTCCCAGGAGGCCATTGCCGTCCGTTGCATCACTTGAGAATGATGTTGCTTCCTCCGGCAGCCGGGCCGCCCGGAACGATCAGCCGGGACTGCTCCTGCCGCTGCATTTCCTTGGCCTGTTCGACCAGGTGCGCCACGAATTCCTCCATGGCCTCGGAAAATTTGTCCATAGCCTGCTGGAGGTTTTTGGCATCGATCGGGAACTGAACGGGCATGGGGCCCTGCTGGGTGTAAATTTGGGACTGCCCTACAAAAAGAATCGGGCGGGTTTTATCCGGTTCCCCATTCTGCTTGACCGGCGACAGCCGGCGGATCCCGCCAACCGTCAGATCGGTGAAAACCTCTTCCCGGTGAAGGTTCTGTTGATTGAATTTGGCTTTTTTCCCTTTTTCTTCCGAGTCTGTCATGATGCCCTCCCGAATCGTGATCGGCTATCATAAACCGCTTCACCATTTTTTCCAACTGTTATCGTGAAGCATTGCGCCAACCTTCGCTGAGGAAGGGGGTCCGTTAGCAATCATGAGACATAAATGACAACCATGTTTATTTTGGTTCATCCTGTCCGTTGGCTGTGGTTTGAACGACACCCTCCGCCAATTCCGGTTCAGAGATCGCCGAGTCTGCGTTCGGAGTGCCCGTTTTTAGATTGGCCTTCTTCTGCTTAGCCATGATGCGCTTTGCCGCCTTATCCATCTGTTTCTGCTGCCTTGCTTTTTCTTTCCCCTGCTTGCCGAAGTTGTACATGGATTTTCCCATTTTTTAGCTCCTGTTTTCATCTTTCGTTCAGTACCATGCTGACCAATGACCAGTGGAAGGTACAGAATATGATAACATTATACTTTACCCTTCACGCAAAGGCAAGGAATTTTTCATTATATTTCAATAATTTATCCTTCCGAGCAGAGCAAGCATTCACTGGGTCGGCGCCGTCCCGATTTTGCTCGCATAAATGGCGTCATGTGGTATAGGAAGCGCCGGCCGGCGACAAGTCCTTGAGCGGGGCCGGATCTTCGCTTTGCCGTGGAGGTCCGCGGGCGGGAACTATGGAGACGAGATGGGATCGATTATTGCGGGAGCGCCTTTTTTCAGTAAGGTTTTACAAATCCTCACTACCGGGCTGGTGGCGATCCCCGGCGGCTTCCTCTTTTCCTTTCTGCACATCCCGCTGCCCTGGATGCTGGGGCCGCTGACGATCACCCTGATCCACCATGCGCTCAGAGGCAAAGGGACCCGCTGGCCGGTGGGGTTCCGCAATGCGGGGATGATTGTGATCGGTTATTCGATGGGCAGGACCATGACCGTCGAAACCACCGAGCAGATCCTGATCAACCTGCCGGGGATGGCCGCGGTCACGCTGTTGATCGTGCTCTTCAGCCTGGCGACGGGATACCTCACGCACCGGCAGACGGGGATCAGCCTGGCGAGCGGCATCCTGGGCAGCGTGCCCGGCGGCCTGGCGCAGATGGTTCTCATGGCGGAGGAGATCGAGGACGCGGATGTGACCGCCGTCACCCTGATGCAGATGGCGCGGGTGCTGGCCGTGCTCTTCATCGTCCCGTTCGTCGCCACCTACGGGATCATCCATCTGCCCGCCGGACCGCCGGCGCCGGCCGTGGCAACCGCCACCCATTACGGCCTCGCCGCCCTGCCGGCCCTCCTGATGGCCCCTCTGGGCGCCTGGCTGGCCGTCCGCCTGAACGCCCCCATCCCCTTCCTGCTGGGGCCGATCTTCGCGACGGCGGCCGCCGTTCTGATCGGTTTCCCGGCCCCGCCGGTCCCCCGCCCCCTGATCAACACGGCGCAGCTCTTCTTTGGCGTCTATCTGGGGGTCGCCATTTCGCTGGAGAGCCTCAGAGGGGTCGGCAAGGTGCTCCCCTGGGCCATCGGTGGATCGGTCGCACTGGTCGCTTTTACCTATCTGCTCGGGTTCGGTCTCACCTTCGTCACCCCGGCCAGTCTGCTGACCGCCTTCCTGAGCACGGCGCCGGGCGGCATGACCGAGGTGGGGATCGTCGCCCTGACGCTCGGGGCCGACGTGGCCTTTATCCTGGCTTATCAGTTGTTCCGGCTTTTCTGCATCCTGCTGGTGGCGCCGCTCCTTCTAAGGCGGCGGTTCAAACGGTGACGGCCTCCCCTCCGGAAGCAACTATTTCTTGACAGCCTCACGCGGAATCTTATATGCTCCCGCGCGAAATAGGGGGTGGAATTCGTTCACCACGCCGCTTTAAAAACAGGATGGGGATGTAGCTCAGCTGGGAGAGCGCGGCGTTCGCAACGCCGAGGCCAGGGGTTCGATCCCCCTCATCTCCACCAAGACATAATCCAGGGAAGTCCAAAGCAGTACAAAACCCGTTAGAAATAGCGGGTTTTTTCTTGCCATTTGTCCGATGACGTGCTATGAGGTTCATCAAAAGCCGGTGGTTAAACTCTTCAAGAGCGATCAGGCAGCCCAGAGCAGTCCAGTATAGATGGGCCTCGAAATGGGGCTTACTCAGGCGCTTTCAGTATTTCATCTTATCGACCGATTGGGATGAACGATATCTCTGCAATCATTTGGTTGACAAAATGTGCCTTGGCGGGATTGTCGTGTCCGCTCTTTATTTTACGACCAGTTTGGTATTATCCCTTCTGAAGTAAATATCGGCGAGAGCTGATTGAGCTATCCATCATTGAGCCAGTCCATGAATAAAAAAGCCCTTCCGTAAACCTCTTTAGAAGGGCTTTTTCCCAATATTCAACTTGGATATAGCAGATTTATTCCGTCTTTTCCTCCGGCTTCGTCTCGGGAGCGGCCGCTCCACCATACAAGCCACGTTTCACAGTCCGAATTTTTCCTTGTTTGGTAGCACGGTTGACGATGCTCCAGATCTGACGTTCAGCAAATCCAGTCTTTGCCTTCAGCTCAGCCGTTGAGATCCCTTCCGGCGCGCCTTGGATGAGCGATACGACCGTATCAATGTTGGTTACTCTCTTTTCAGCAGGCGCCTTCTTTCCAGCCCTCTTGACCTTCTTGGCAATAGTGGGTTTTACCGCTTTGGGTGCCTTGGGAGCTTTTGGGGCAGGACTGACTTTTTTTACCGTTGGCTTCCTTTCAGCTTTCTTCTCCGGCGCCGCCTTTACTGCCTTGGTAGCCCTTTTCACTTTCGCTTTTTCTTTTACAGCTCCGGGGATCATCGCCAGGAGCCTGTCTAAAGTGGTCTTCACAAATAATTCTGATCCCTCAACCTCGATTTCCTTTGCAACTGGATTGAACCTGACGCGTGATCTCTCTGCCATAATGTCCTCCTATATTTGTGTAAATAAATTCAAACGGTCTGGAAATTCTGATATTTCACCGTTTGATGATAATCTCCGGCTGCGCCCTTTTTTATACCCGTCCATTCCTTCCGGCCCTCCCCACGTCCGGTTCTCCGGCCGTGAGAATGCTATCATTTCCGCGCCTCAGGGCGCCCTGCGGGGCTGCGGCTAAAGTGATCAGTCGGCGAACAGTTTCGCGAAACGCCACCGTTTGCGCTTCTTCCAGTTCCCCCGATGCCAGGCGAAACTTGTTAGAAGCGGAAGGACGGAGGTGGCTTCCGCATAGACCATCTGCTCAAAGCTGCTGTCAACCTTCCCCCAGGAATTGGCCTCCTTGAGCGTGGAGCTGGAGCAGGCCCCGTCGCGGGCGTCGGCTACCGTGATCTGGACGGCGTACTTGTGCATCGGGACCTCTTTCCCGAGCACCTCCGCGCAGACGACCGTGTCCTGGGCGAAGTTCTTCGGCGTACCGCCGCCGATCATCAGCAGGCCCGTTGTTCCCGCCTTGATCTTGACCTGGGTCAGCTCCCGAAAGTCCTTCACCGAGTCGATGGAGAGGTGATCTTGCGGGTGTTTCACCTGGTGGAGGACGAGGCCGAAGCCGGCGCTGCTGTCCGAGAAGGCGGGGCAGAAGATCGGAACGTCGTGGTCGAAGGCCGCCTGGACGAGGGACTCCTTCTTCACCGCATGTTCGGTCAGGAAGCGACCCATCTCCCGGATGAACTCCCGCGAGGAGTGGGGCCGGGGGGGCAGGCTTTCGGCAATGGCCTGGATGGTCTTGTCGCAGACCTGGAGCTCGGTCTCATCGATATAGGTGTCGTAGATCCGGTCGATGTAAAGGCGCCGGAGGACCCGGTCATCCACGAACGGCGTTCCCTGATAGTGGCGGAAACCGAGCGCCTCGAAAAAATCCATATCGACCACCGTTGCCCCCGTGGCGACGATGGCGTCCACCATGTTGTTCTTCACCATCTCCACGTAGATCTGCATGCATCCGGCGGCGCTGGTACTCCCGGCGATGGTCAGGATGATGCCGCACCTCTTTTCGGCGAGCATCCGGTCGTAGATGCCGGCCGCCGTCGCCAAATCCCTGGCGGTAAACGACATCCCCTGCATCGCCTCAATGATCGGCGTGGCGTCGAACGAGGTGATGTCGATGTGCCGGACCGGCGTCTTCAAAAAGTCTTTCTTTTTCATAACCTCCCCTGTCTGACGGCGATCGTGAACCCCGCTCCCGGAATCTTTAACCGGGGCGCAGGGAAACGGAAGGGAGACAAATCCCCTCATGGGAGGTTATTATGGAGGAGGGAGGGGTAAAAGTCAACGAATCTGTCATTTACAAAAGGCATCGCCTCCCGGACGACCCGGGACGATGCCCCCCCGTAAATTCGGTCTTGTCACGGCGGCCGATATCTGATAGTTCCTCGCCATGGATAGCGGAAACTTGAAAGAAATTCTGACCGTTTCGGCGCTCAACGACCGGATCAAGGCCATCCTGGAGGGACTTGCCGCCGTCTGGGTGGAGGGGGAGGTGTCGAACCTGCGCCGCCCGGCGTCGGGACACGTTTACTTCACGCTCAAGGATATGAAGAGCCAGATCCGGGCGGTGATCTTCCGAAGCCCCTTCGGCGGGGGCTGGAACCGGCCCGCGGCTTTCGCGATCGAGGAGGGAATGAGCCTCGTCTGCCGGGCGCGGGTCACGGTCTATCCGCCCCGCGGCGAGTACCAGCTCATCATCGATGCCGTCGAGCCGCGAGGGCTGGGGGCTCTCCAGAAGGCCTTCGAACAGCTCAAGGCCCGTCTCGAGGCGGAAGGGCTTTTCGATCCGGCCCGCAAGAAGCCCCTTCCGTTCCTGCCGGCGCGGATCGGCGTCGTAACCTCGCCGACCGGCGCCGTCATCCGGGACATCCTGACCGTCACCCGCCGCCGCTTTCCGTCGGTGGACATCCGGATCGCCCCGGTCCGCGTCCAGGGAACGGAGGCGCCCGCGGAGATCATCCGCGCCCTGGGCGATCTCCAGATCGCGGGCGGCATCGACGTGATCATCCTTGCCCGCGGCGGCGGCTCGCTGGAGGACTTCGCCCCGTTCAACGACGAAGGGGTGGCGCGGGCGATCGCCCGGTCGCGGATTCCCGTTATCTCGGCCGTCGGCCATGAAACGGACTTTACGATCGCGGACTTCACCGCCGATCTCCGGGCGGCGACCCCGTCGGCCGCGGCGGAACTGGCGGTGCCGCTTCGCGCGGAGCTTCTGGAAACCGTAGGGTCTCTCCGCCTCCGGCTGATCCGCCGCCTGCGTCAGGAGAGAGGGCGGCGCCGGGAACGGATCGCCGAGCTCCAGGGAAGGCTCCGGGACCCGAAGCGGCGTCTCGCCGACGTCCGGATCGCACTCGACGATCATCTCGAACGGATGAGGCTCTCGGTCGCCCGCCTGCGGGAGGCCCATCGACAGGCATGGGCGCATCTTAGCATCCGCCTCGAACACCGGAACCCGAGGTCGCGGATCGCCGAGGGCCGTACGGGGATGGAGGGCCTCGGGAGGATGCTGCGCGCGGCTTGGGAGAAACAGGCCGCGCTCAAGAAAAACCGCGCGCGCGCCGCAATGGCGCTCTTGTCATCCCTGAGTCCACTGGCCGTCCTCGGCCGGGGATACAGCATCACGCGTCGTCGGCCGGACGGTCTCATCCTCCGTCGCGCCGGAGAAACCGCACCCGGGCAGGAGATCGACATCCGCCTCGCCGCGGGGAATCTGAACGCCATCATCATCGAAACATTCAAGGAGCCGTCCGATGTCCAAAGAGAAGTTTGAAGAGGCGCTGGAGAGGTTGGAGGAGATTGTCCGCCGGATGGAGGCGGGGGAGATGACGCTGGAGGAATCCCTGAAGGCCTTCGAGGAGGGGATCAAGCTTTCCCGGCTCTGCACGAAGAAGCTCGACGAGGCCGACCGGCGCGTGGAGCTCCTCCTCCGGGAAGAGGGCGAGCTTGTGACCAAACCGTTTGCGGGGGAAGAACGTGAATCCTGACTTTTCCCTGGTTGCCTATCTCAACGAACGGAAGGCGCTTGTCGATCGCACCCTCGATGGTTATCTCCCCGGCGAGCAAAACGATCCTTCCGTGATCTGCCGGGCCATTCGCTACAGCCTTCTGGCCGGAGGGAAGAGGATCCGGCCGATCCTCTGTCTGGCCGCCGCGGAGGCGATCGGCGGGGTCGCCGAAGCGGTCCTGCCGGCGGCCTGCGCGCTGGAGATGATCCATACCTATTCCCTCATCCACGATGACCTGCCCGCGATGGACAACGACGACTACCGCCGGGGAAGACCCACCTCGCACAAGGTCTTCGGAGAGAACATCGCGATCCTTGCCGGCGACGCGCTGCTGACGGAGGCCTTCCGCCTGCTGACCAACCGGGAGGGTATGCCGGGCATGCCGCCGGAGAGACTCCTTGACGTTGCCCGCGAAATCGCGGAAGCGGCGGGCCATCGCGGCATGGTCGGAGGTCAGGTCCTGGACATCCGCGCGGAAGGGGAAGCGGTGGGGTTGGAAACCCTCTACGCCATCCACCGGTGCAAAACGGGGGCGCTGCTTCGCGTCTCCATCCGGGCGGGGGCGATCCTCGCCGGCGCCGGGGAGGAGGCGCTCGCCGGCCTTTCCGACTACGGCGGGAAAATCGGCCTTGCGTTCCAGATCGCCGACGACATCCTCAATGTCGAGGGGGATCCGCTCCTTCTCGGGAAGGGGACCGGAAGCGATGCGGCCCGCGGGAAGGTTACCTTCCCGGCCTTGATGGGGGTTGAGGCCTCGCGCGCCCGGGCGGCGGAACTCGTCATGGAGGCGATTTCATCGCTTGCATCTTTCGACTACCGGGCGGCGCCGCTTTGCGCCATCGCCCGGTATATCCTGGAACGGAGGTCCTGAAAAAAGACCATGATGGAAGAACGAAAACCGGGGATCCTTGCAAAAGTGAACGATCCCGAAGATATCCGGCGACTCGGCATGGCGGAATTGAACCGCCTCGCGGAGGAAATCCGGGAGATGATGATCGCGACCGTCTCGAAACGGGGGGGACACCTGGCCTCCTCGCTGGGAACGGTGGAGCTCACGCTTGCCATCCACTATGTTTTTGACACGCCGCGGGACCGTCTCGTTTGGGACGTCGGGCATCAGGCCTACACCCACAAGATCATTACGGGACGGAAGGGGCGCTTCGACACGCTGCGCCAGAAGGGCGGGATCAGCGGTTTCCCGAAACGGGAAGAGAGCGTTTACGACACCTTCGACGTGGGACACAGCGGGACCTCCATCTCCGCAGCGGCGGGGATGGCCGAGGCGCGTTGTCTCCGGGGAGAGAATTACCGGATCATCGCCGTCATCGGCGACGGCGCGATATCCGCCGGGATGGCCTTCGAGGGGCTGAACTGGGTCGGGGACCGCAAGAAGAACCTGATCATCATCCTGAACGACAACGAGATGTGCATCTCCCCCAATGTGGGCGCCCTCTCCTCCTACCTGAACCGGATCATGACCGGCCAGACGGTGAACCGGATCCGGACGGAGGTCAAGACCTTCCTCAAATCGATCCCCGGCATCGGCGGACAGATGCTGAAGTTCTCCCGTCAGGTGGAGGAGTCGCTGAAGACCTTCTTCGTCCCCGGGGCGATCTTCGAGGAGTTGGGTTTCACCTATGTAGGCCCCTTGGAGGGACACCGCCTTGACCATCTTATCCAGAACCTGAAAAACGTCAGAACATTGGAAGGTCCCGTCCTCGTCCACGTCGTCACGCAGAAGGGAAAGGGATACAAATTCGCCGAAGACGACCCCGCCCGGTTTCACGGCATCCCGCCGTTTGACATCGAGACGGGGGAGACGGTTGCCTCCGGCGGTTCGCCTCCCCCTCCCTCCTACACGAAGGTGTTCGGCCGGACGGTTGTGAAACTGGCCGATGAGGATTCGCGCGTCGTTGCGATCACGGCGGCGATGTCCGGGGGGACGGGGCTCGACCGCTTCGCCGCGGAATTTCCGAACCGGTTTTACGACGTGGGGATGGCCGAGCAGCATGGGGTGACCTTTGCCGCCGGGCTCGCCACCCAGGGATTCGTCCCGATCGTTGCAATCTATTCCACCTTCATGCAGCGGGCCTACGATCAGGTGATCCACGACGTCTGCCTGCAGAAACTGCCGATAGTCCTGGCGATGGACCGGGGAGGCTTCGTCGGCGCGGACGGTCCCACCCATCACGGCCTGTTTGACTTCGCCTTCCTCCGCACCGTTCCGAACCTCATCGTCATGGCGCCGAAGGATGAAAACGAACTTCAACACATGCTGAAAACCGCCGTGGAATGCGGCCGACCCGTTTCCGTGCGCTATCCGCGAGGCGCCGGGGTCGGTGTGCCGTTGGACGAGAATCCCCGGACCCTCCCCATCGGGAAAGGTGAAATTCTTTTCGATCCGCCGGGGGCCGCGCTTGCCGTCGTCGCGATTGGTGCCTGCGTTCATCCGGCCCTGGAGGCCGCCGAACTTCTGTGGGCCGAGGGGATTCCCGTCCGGGTCATCAATGCCCGGTTTGTCAAACCCCTCGACGGGGAACTCATCTGCTTGGCCGCGCGGGAGCTGAAGAGGGTTATCACCGTCGAGGAAGACGCGCTGATGGGGGGGTTCGGCAGCGCCGTTCTCGAACTCTTCGCGGAAAAGGGGGTCAGCGGCGTTTCCGTCCGGCGGCTCGGCGTTCCGGATGAGTTCGCCCCGCATGCAACCCAGAAGGAGCTCCGGCGGATGTACGGGATCGACGCGGCGGGAATCGCCGCCACCATCAGGGAGATGTGGAGGTGAAAACACCCAAAAACCGTCTGGATTGCCTCCTGGTCGAACGGGGTCTGGTTGAGAGCCAACAGCGGGCTCGGGCGCTGATCCTCGCGGGGGCGGTCCTCGTCGACGAACGGCCTCTGGACAAAGCGGGAACCCCGGTCCCCGTCGATGCGGAGATCCGGATCCGCGGGGACGAGAACCCCTATGTAAGCCGGGGCGGCCTGAAGCTGCGGGGCGCCCTCGAAACCTTCGGCGTCTCCGTTCGGGATCTTGTCGCCCTCGACGTGGGGGCCTCCACCGGCGGTTTCACCGATTGTCTCCTCCAGGCGGGGGCCGCAAAGGTCTATGCCGTCGATGTCGGCTACGGACAGCTTTCCTGGAGACTCCGGGAAGATCCACGGGTTGTGAACATCGAACGGACGAACATCCGCCATTACGACGGCGGCGACATCACGGACGGGATCGACATCGCTTTCATCGACGCCTCCTTCATCTCGCTTCGGTTGGTGATCCCGCCGGTTCTCCGACTGATCCGGGACGGCGCCCGCCTGATTGTCCTCGTCAAGCCGCAGTTCGAGGCGGGGAAGGGCGAGGTTGGCCGGGGAGGCGTCGTCCGGGATCCGGCGCTCCATGAACGCATCCTGGGGGAGATGGAAATGTTCTGTCGGGGTCTCGGGCTTGAAATCCTCGGACGCTGCGACTCCCCGCTCACGGGGCCGGCGGGAAACCGGGAATTCTTTCTCTGCCTGAGGAAACCGCTGGGAGAGGAGAACGTTCCATCATGGGAATAAAACTGGCGAAAACCGCCGGCTTCTGCATGGGGGTGAAAAGGGCCGTGGATATGGTTCTCGACATGGTTCGTCAAAAGGGCCATGGGACCATCTATACGTACGGCCCCCTGATCCACAACCCCCAGACGGTCGAACTTCTCCGGCGGCGGGGAATCATTCCGATTCGGCGCCTGCAGGAGATCGAAGGGGTTCCCGCCGGGGCCTTCATGGTCATCCGCGCCCACGGCGTCTCCCCCGGAGAGCGAAAAAAGATCAAGGAGAAAGGGTTCCGGATCATCGACGCCACGTGTCCCAAGGTGGCGCACGTCCAGGCGATCATCCGGAAGCGCGCGGGGGCGGGCTTCACGGTCCTGATTGCGGGGGATCGGGAGCACCCGGAAGTGGACGGTCTCCTCGGCTTTGCAGGCGAGGCGGGAATCGTCGTCGGCGCCCCGGAAGAAGTGGATGGTCTGCCGGCGTTGACCAAGGTGTGCGTCGTCGCCCAGACGACGCAGAGCCTGGAGGAATACGCCGCCATTGTCCGTCGGGTCAAGGAGCGGTTCCCGGGCGCGGTGATCTTCGATACGATCTGCGACTCCACGGAGAAGCGTCAGACCGAGATTAAGGCGCTCGCCGCCGAAACGGACGCCGTCTTCATCGTCGGCGGCCGAAACAGCGCGAACACGCGGCGCCTCGCCGAACTGGCAAAGCTCCGGGGCAAACCCGCCTTCCACATCGAGACCGCCGCCGAACTCAAAAAAATCGATGTCGGGAGCTACCGCCGGATCGGCGTTTCGGCCGGGGCTTCGACCCCCAACTGGATCATCGGCCGGGTGGTCGATCATCTGACCGGCCGCCTGGGAAAACGGGAAGAGATCCTCCGGCATCTTTTTAAGATCTGGGTCTTTGTCGTTCGCATGGATATCTACTCCGCTGCGGGCGCAGGCTTTCTCTCTTTTGCCGCCATGCTCCTCCAGGGGTTGCCGGTAAACCCCCTCCTCATCCTGACCGCCTCCCTTTATGTTTACGCCATGCATGTGCTCAACCGCTTCATCAACCGGAAAGCCAGCAGCATCAGTTCCTTCCGCGAAGAGTCCTACCTCCTCCATGAAAAGATCTATATGACATTGGCCGTTCTCTCCATGATTCTCGCTATCAGCGCCTCCTTCGCCGCGGGGTTGGCGCCTTTCATTCTGCTGTTCGTCATCTCTCTGTCCGGCATTCTCTACAATACCAGAATTATGCCGCGGGGTTGGCGCTTTCAGAGCCTGAAGGATATTCCGGGGTCGAAGAACATCGCCACCGCCATCGCCTGGGCGGCCGTCACGGCGTTGCTGCCGTGGATCGAGGCCGGACCGACGCGCACGTCCGGGGTTGTCATCGCCTTTTTGTTCATTGCCGGCATCGTCTTCACCCGTTCCGCGCTGTCGGATATCCTCGATATCCAGAGCGACCGCCTGATCGGCCGTGAGACCATCCCCGTTCTGATCGGCGAGCGGAAAACGCTGATCATCCTCCAGGGGATCTCCGGTTTCCTCTTTGTGCTGCTCTTGGCCGCTCCGCTGGCCGGGTGGTCAACATCACTCAGTTTTTTTCTATTAACCTGCGTATTTTATATATGGATTTGTTTCAAACTTTATGATAGAAGGTCCGGGTTTTCCGGAGTCGTTCTGGAAGGTCTTCTGGAGAGCGGCTACATGATCGCCGGGGTCAGCGCCTTATTGTGGCTCGTAGCGGTCCGGGGTCTGGCCGCATAAACCGGAGGGATCATGATCACGAAAACAGGGGAAACAGCCGTCATTGCGATCCTGTGCATAGGCATCCTGGGCTGCGGAGGGCTTCGTTTTTCCGAGATTTCGCCGGAGGCCCGGGATTTTCATCCCCGGCGAATCGCCGTCCTGCCTGCCGACACGACGGCTTTTGCGGAGGCGAAGGGCGTCGTCGATCGTCTTTTTGCCGAAGTCCTGATCGAGCGGCAGTGGTTCACCGGCGTGGCAGGGGGAGAGGCCATCGGTCGCCGCCTGGAATCGGATGAACCCTTCCGGAAGGTCGTCGCGGGCTATCTGGCCAAGCGCACGAACGTCAGTTTTTCCGATCCGGAACTGAGCGGAAGGATCGGCGAGTTGACCGGCGCGGAGGCGTTTCTGCTCGTCCGCGTCGATTACTGGAACTACACGACGGAGAATGACAAGAAGTTGGCCAAGGTGAGCCTCAGCATCACCATGGTCGAGGCGAAGACGGGGAAGGCCCTCTGGATGGCGTCCCATCACAAGATCAGCGAATACCTGATCATCAAACCGGATCTTCCCGATGTGGCGAAGGATCTCATCCGCGAGATGATCGGTTACATGCCGCACTGACCTGGCGACCTTTAACCGGCTTTGAATGGGAGAAAAAGATGAAAGAAGAAGTGCAGAAAATCATCGACCGGATCAGGCCCAATCTCCAGGCGGACGGCGGAGATGTGGAATTGATCGACGTGGGCGACGACGGCGTCGTCAAGGTGAGGCTGGCGGGGGCCTGTCATGGCTGCCCGATGGCCCAGATGACCCTGAAGAACGGGATCGAAAAATCTCTGAAACAGGCGATCCCGGGGGTCAAATCCGTGGTTTCCGTTTAGACGAGCGGACCGGGTGCGCCGGTTTGCAGGATAAAAAAATAGAAGAAGGAGAAGAAAAACATGGCTTATTTCATTACCGATGAATGCATTGCTTGTGGTTCCTGTCAGGATGAATGTCCCGCGGAGGCGATCAGCGAGGGGGAAGACAAATATGTCATCGATCCCAAATTGTGTACGGACTGCGGCACCTGCGCGGAACAGTGCCCGGTCGAGGCCATCACGCCCGGGGAAGAGAAGTAGCGATAGATCGGCTTGAACGGGAAGAGGGGGAAATACCGCGCCGGCGACGAGTTGCGGCTTCCCCCGCTCTTTTTTCAGGGCCCTGCGGCCTGTCCGTGCGGTTTTTGCGGGGCTATAAAAATGAAGCGTTTCATTACGTTCGATGGCATCGAGGGGTGCGGCAAGACTACGCAGATGGGGCTTGCAGAGGCTTGGCTCCGGGAGCGCGGCGCCCCCGTCCTCGCAACCGCCGAACCCGGCGGGACGCCGCTCGGCCGGAAGATCCGGGAAATTCTGCTCAACCGCGGAGCGTGGGCGATCGGCGCCGAAGCGGAGCTTCTCCTTTTTGCCGCTGCGCGCGCCCAGCACGTCAGGGAGGCGATTCTCCCCGCCCTCGAAAGGGGAGAGTGGGTTCTCTGCGATCGCTTTGCGGACGCGACCCTGGCCTACCAGGGATTCGGCCGGGGGCTCGATGCCGGTTTCATCCGGACGTTGAACGCGTTTTCCGCCCAGGCGCTGAAGCCGGAGATGACGCTCCTGTTTGACCTGCCCGTGGAGGTTGGTCTGGCGAGGGCTAAAAAGCGAACGGCCGGCGTCCGGCCCGCGGCGGCGGAGGACCGATTTGAGCAGGAGGAGAGGGTCTTTCACGGGAGGATCCGCGAAGGTTATCTCTCCCTCGCGGCGGCGGAGCCGGAGCGCTTTCGGATCATCGACGGCGCGGGGTCGGTAGAAATCGTCCACCGCGATGTCTGTCGCTGTCTTATGGCTTTGCCGCAGATCCTTTTCCGCGGGGGTGGGCGGGCATGAGATTCGCGGAGATCTACGGCCACGAGAAGCCGATCGCCATTTTGAAGAGTGCGATGGCCAAAGATCGCATCGCCCATGCCTATCTCTTTTACGGTATGGATGGCGTCGGTAAGAAAATCACCGCCTCCGTCTTCGCCAGGGCCGTGAACTGCGGGGAAGGGGACCCGCCCTGCGACGCCTGCGCCTCCTGCCGGAAGGCGGAACACAAAAACCACCCCAACATCATCACGATCCAGGCGGAAGGCCAGTTCATCAAGATCGGGGCGGTCAAGGAGATCCAGGCCCGAATGACCTTCCGGCCCGGGGAGGGGAGGCGGGTCTTCATTCTGCAGGAGGCGGACCGGATGAACGCCGCCGCCGCCAATGCCCTTCTCAAGACCCTGGAGGAACCCTCCGCGGGCAACATTCTCGTGCTGACGACCGCCCGGCCCCACGCCCTTCCGCTGACGATTCTCTCCCGCTGCCAGCATTTGCGCTTCTCCCCGCTGCCGCCTGCTGAGGTGGCCCGGTTTCTCCGGGAGAAGGAGGGACTGGAACCCGCCGCCGCGGAGATTCTCGCCGCATCGTCCGGAGGCAGCATCGGCAGGGCCGTCGAGATGAACAGGGAAGACTACCTCGCGCTGCGGAACGCCATCCTGGAGCTCCTTGCGGAGGACAACCCGGAGGATCTGTTGAAAAGACTCGCCTTTGCCGGTCGCTTCGGGACGGAACGGGAGGAGATCCTGGAACGGCTCCGGATCCTCCGAAACGGCTACCGGGACGGTCTGGTTCTCCGGGAGACGGGAGAGAAAGAGAGGCTGATGTTCCGGGATCGGGCCTTGGTGATCGAAGCGGTCGCCGGGCGCCTGTCGGGACGCGATCTTCTCGGCAACATCGCTGCGGTGGATGCGGCCACAAGCGCCATCGCGCAGAACGCCAATAAGTCGTTGACTTTGGAGGCCATGCTGATTAAGCTCGCCTGAAAAAAATAAGCGCCAGGGGTGACTATCCTTGAAAAATATTGTCGGCGTCAAATTCAAGAAAGAGGGGAAGATCTACTCCTTCCATGCGGCCGATCTCCCTTTGAAGCGAAACGACCTCGTCGTCGTCGTCACGGACAACGGCCCGGCCGTCGGAACGGTGGCGGCGGAGGTCAAGGCCGTCCCGGACGGGCAAGTGGCCGCCAATCTGAAGGATGTGCTGCGTCAGGCGACGGAGGAGGATTTCCGGACCCGGGAAAACAACCAGAAGCTGGAGCAGGAGGCGAAGCAGTTCTGCGTTCGGAAGATTGCTGAGCGGCAACTACCGATGAAAATGATCGACGTGGAATGTCTCTTCGACAAGAGCAAGATGCTCTTCTCCTTCGCGGCGGAAAACCGGGTGGACTTCCGGGATCTGGTGAAGGACCTCGTGCAGCGGTTCCACACCCGTATTGAGCTTCGGCAGGTCGGCGCCAGGCAGGAGGCGCGCGTCATCAAGGGGCTCGGAATCTGTGGACGGGAGGTGTGCTGCGCAACCCTGCTGCACAACCTCGACAGGGTTTCGGTCAAGATGGCCAAGGAGCAGATCATGTCCTTGAACCCCGAGAAGATCTCCGGCCTCTGCGGGAGGCTGATGTGCTGCTTAGGCTTCGAATATGAAGCGTATGCGGATCTGAAGAAGGACATGCCGAAGTGCGGAAAGATGGTCCAGACTCCCGAGGGACGGGGAAAGGTGATCCGCCAGAGCGCCCTCCGGGGCGAGGTCGTCGTCATTCTCGAAGGCGGGAAGGAGGCCACCTTCAAGGCGAAGGAGATAATTAGGGACAGAGCCCCTATTCTTTCCGCTGAAAAATAATAGGGGCTCTGTCCCTAATTAAGGTGAATTATGGAAGACGCTTATTATATCACGACACCGATCTACTACGTGAACGCCTCTCCCCACATCGGGCACGCCTACACGACCATCGTGGCCGACGTCCTCGCCCGCTACCACCGGCTCCATGGCGTCCGGACCTTTTTTACGACCGGGACGGATGAGCACGGCGACAAGATCGCGGAAACGGCGCAGAAGGCGGGTGTCACCCCAAAGACGTACGCCGACCGGATCAGCGCCCAGTTCCGCGCCCTCTGGCCGGAGCTTGCGGTCACGAACGATTACTTCATCCGGACGACCGATGCGAACCATGTCGATACGGTCCGGCGGATCCTCCAGAAGGTTTATGACGCGGGGGACATCTACTTCGGCCAGTATGAGGGATTCTACTGCGTCGGCTGCGAGCGCTTCTATATGGAGAAGGAACTTGTGGACGGAAAGTGCCCCGACCACCAGCTCGCGCCGGAATACCGGAAAGAGAGCAACTATTTTTTCCGGATGGGAAAATACCAGCAGTGGCTCATCGACCACATCGAGCAAAATCCGGACTTCATCCGGCCGGAACGGTACCGGAACGAGGCCCTCGCGTTCCTCCGCGAACCCTTGGAGGACCTCTGCATCTCCCGCCCGAAGAGCCGCCTCACCTGGGGGATCACGCTGCCGTTCGATGAAAATTACGTCACCTACGTCTGGTTCGATGCGCTGATCAACTACATCACCGCGGTCGGCTATCCGGATGGGGAGAACTTCCGGACCTTCTGGCCGGTGGCCGAGCACCTGATCGCCAAGGATATCCTGAAACCCCATGGGATCTACTGGTCCACGATGCTCAAGGCCGCCGGGATCGAGCCCTACCAACATCTCAACGTCCACGGATACTGGAACGTCGATCAGAGCAAGATGTCCAAGAGCGTGGGCAATGTCGTAAAACCCCTCGACCTGAAGGACAAGTACGGCCTCGACCCCTTCCGCTACTTTCTCATGCGGGATATGGTCTTCGGTCTCGATTCCAGCTTCAGCGAGGAGGCGTTCGTCCAGCGGATCAACTCCGATCTGGCGAACGACCTGGGAAACCTCGTCAGCCGGACGATGACGATGGCCGTGAAATACGGAAACGGCAAGGTCCCGGCGCCTGCGGCCGCCGTCGCTGAAGATAATCTCCTCCGGGAAACAGCGGCGCGGACGGTGACCGAGGTGGAGGCCTGCTTCGCGGATCTCGGTTTTCACAAGGCGCTGATCGCGATCTGGGAATTCATCAACGTCACGAACAAGTACATCGTCGAGCGGGAACCCTGGCTGCTCGCGAAGGATCCGGCCAACCGGGCCCGTCTGGAGACGATCCTCTACAATCTGTTAGAGGTCCTTAGGATCACGGCTGTGCTGATTACCCCCTTCATGCCGGGGTCGGCCGCGAAGATCCAGAAACAGCTCGGCATTGCCGACGCCGCGGGTCAGAATTTCGACGCCATCCGGGAGTGGGGCGGTCTTCCGCCGGGGAACGAACTGAAGCGGGGAGAATCGCTGTTCCCGCGTGTCGAGATCAAAGCGGCGGAGGCCTCACCGGAACCGGCAAAGGCCGACGTTCCGCCGATCAAACCGGAGATCGCCTACGAGGAGTTTGAAAAGGTGGACCTCCGGGCGGCGAAGGTGATCGCCGCCGAGCGGGTTCCCAAATCAAACAAGCTCCTGAAGCTGACCGTCGAGATCGACGGGGAGAGGACGATCGTGGCCGGAATGGGAAAGGATTACAGCCCGGAGGAGATCGTCGGCAAGACCATCGTTGTCGTCGCCAACCTGAAGTCGGCGAAACTGATGGGGGTCGAGTCGCGCGGGATGCTTCTCGCCACGGACACCGAAGAGGGCCTCACCCTCCTCGGCTTCGACCGGCCGCCGAAGATCGGCGCGAAAATCCGCTGATCATCGCAGCTTGCCTCCGGATCCTTCGCGATTGGCCGTGTAGCACTATTAGGCAAGGTTGAGGGCGTCTGGATTAACGGGGTTCTCCTCCTCTGACTGCGGGTTCATGGCGTTGAAGAGTTCTTCTGCTGCCATGACCATGTTGCGCAACCCACTCTTTTAGGGCGGCATCGATGCGCGCCTGCCAGCCGGGGCCTGTAGAACGAAAATACTCCAAGACATCGCGGCTGTAACGAACGGTTACCGGTTCCTTCGTCGGCATCTTCTGAGCCCCCCGTTGTCCCGGTTTTCGTTTCGGCAATACTGCCAAAAGCTCCTGCGGCAAGACCTCAGCGGCAGGCTGAAAACGCTTTATATCTTCCCTGGTCAATTCCCGGACTTCCCCGGATTTATCGGTCAGCGGTTTCATCTTCATAATATCGGACCTCCCTTTTATTTGCCTTGCGAAAACTGATAATCCTTACACCACCGTCAATGGGCGTGAAGCAGATTACATGCAACCGCACTCCCAGAAATCCCAAGGCGATGATTCTCGTTTCCGGGTAATCCGCACGGTTCTCCTCGTGGTAGATAGCTGTCTCCCAATCAAAATCACCCGCCCTTTCAAAAGACAGGGATCGCAACTTGCTGTTCAGTTCGCTCTTTACCGGGTCGAAGTCGATTTTCATGGTCTTATCGTAACTACAATTAACGGGATAGTCAAGGGTAAATACGCGATGATTTCTTTCCTTGTATCAGCATGAAGAGAGGCGGGCCGTTGGCCGCTATGAGAATAGCGGCTCCGGTTGCGTCTGAAGCGAAAAGAGAAAAATTACTTTTTTATTTCGACAGAGACAGGTGTGCAGCATTCAATCCGGAATGTTCATTTTAAATCTTAAAAAATCTGCAGGTTAGCGGATAAGTTGTTCACCTACAACTCAGTACGTGCCTGTATCAAAGAGGATCAATGAATACGGTTTGTAAGCATTACCGGTTATCTCATGCCCGCCACCTTCTGAATGATGTAAATAATCTCAGCTAGACCAATCTTGTTGTCATCGTTCACGTCTGCACCGGAAATCGCATAGTCAGCGCGGATGCCTCCAGATCCTCCGGAAGATGGCGCGATCCCAGCCAAAACCTTCAGCGCGATGATAGCGTCGGCGAGGTTGACCATAACATCGTCGTTGAGATCTCCCTTGAGTCGCTTTCGGGTAAAATCAGCGTTGACCGACTTAATGCCATCCACCAAGACAATACAATTCCCCGTGCCTGGGCACGTGACTCCCGGTCCAGACCACCTCGTGAAATCGGAGTTGTCATCCGGCGTCGCAGTAAGGGTAATCGTTGTGGCGGTCGAGTAGGTCTCGGAACAGTCCGTTCCGCATGTATTAGCAAACTGAAGTTCCGAAAGCTGCGAAGGTAAAGAGGATAGAGGAGCGATGGTTATTAATTTCAGCCGGGGCAAATCCCGGATATAGTTGAGAAAGGCATTGCCTTTCTATTGCCATCCTTGTGCCCCTCTATCCGCCTTTCCCTCGCAACAACCATCATTGATTTTTCACGGGCAGTTCTGTATGGATTGTTCCACGACGAAAACCCAACAGAATGGACCAGAAAGGACCCTGCCCGTGAAGAATGCGTTTGTGCACCAATTCTCCGAAAATATCAACTTCAAATACACAGCCTTTGATC
>MNZQ01000025.1 GCA_001873745.1 Syntrophaceae bacterium CG2_30_58_14
AAATTCCTTTTCTATTTCAGTATGTTTGATCTTATTCTAAATATTGAACACCAGTATTGAACAGCAAACATCACACGGTACAGTTGGTTTTCATGGTAAAAACTGAATTATTGAACAGGCTCAATTGAATAAAAAAATCACTCCGAAAAAGGCAAAGGAGGTTAAGAGATGAAAATACAGGAGATCAGAGAGATTGCCAGACGGTGGGATGTCAATGCAAGGATCGGACGCTCCAAGCAGGATATCATTCGGGATATCCAGATCCGGGAGGGCTATTCTCCCTGTTTTCGCACAAGAGAGGAATGTGAAAGCGATTGCCTCTGGAAAAGCGATTGCCTGACAAACGGGAAATGAAATACGACGATCGCATGATAAAGGTGGTGACTCGATATGGCGCCGGACAGTGCGAATCATCGCGGGAAAACGGCTGTGCTCCTCATCGCCCCGGAGACGGGAAGGCTGCAGGAAGGCATGTGCACCTTAGCCGGCTACATCTCAGGAAAGAGCGGGGGGCTGGGGGATGTTGTTGCCGCACTTTGCGCCGGGCTCACGGAACGGGGCATCGAATGTCACCTCGCCACGATCAACCTCAAGAAACGTTTTCAGAAGGAGAACCGGATGGATAAGGCGGAATGGAGGGCGCTTCGCCATACTATGGATCCGGAGAAAATCCATCTCGTCAGTTCATCTATATTTAATGATCTTTCGAGCGCTTATGCGGGAAATCCCCTTTGCAATGCAGCGGAGTTCCAAAAAGTTATGGTCAATCATCTGATCAAAGAAATCCGGTCAAAAAACAAGGGAAGGCTGATCCTTCACAGTCACGACTGGATGGCCGGAGGCGTAATCACCGCCTATGCAAGGTCAAGGGGCTGCCCGGTTCTTCATACGGTTCATAATGTCCACACGGGTTATATACCTCAAGAAATGTTCTACGGGGTGGATCTCGACGACCTCGCCAATAACCTCTATTTTACCGAGGATCGGGGAAAAAGGTGTATCGATTCCCATGCGACGGCCATCAAAAACGCCAACCTGATCAATTTCGTCGGCAAACGGTTTCTTCATGAGGTCGTCGAAGGTCATTTCGCCGACAGACCGATCGTTCCCCCTGCCGTGAGAAATGAAGTCAGGGAGAGATATTATCACGGCGCCGTTCTGACCATCATCAATGCACCCTCCCCCGTATTGTATCCTGAGTCCTGCGACTATCTTGTAAAAAAATATGGTCCTGAAGAACAAATCCTTGCTGCAAAACGCTCAAATCTCGTTGCCTTCCAAAAACGGACCGGTCTCATCGAGGACCCCAACGCCATTCTATTTTACTGGCCGTCAAGGTTGGACCCCATGCAGAAGGGAGTCGAACTCGTTGAGGAGATTGCGCAGAGGTTCGTAATCGAGCATGGGGATGTACAGATAGCCATTGTCGGGAATGGCGTCGGAGGCGACAGGACCCATGAAGAAATTCTTGGGAGGATTGCCTGGGCCTCCGGCGGAAAGATCGCCTATCAACATTTTGAGGAAGGGCTTGCCATGTTGGGTTATGCGGCCGCGAATGATGTCTTCGGCGCCTCCCTCTATGAGCCGTGTGGGCAGATTGATCAGGTCGGAAACCTCTTTGGGGCGACGGCGACCAATAGGGACACAGGCGGGTACCATGACAAGATCAAGGAGCTGCGACTGCGAATGGACGGTGCGGAGCGTGACGAGGGGAACGGGTTTCTCTTCCGGGATTATGACAGCGGCGGTTTATGGTATGGCCTGGAAAAGAGCGTTCATTTCCACAGGATGGCGCCGGAAGTCAGGGAAGAGCAGACAAAAAGGATCATGAGGGAGGCGCGAGAGAAATACAGTATAAAAAAGATGATTGATGAATACATCGGGGTCTATGAGAAATTAAACGGGGGGAGGCCGCTGTCCTAAAAACAGTATCAAGCATTGGCATAAAACTTTCTTTCATGATGGGAAAAATGGAAAATCAATAAGGAGGTCTTAATGTTTCAACCCAGAAAAATACTTGTACCGACGGATTTCTCGGAAGACTCGGATCTGGCCTTTCTAATGGCTTTGAGTATTGCCGTCAAGTACCAGGCGAGAATCTTTCTCCTTCATGTCATCAGCAACACGGTACAGCAGAGTTTGGCTGATTACTGCCTTGACCAGAGCATTGTGGCTCGTGTTTTGAACGAGAGCATCGTTTTTTCCAATGAAAAACTTCAGGAAGTAATCGACAAAAATCAACAAAGCGGGAATATCAAGGTTATTCCCGATGTCCGCAAGGGTCAGCCATATGAAGAGATTCTGAAAGAGGCATCCGAGCGAAAGATTGATCTTATCGTGATCGCCTCTCACGGGAAAACGGGTTTGCAAAAATACTTTATCGGAAGCGTCACGGAAAAGGTGATGAAAGAGGCTAAATGTCCGGTGCTCCTCATCCGAAGCCAGGGAAAATGAGTTGGGAGTAAACGCTGGCCATTTCGCGAAATTTAAAAATAAAGGAGGTGTCTGCCATGTATCAAAAAATTTTGGTTCCACTTGACAGTTCAAAGTTAGCGGAGTGTGCGTTGCCTCATGTCATAAACATGGGAAAAGACGGGGCCGTGGGAGAAGTAACCCTTCTTAACGTAGTCACTGTTTATATCTCAGGGCACAGTGAATACCCCGGTGGCATCGATATCAATGCGATCAGGGAAAACCTTTTCATGGAATCCAGAAAGTATCTTGCGGATGTGGAAGCCCGACTTGCTTCCGAGGGCATTAAGGTAAAAACGGAGTCACTGGAGGGAAACCGGCCTGCCGATATCATCTCTGAATATGCTCAGAAAAACGGGATCGATATGATCGTCATTGCCACCCACGGTTATACGGGACTAAAAAAGCTGATGTTCGGCAGCGTGGCATTAGGTATTCTCCATGAGTCCCATATACCCGTTCTCCTTATTCGGCCGGAGTCTTGACGGATGTATGGAAGGCGATGCAGCGAACTGTAAAAAAGCGACAGGAAGGAGGGTGCTTAAAATGTATCAAAAAGTTCTCGTTCCATTGGACAGTTCGGAACTTGCCGAGTGTGCTCTGCCCGAGGTAAAAAAGCTGGCAGGGGGAGGTTTTATCGGGGAAGTAATACTTTTGAATGTCGTTGAGATCGATCTTATGGGGATTCCGACGACCCATACCAGAATCATCGATATTAACGCACTTAGAAATGCTCATTTAGATAAATCTCGAAAGTATCTCGAAAAGATCCAATCCAGGCTCATTTCGGAGGGGATTAAAGTTAAAAATGAGTCGCTGGAAGGAACGCCCGCGCAAACGATAGTGAATTACGCCGAAACGAACGCCGTGGATCTGATTGTCATCGCCACCCACGGTTATACCGGGATGAAAAAACTGATGTTCGGCAGTGTCGCGCTCAGGGTGCTGCATGATTCGCATGTGCCCGTACTCCTGATCAGGCCGGAGTCCTGCCGGTAAGAATCATTTCCTCAAGAACATCCAAACACAAAAGGAGGTTGTGCCATGAACAAGAGTGGAGATTTTATGGCGGGTCTGGTCATCGGCGGTCTGATCGGCGCCGTGATCGGCATCCTGTATGCACCAAAAAGCGGCAGGAAGACCCGAGAGGAGATTGGCCAGAAGGCCGATGAACTGCTGGCCAAAGTGAAAGAGGAATATGAGCATGCCGCAGAGAAAAGTCGGAAGGCTTACGAGGCGGCAGCAAAGCGCCTGAAGGCGCTGGAGGAGAAGGCCCTGGAGAAGGTGGATGATGTGAGCGAGAAGGTCGGCGAACTGGCCGTTCGGGGAAAGGATACGTTGCAGGAGGGCAAGAGCCGCGTAAAGAAGGCCATTGAGACGGGGGTAGAAGCGTTCAAAGAGGAGCAGGACAAGGCCGTCTAACTGTCTTGGGAACTGAGGGAGAGATCCCTCGCAAGAAATCATCCTGATTATAAGGAGGAAGCCATGGCAATCAAGGTTTTGATCAAAAGAAGAATTCCGGAAGGCTTCATCGATCCCCAGTTCAGCAGCCTGATCCGTAAACTCCGCGCGCTGGCCGCCGTTCGGGAAGGTTACATCTCCGGGGAAACACTCAAACGCGTGGACCAGCCTCGCGAGTATCTGGTCATCAGCACTTGGCAGAGTACGGACGCCTGGAACGCTTGGCGGACGAGTCCGGAGCGGACCGAGATCCAGGAGCAGATCGACGCCATGCTGGGAGCGCAAACCGAATACGGGGTGTATGAATACCCATAGAGAGCGGCTCCCGGTTCCGCAATCCAGCCTGCTTGCCCCGGCCGATCGTGCGGGAAACCAGTGAGAAACACAGCCCGGGGCTGCTGAACAGATACTCCCTGGAAGAGATGCTCAACCGGACCATCGCCAGGGCAAATCGCGGCGTGGTCAGTTCCCTTCTTTACATGGATCTCGACAACTTCAAAGAGGTGAACGATACGGTCGGCCACGGTGTCGGCGATGACGTCCTGATTACCTTTGCCGGGCAGATGAAGGCAGCCATGCGGATGGAGGACATCGTTTTCCGGTTGGGGGGCGATGAATTTGCCGTCCTTCTCGACGGCATGGACTGCGAGGAGGCTCTCAATGCGGCGGAACGGATGCGTGCCGCCATTGAAGGGTTTCGCTTCGAACTGGCGGGTCGGGTATTCACGTTGAGTCTGAGCATCGGCCTCATCGAGATCGACGGGGCCTTGACGATGGGGGAGCTATTGTCGGAGTCCGACGCCGCCATGTACCGGGCCAAAGGGCAAGGGAAGAATCGGGTAGCGATTGCTTTTGAAAAGGGGAAACCTGAGCCATGACAGAAGAAAAAAATACCCCGCTGCAAGGCGAAGCACTGCGGAAGCGTGCGAAGGACGCATTCCGGGGATATTGAAGAATCTTGAGGAGATCACGACCAATATCAACCGTACGACGACCACCGCGCACCGGCAGGTCGAGGAGCAGTTGCTGGCCGTACGGAAGATGCAGGGATATAAACCAATTTCTCGCTCTCGAATTCATTTATCATATGTTTGGAGAGCCCCGTCACCGCACTTCCGGCAAAGTCGGAGGCTTGGTGCTTGCCGGGACACAGGCCGTCCGCTTTCAAATTGCCGAATCTCTTTCTTCTTCTGGTCTAACTACTTTTTCTTGCCAGACATCAGGGTGCGGAGAATATCCTCCTTGCCTATAATGCCAACCAACCAGCCTCGATCCAAAACAGGCAAAGTATGGATGCTATTCTTCACCATCAAGGTGGCAATGTCTCCCAGGTCAGTTTCCGGATCAACCGTTATGGGATCGGCGGTCATGGCTTCGGATACTGTAATGGCCGCCATTTTCTTTACTTCTTTTTCAATATGCCGAGAAGAGGTTAAAGGGATAGTGCCATCAAGCAGGATAAAGAAGGAAGGAAGGGGAATCTTTCTTTGCTGGGCGATCAGATCGGACTGGCAAATAATCCCTTTCAGACGTCCCTCTTTGTCAACCACCGGCAGACCACTGATGTGTTTATCAAGGAGTAAGTGCGCAGCTTGGATGATCTCTGTGTCGGGATAAACCGTAATTACTTCCTTTGTCATTATATCCTTGGCTTTAAGCATATACCCTCCCCCTTTCTTTTTTTAAGTGATCTTACCCCGGATCATCTTTCCTGACAGGGTTAAAGAGGATCAATCCTCGATGCCGGCCAACCGTTTGGCCGCCTCCACCTTGGATTGGGTATCCGACTCGCGGAAGATCGTGAGCCTGTGCGCCGCCGGCGAGCCGCCGCCGTGAATGTCGGAAATGGTATCCGCGCTTTCCATCGCCATTTTTTCGATCAGCCGGAACATCTTGATCCGATTTTCGACCGGCGCCTGGGCGCTCCCTTTCAGGTATTTCTTCAACAGCGGGCCCACATCGGGATGGTCGAAATCCCGGTCCGACGGCAGATCCGCCACAAAACCGCCAGCGATGTCGATCATCAGTCGCGTCGCCTCGGCCATCTCCTTCCCCTCGTGAATCTTGGAGGCGTTGGCCAGAACCGGGTCGATGAAGTAGGTGCCGGACGGCATCGGCTTTCCCTCATAAGAGGCGGCCAGACTGCAGCCGTACAGGGTCTCGGCGCGGTGGATCATGTCGATCACCTTCTCCTTGTGATGGCCGACCTTCTCCGTGCCGTTGTATGCCATCATCGTCAGGGCCGCCCCGACCATGCAGTCGATCTTGCCGGCCTTGCACCCGCCGTGGCTCTGGCGGTGGAAGGCGGAGAAGTAGGCCACCAGGTCGGCGGCAAATTCCACCTCCCCGCAGAGAAAGACACGGTTCCAGGGGACAAAAACGTTATCAAAAATGACCGTCGGGGCGTATTTGGAATAGCGCCGGTTGCCGCAGTCGCAGCCGTCCTGCTCCCGCGTATCCAGGCTCGACCGGCCGACCACGTGGATCACGCCCGCCGTGTCGCTCGGAACGGCAAAGGCTACCGCGAATTCCTCCTCCCCCTTGCGCAGCGCGCGCGTCGGCAGAACGATGATCTCATGCGCCGACAGCGAACCGGTCTGATGGCACTTGGCGCCGCGCACGACGATCCCGTCCACCCGTTTTTCAACCACGTGAAGATAGGCGTCCTTGTCCGGCTGCTCGTTGGGACCGAGGCTCCGGTCCCCTTTGACGTCGGTGACCCCGGCGTTGGCCGCAAGGTCGTTCTTCTGCATGTGCTTCAGAAAATCGAGGAACCGTTTGTTGTAGTCCGTACCGTACTTCCGGTCGACGTCGTATGTCGTCACCGACAGCGCAACCAAACAGTCCTGACCAGTGCATCGCTGGAAACAGGTGCCGACGCGCCGGCCCAGCAGCCGATTGATTTTGACACGGGCCACCAGGTCGGCGATCGACGCGGGAGGGTTGTTGAAACGGTTGATCGGCTCATCGATCAACTTGCTTTGGGTCACGATCAGGTCGCGATACTCGGGGGCCTCGGCCAGTTCATAGGTGGCCCCGGTGGCCTCGATGCCGGCCCGAAGGCGCGGGTTGTCAACGACATCCTCCACCCTCTGCCCAAACATGTAAACCGTCGGCTTCAACTTCCGGAGCGACTCGATATACTCCGCTTTCGTCATCAATCCCATCTCGCTTCTCCTTTTCTTAGAACAGATGCCTCTCGAAGCAGAATTTTCCGAACGCCGCTGGGGGCGGCAGCGGGTAGTCGCCGGTGTAACAGGCGAGGCAAAAACTTTCCCGGGACATTCCGGTGGCCTGGACCATCCCTTCGAGGGAGAGGTAATGCAGACCGTCGAGGCCGATGAAGGAAGCGATCTTTGACTCGTCCTCTTTTCCGGCGGCGATGAGCTCTCCCCGCATGGAAAAATCGATCCCGTAGGGACAGGGGTGGCGCGTCGGCGGGCAGCTTACGACCATGTGGATCTCCTTCACGCCGCACTCCCGCAGATGCCGGACGCGGTTCCGGCTGGTCGTCCCCCGGATGATCGAATCCTCGACGATAACGATCTTTTTGCCGACGATGAGCGGCTGCACCGGGTTCAGCTTGACCCGGACGCCGAAATCCCGCATCGCCTGGCTCGGCTGGATGAAGGTCCGCCCCACATAGTGGTTCCGGATCATCCCCATCTCGAAGGGAAGACGGCTCTCCTCGGCGTACCCCAGGGCCGCGTAGTTTCCCGAATCGGGGAAGGGCATGACGAAATCCACGTCCGGTCGGTATTCCCGGGCAAGGGTATGCCCCAAGCGTTTGCGGCAAAGATAGACGTTCTCACCGAAGACCTGGCTGTCGGGACGGGAGAAATAGATCAGTTCAAAGATGCAGTGGGAAGGCTTCTCCGCCGGAAAGGGCTTCAGGCTGTGGAGCCCCGCCTCGTCGATGATGATAATCTCACCCGGCTCGACGTCCCGGATGTATTTCGCCCCCACGAGGTCGAAGGCGCAGGTCTCGGAGGCCACGACCCAGCCGCCGTTGAAGCGGCCGAGGGAGAGCGGCCGGAATCCGCGGGGGTCGCGGACGGCAATGACCCGGTTCCGGGTCAGCATGACAATGCTGTAGGCCCCCTCCACCCGGGCGAGAGCCTTCGTCAGCGCCTCCTCGATTCCGTGCTTCAGATGGGGGGCCATCAGGTGGACGATCACCTCGCTGTCCATCGTGGACTGGAAGATCGACCCTTTCTCCTCGAGCTCCGCCCAGAGCTCCGGCGCGTTGATCAGGTTTCCATTGTGGGCCAGCGCGTAGTACTCGTCGGCATGGTGGACCAAAAAGGGCTGGGCGTTCGAGAGAACCGAGGAGCCCGTGGTGGAATAGCGGACGTGGCCGATGGCCAGGCGTCCGGGAAGCTTCGAAAGGATATCCTCCCGGAATACCTCCGAGGCAAGCCCCATCCCCTTGTGCGCCCAGACCTGACAGCCGTCGGACGATGCGATCCCGGCGCTCTCCTGTCCGCGGTGCTGGAGCGCGAAAAGGCCGAAAAAGGCCACCCGCGCCGCCTCTTCATGACCGTACACCGCAAAGACGCCGCACTCCTCCCGCGGCTTGTCTTCCTGAAAATCTTCACCCATGATTATCTTCTCCCCATAAGGACTTTTGCAATGGGCTCTGCTAAATTGAATAATGGGAAAAGGGATCTTTGTCAATGATTATCCTGAACACCCAAAAGGCGTTACCCTGCCGATTCAGTGCATGAAAACAAATGTCGGCGGTCGAACAATAAAAGGGAGGACCCTCAAGGCGGCAGGATTGATTGCAAATAGGTTGTAAGATTGACATTGTTGTTGGCGATTTTCAGCTTGCGGCGGATGTGTTCGCGGTGACGGTTGATGGTTGCCGGGGATACGCTCCGCATCTGAGCGATTTCCTTGGTCCGCAATCCGTTTCTGATCATGTTGCAGACGCTGATTTCCGCCGGGGTCAAGGATTGATACTGATGGAGAAACCGGCTGATGAACGGAGAGGTAATCTCCTCAAGATTGGTCCTCAGAATATCTGCGTATTTCCGCTGGACCTTTGGCAGTTTGAGGGTTAGGGCATGGAGGATCGGCATGATGACTTTTTCGATATTGACCTGCATGTCTTTATATATTCCCTGCTTTTCTCTTTCGCTGTTCGCCATGACCGCCCGCAATGCTGCATTTGCCTCCTGCAGCGCCATCCGTTCCAGTAACAGTTGCCTGTTGTTTTCCTGCAGTTCCTTTTCCGCGGCAATCCGCACCGCGATTGCACCGATCCGCCGGGCGACCTCGTCGAGCAGCGCCCGTTCCTCTTTAAGAAACGGCCCCTCATCGGAGGGCGGCCGCTCCTCCAGATAAAAGATCGTCACATCGCCCACCGGTTCGTTGTACATCATGATCTGTGTCGACTGCCGCCACTTTGTCACTTTATAATTTCTGCTTTTAAAGATCTGGTCCTTCAAGGCAATCCGCGCGCAGGCCATTTCCGGATACTGCCAGGAAAGAGGGAGAATATCCGCAAGACATTTCAGGAAGTCTTCCATGGAATCACAATAGCGCTCTGCCAATCGGGCGATGCTGTACAGACAGTTCAATTCTTTGATGCGCTCGCGGAGGGCGATTTCCACCTGCTTCGGTTCCATGTCTTCCCGTTGGGGAATTCGCCACAGGAGCTCAATCCATTCGCGTGGGTCTCCTTTTCCTGTAAAATCTTCTCTTAATGAGTCTGGTTGCGCCTCGGACATGATATCTGGTCTCCTTTGCCAATATAATATAGGCAATCAATAGGGGATGACTAAATATTTCAATGACTATAAATTATAGGCATTACGAGTGCATTTTGACCTTATTTACATGCAGTATAATAGCAGATAGAAAAATAAAACCCAATAATATTTTTAAGGAGGTTCCGGTGATCATGACAGCGCTTAACTCCATCCTGAAAGGAAGGCGAAGCCAGCCGCACTTGCTGATCGAGGTATTGCAGGACGCGCAGGACCTTTACGGTTACATACCCGAGGAAGCTATGAATGCCGTTTCGCGGGAGTTGGGAGTCCCTCTCATGAAGGTATACCGAGTTGCCTGCTTCTACAAGGCCTTTTCTCTCAAGCCGCGGGGCAAGTACGTCTTTACTGTGTGTACGGGCACGGCATGTCACGTTAGAGGAGCAAATCTTCTACTGGACCAGGTCAAGGGGCAACTCAATATAGAACCGGGTGAGACGACGGAAGACGGCCTGGTCACCATCGAGAATGTGAATTGCGTCGGGGCCTGCGCCTTAGGGCCGGTGGTTATACAGGACGGCGCCTATTGTCACCATATGACACCGGGAAAACTCCGTAAGGCCATCGATAAATCCAGAGGGAAAAAGAAGAAGGAGAGGGCCCATGCATAAACTTAAAAGTTTAAACAATCTGGATTCTCTTCGCAAAAAGCTTCTGGCGGAAAGAAAGCGCGCCCGGGCAACGATTGTTATCTGTGGAGGAACAGGCTGCCAGGCATCAAAATCACCAGAAGTGATCGCTGCAATTAAGAAGGAAATTACGGGGCAGGAAATGGAAAAGAAGGTTCATGTCCGTGCCACGGGCTGCCACGGTTTCTGTGAGCAGGGACCGATTATGGTCATTGAGCCTGGCAACCTTTTTTACTGTCATGTCAAAGCCAAAGACGCCAAAGAGATCGTAGCCAAGACGGTCAAGAACGGCGAGGTGATCGAAAGACTTCTCTATACAGATCCAGTTTCCGGCAAGAAGGTCCGCACCGAGGCGGAGATCCCCTTCTACCGGGCCCAGGACCGGCAGCTCCTGAACCACAACCGGTCTGTCGATCCCTGTGCCATCGAAGACTATATCGCTATCGGCGGATACGCGGCCCTGGCAAAAACCATCGCCGGTATAGAGCCGGAGGCGGTCATCAGTGAAATCAAAGCATCCGGCTTGCGGGGGCGAGGGGGAGCAGGCTTCCCCACGGGACGCAAATGGGCCGAATGCGCAGAGGCGCCGGGAGACGAGAAATACGTCGTCTGCAATGCCGATGAAGGCGACCCGGGGGCATACATGGACCGCTGTCTTCTTGAGGCCAATCCCCACCTTATCCTCGAAGGGATGATGATCGGCGCGTGGGCGATCGGCGCATTCACGGGTTACATCTATGTCCGCAATGAATACCCGCTTGCCGTGCAGCATGCCAGGATTGCCGTTGAGCAGGCCAGGAAGCTCGGACTTCTTGGCGAGAACATCCTGGGAAGTTCTTTCTCCTTCGATGTGGAAGTCGCCCGGGGAGGCGGGGCCTTTGTCTGCGGCGAATCCACGGCGCTCATGGCGTCGCTGGAAGGCAAAGTGGGCGAACCACGCGCCAAGGATATTCACACCGTCAAGGACGGCCTCTGGCATAAGCCTACGGTGTTGAACAATGTGGAAACATGGGCCAACGTGCCCTCCATCATCCTCAACGGCGCCAAGTGGTTTGCCGCCAAAGGCACCAAGAACAGCAAAGGCACAAAAATTTTCGCCCTCACCGGACAGGTCAAGAACACAGGACTTGTCGAGGTGGCCATGGGAACGCCTCTCAATAAAGTCATTTTCGACATCGGCGGCGGATCGAAAAACGGCAAGGCCATAAAAGCGGTGCAAACCGGCGGCCCCTCCGGGGGCTGCCTGCCGGTCGGCAAATTTGCTCTCCCCGTTGACTTCGATACACTTAATGAAGCAGGCGCGATGATGGGTTCCGGAGGCATGGTGGTCATGGATGAAGGGACCTGTATGGTCGATATGGCAAAATATTTTTTAAATTTCCTCCAGGATGAGTCGTGCGGCAAGTGCATTCCCTGCCGCGTCGGCGTCGACCGGATGCTGGAGATCATTACGGACATCGCGGAGGGCCGGGGTTCCCGGGAGCAGATCGCCCTTTTGGAAGAGCTGGCGGACACGGTCAGCGCTACCTCTCTCTGCGCGTTGGGGAAAACCGCGCCCAACCCGGTTTTGTCGACATTGCGCTACTTTCCCGAAGAGTACGCCGCCCATGTGGATCATAAAAAATGTCCCGCCGGCGTCTGCAAGGCCCTGATCAGTTATTCCATTCAATCCGACAAATGCAACGGCTGCGGCAGCTGCCTGCGCGCCTGTCCTCACGACGCTATTTACGGCAGGAAAAAGAAGGTCCATATCATAGACGAAAAGAAATGCCTCAGATGCGGCATTTGTGTCGGGGAATGCAAGTTTGCGGCAATCACGGTGAGCTGACGAGGTGAAATATGCAACAGTATGTGACATTGAAAATCGACAACGCCCGGGTAAAGGCAGTTAAAGGGGCGAGCGTGCTCGATGCGGCCATGGCATCCGGCCTCTGCATTCCCCATCTGTGCTATGTTCCGGTTCTGAAAGCCAGCGGCGCCTGCCGCCTGTGCATCGTGGAAGTGGTCGATAACGGCAGGACGAAAATTACCGCCTCCTGCACCCTCAATGCAGAGGATGGCATGGTGATCTACAGCAATACGGAAAGAATCAGGAAACTGCGGAAAAATATCGCCGAGCTTCTGGTCGCCCAGGCGCCGAATTCGCGGGCCGTCCAGGACATTGCCGTGCGTTGCGGCGTGAAGGAGGTCCGATACCCCTTCCGGAATGACAACTGTATCCAATGCGGACGCTGCGTCAGCTACTGCACAGAATACAGCAAGGCCAACTCCCTCGGCTTCGTCGGACGCGGCAAGAACCGCCATGTGGAATATCCCCTTGGGTTCCGCCGTGACTTGTGCAAGAAATGCGGGTTCTGCACCGAATACTGCCCCATGTCCGTCACGCCGTGCGGCGGTCCGATGAAGGCCGGAGAGGGACGCCTGTGCGGAAACTGCGACTCCCAGATAGCGGCCATGGAGCACTTTTCCGGGATCTGCGTACGCTGCGAGCTGGGCAAGGGCTTTAAATGCGTCCGCCAAACCTACGTATAATTATCCTTTCTTCTCTTGACAGCCTTTTTTCTCTATGATAGTGGCATCGGCAGAGGATTACCGATGCCGTTGAATCAGATTTTTAACGTAGAGGATATCGAAAAAAAGACCCTCCTGATCCTCCGGATACTGCATGAATCGCAGGATGCAGTGGGGGCCCGTCTCATCTCCAGGCAGATGCAGGAGCACGGCGTGGTCCTGAGCGAACGGGCGGTCCGCTACCATCTCAAACTGATGGACAATCGCGGATTGACGAGACTTATCGGGCAGCATGACGGGCGCGTCATTACTCAACAGGGGATCGAGGAACTCAATAACGCCCGGGTTCACGACAAAATCGGCTTCGCCATTTCACGCATCGAGATCTTGGCCTTCAGAACGACCCTGAATCCAGACGAACGGCAGGGGCTGCTTCCCGTCAACGTCTCTTTTTTCCCCCGGAAGATCTTCAAGAGGGCGCTGGAAATGATGAAGCCCGCCTTCAGCGCGGGACTCCATGTCAGCGAGCTGGTCGCCTGCGCCGACGAAGGCTCCCGGCTCGGAGAGGTGATGGTCCCGGCAGGCTATATCGGCTTCGCAACGGTATGCAGCATTGTCGTAAACGGCGTCTTCCTGAAGAACGGCATACCGATGGACTCGAGGTTCGGCGGGATTCTGCAGGTCAAAGACGGTCGCCCGCTCCGCTTCGTCGAATTGATTCACTATTCCGGATCGTCCCTGGATCCCTCGGAGATATTCATCCGGGGAAGGATGACCTCTGTCCGTCAGGCAGCCGTACAGGGCGAGGGCAATATCCTGTCCAATTTCAGAGAAATTCCCGTGCCGGCCCGGAAACTTGTCGATGAACTGATCACAAGCCTCCGGAACGCAGGAATTGGCGGCGTGCTCTCCATCGGCGAAATCGGCGAAACGGTCTGTCAGATCCCGGTAGATATGAACCGGATCGGCATGATCCTGTATGGTGGGTTGAATCCAGTCGCCTGCGCGCACGAGAAGGGAATCGAGGTGGAAAACCGCGCCATGGCCACGGTCATGGATTATCAGGAACTACAGAATTTCTGGGAACTCTGCAAAAACAGGTAACGACAGGTAAAAAATTACCGGGGAGAAATACCAGTGGCCGGCGCACATTTTGTGCGCCGAAAAAAACTTGAAGAGAAGGAGAATGAACCCATGAATCTCAGACAACCCAATGCCAACGAAGCTACAAGTACATTCAACCGTTCTAAAAATGTGGTGCCTCTATCCGGTCTCTGCAGCAGATGCATGGATGGATGCCGGGGCGGCTGCGAGATCTGGCTGTCGTCTTTCCGGGGCCGGGAGGTGCTCTACCCAATCGGCTACGGCGAAATGACGACAGGCGCCGACAAGAACTATCCCCTGGATTATTCGCATCTCAGCATCCAGGGTTATGCGGTAGGCGCCAAAGGTCTGCCCAAGGGCGTCGAAGCAGGCTCCGATACGGCGATATTTCCCGCCGTCAACACGGAAACGGAATATGGCTGGAAACAGAAAGTAAAGATGCGCCTGCCCATATTTACCGGAGCGCTTGGTTCTACCGAGATTGCCCGCAAAAACTGGGAGCACTTTGCCGTTGGCGCCGCCATTTCCGGCGTCACTCTGGTGTGCGGCGAAAATGTCTGCGGCATTGACCCCGCACTTGAAATGAGCAAAGGTAAAATTAAAAATTCTCCCGATATGGACCGCCGGATTGAAACCTATAAGCGTTATCAAGAGGGCTACGGCGAAATCCTGGTACAGATGAATGTTGAGGACACGAGATTCGGTGTGGCCGAATATGTGCTCAACAAGCACAAGCTTGATACCATCGAGTTGAAATGGGGACAGGGCGCTAAAAATATCGGCGGCGAAATCAAGGTCAACTCCTTGGAAAGGGCGCAGGAACTGAAAAAAAGGGGCTACGTGGTTTTACCCGATCCGACCCTCCCGGAAGTTAAAGCTGCCTTCAAGGAAGGCGCCATCAGGGAATTCGAGCGCCACTCCCGCGTGGGTTTCGTAACCGAGGAAGGTTTCCTCCGGGAAGTGGAACGGCTGCGCAAGGTCGGATTCAAGAGGATAACCCTGAAGACAGGCGCATACTCTGCCGTAGAATTGGCAATGGCCCTGCGTTACGGGGCGCAAGCAAAGATCGACCTTCTTACCGTGGACGGACCGCCAGGGGGAACGGGCATGAGCCCCTGGCCGATGATGAACGAATGGGGCATCCCCTCCTTCTATCTCCATTGCCTTACATATCGGTTTTGCGAAGAGCTCAGGAAAAAGAAAATCAGGGTGCCCGATATCGCCGTTGCCGGCGGATTTTCCACCGAAGACGGCGTATTCAAGGCCCTTGCCCTGGGTTCTCCCCATGTGAAGGCGGTTTGTATGGGGAGGGCGCTGATGATCCCGGCAATGGTCGGTAAAAATATTGCAGAATGGATCGCAAACAAAGACCTGCCGAAAACCGTGTCCAGGTACGGCCAGTCGATTGAAGAAATCTTCGTCTGCTACGAGGAATTGAAAAAGAAATTCGGTAAAGAGATTGAAAAGATACCTGCCGGGGCCTTAGGATTGTATTCCTACAGCCAGAAATTCAAGACGGGTCTCCAGCAGTTGATGGCGGGCAGCAGGAATTTCAACCTCACCACGATCAGACGGAATGACATCATGACGCTGACCGAAGAGGCGGCAAAAGTCACCGGCATCCCCTATGTGATGGACGCCTACGCGAAGGAAGCAAAAAAGATCCTTTCGAAATAAACAAACCTCACAGGAGGGAACGGGAGATCCCGTTCCCTCCTGTCGTTATTTCTGATATCTTCTGACAATCTCTTCTGTTTGATATTTTTCCTGATATCTGACAAGGGCCTGCTTTTATTTACGGGAAGGATGCGAAGAACGGAAGTTCAAGGGCCTCATCCTGCACACGGTTTCCGGTGGTATGCCTGCAGCGGCGTCACATCCCAGGGCTCCTTCCGGAGGGCGTCAATCGCCTCCGCCAGTGCCCGGGCGCCGGAAATCGTCGTCGTATAGAGGACATTGTAGAGGAGAGCGCCCCTCCGGATGTGGTAGGCGTCCCGCGAGGAGCGCCGGCCCAGGCTCACATTGATGACCAGTTGGATGTCGCCGTTCTTGATGTGATCGACCACGTTGGGACGTCCTTCGCTGACCTTGAGGATCGTCTCGACCGGGACCCCGTGCTCCCGAAGCCTTGCTGCCGTGCCGCCCGTGGCGGCAATCCGGAACCCCATCCGGGCGAAAACTTCGGCCACGGGAACGATCCGCTCCTTGTAATGATCGTGAACACTGAGGAAGACCCTCCCCGAGAGCGGCATCTTGAAGCCGGCGGCCATCTGCGATTTCGCGAAGGCGAGGCCAAAGGAATGGTCGATTCCCATCACCTCGCCCGTCGATTTCATCTCGGGACCAAGCAGAATATCGACATTGGGGAATCGATTGAAAGGGAAAACCGCCTCCTTGACCGAGATGTGCTTCGGTCGGACGGGCTTCGTGAAGCCTAACTCCTGCAGGGTTTTCCCTAACATGACCTTCGTCGCCAGCTTCGCCAGCGGGACTCCGATCGCCTTGCTGACAAAGGGGATGGTCCGCGAAGCGCGTGGATTAACCTCCAGCACGTAGAGGTCGCCGTCCTTGATCGCGTACTGGATGTTCATGAGGCCCACGACGTGGAGTTCTTCGGCAATTTGCTTCGTCTGCCGTTCGATGGTCTCCAAAAGCTCCGGCGAAAAGGTGATTGTCGGCAGCACGCAGGCGCTGTCCCCGGAATGGATCCCCGCCTCCTCGATATGCTCCATGATCCCGGCGACGACCGTCGTCTTTCCGTCGCTGATCGCATCCACATCCACCTCGATCGCGTCCTCAAGGAACTTGTCGATCAGGATGGGGTGGCCGGGGGAGACCTCAAGCGCCCGGACCATGAACTGCCGGAGACTCTCCGTATCGTAAATGATCTCCATCGAACGCCCGCCGAGGACATAGGAAGGCCGGACCAGGACCGGGTAGCCGATCCGCTCGGCTACCCTGATCGCCTCATCGGCGTCCATCGCCGTGTCGTTGTCGGGCTGAAGGAGATTGAGACGGTTCACGATCTCCTGAAAACGCTTCCGGTCCTCGGCGCGGTCGATCGCGTCGGGGGAGGTCCCAAGAATCGGCGCCCCCGCCGCCTCCAGACCGCGGGCGAGGTTCAAGGGGGTCTGGCCGCCGAACTGGACGATGACGCCGTCAGGCTTCTCCGCCTTCAGGATGTGGAGAACGTCCTCTAAGGTCACCGGCTCGAAAAAGAGCTTGTCGGAGGTGTCATAGTCGGTGCTGACGGTCTCCGGGTTCGAGTTGACCATGATGCTCTCGCACCCCTCCTCCCGAAGGGCGAAAGAGGCATGGACGCAGCAGTAGTCGAACTCGATCCCCTGGCCGATCCGGTTGGGGCCCCCGCCGAGGATGACCACCTTTGGCTTCGTCGAGGGGCGGATCTCGTCCTCCGTTTCGTACGTCGAGTAGTAGTAAGGGGTATGGGCCTCGAACTCCGCCGCGCAGGTGTCGACAAGCTTATAGACGGGGACGATCCCGGCGGCATAGCGGCGATTGCGGATCTCCTCCTCGGAGAGGTTCCAGAGGCCGCCGAGATAGCAGTCGGAGAATCCCAGTCGCTTTGCCTCATAGAGCAACTCCGTCGAATACGGCGTCTTTTGGATCTCCTCCTCCGCCTCAACCAGCGACCGGATCTGGTTCAGGAACCAGGGATCGATTTGCGTCAACTGCTGGATTTCCTTTATCGTCATCCCGTGGTGAAAGGCCGCAGCGATGTAGAAGAGGCGGAGCGAATTGGGTTTCGTGAGCTTCTGCGCCAGGAATTCATCGGGGCGGGAGACGCCCTCCGGCAGATCGATCATCAGGCCGAAGCGCTTGATCTCCAGCGAACGGATCGCCTTTTGGAGCGCCTCCCGGAAGGTCCGGCCGATCGCCATCGTTTCGCCGACCGACTTCATCGAGGTGGTCAGGAAGTCCTCCGTCTCGGGGAATTTCTCGAAGGTCCAGCGGGGGATCTTCACAACGCAGTAGTCAATCGTCGGCTCGAAGGAGGCCATCGTCTCCCGGGTGATATCGTTCGGAATCTCGTCCAGCGTATATCCGATAGCGAGTTTTGCCGCGATCTTGGCAATCGGAAAGCCGGTCGCCTTGGAGGCGAGGGCGGAGGAACGGGAGACGCGGGGGTTCATCTCGATGACGATCATCTCGCCGGTGTCGGGGTGGATCGCGAACTGGACGTTGGAGCCGCCCGTCTCGACGCCGATCTCCCGCATGATGGCGATCGCCGCGTCCCGCATCCGCTGGTACTCCACGTCGGTAAGGGTCTGGGCCGGCGCGACGGTGATCGACTCGCCCGTGTGGACCCCCATTGGATCGAGGTTCTCGATGGAACAGATGATGACCACGTTGTCGGCCTTGTCTCGCATCACCTCGAGCTCGTACTCCTTCCAGCCGAGAACCGACTGTTCCAGCATGATCTCATGGATCAGGCTGGCGTCGAGGCCCCCCTTGGCGATTTCGGCGAGCTCCTCCCGGTTGTAGGCGACGCCGCTTCCCGTGCCCCCTAACGTGAAGGAGGGGCGGACGATGATCGGGAAGCCGATCTCGGAAGCGACGGCGAAAGCCTCCTCCAGCGACCGGGCAAAGCCGCTTTTGGGAACCTTGAGGCCGATCTTCTCCATCGCCGCCCGGAAGAGCTTCCGATCCTCCGCCTTGCGGATGACCGGAAGCGACGCCCCGATCATCTCGACGCCGTACTTCGTCAACACGCCGGCCTCGGCGACGGAGACCGCGGTGTTCAGCCCCGTCTGGCCCCCGAGCGTCGGCAGCAGGGCGTCCGGACGTTCCTTCGCGATGATCTTCTCCACCGCCTCCGGCGTGATCGGCTCCACGTAAGTCCGGTCCGCCGTTTCGGGGTCGGTCATGATCGTCGCGGGATTGGAGTTGACAAGGACCACCTCATAGCCCTCTTCCTTGAGGGCCTTGCACGCCTGGGTCCCGGAGTAGTCGAACTCGCACGCCTGACTGATGATGATCGGCCCGGAGCCGATGATCAGGATTTTATGGATGTCCGTCCGTTTGGGCATACTTTTCCCTTGCAGCCATCATTCCCACTCGATCGTGCTCGGCGGCTTCGAGCTGATGTCATAGACCACCCGGTTCACCCCGCGGACCTCGTTGATGATCCGGTTGGAGACGCGCCCCAACAGATCTTGGGGCAGCTTCGCCCAGTCCGCCGTCATCGCGTCCTCGCTCGTCACCGCCCGGATGGCGATGACGTGTTCGTAGGTCCGCTGATCCCCCATGATTCCGACGCTCTTGAGGGGAAGGAGAACCGCAAAAGACTGCCAGAGCTTCCGGTAGTAGTTTCCCGCCCGGATCTCCTCCATCAGGACCGCGTCGGCGTTCCGGAGGATGGCGAGCCGTTTTTCGGTCACCTCGCCGATGATCCGCACCGCGAGCCCCGGCCCCGGAAAGGGCTGACGCCAGATCACATCGGCGGACATCCCGAGCTCCTTTCCAAGGAGCCGGACCTCGTCCTTGAAGAGGTGCTTCAGCGGTTCGACGAGCTTCAGTTTCATCTTTTTGGGGAGCCCTCCCACGTTGTGGTGGGACTTGATCACGGCGCTGGGGCCGCCGAACGCCGACCGGGATTCGATGAGATCCGGATAGAGCGTCCCCTGGGCGAGGAATTCGGCGCCCTTGATCTTCTTGGCCTCCCGGTTGAAGACCTCGATGAAGGTCCGGCCGATGATCTTCCGCTTCCGCTCCGGATCCGTCACCCCCTTGAGGCCGTTGACAAACGCCTTCCGCACCCGCGGGAAACGAACGTCCATCCGGAAATTTTTCCTGAAGAGGGCCCGGACCTTCTCCGCCTCGCCCAATCGCAGGAGTCCGTTGTCCACGAAGACGCAGGTCAGCCGGCGGCCGATCGCCTGGTGGAGCAGGACGGCCGCAACGGAAGAGTCAACCCCCCCGGAAAGACCGAGGATCACCCTTTTATCGCCGACCGTCTCCCGGATCTCCGCAATGGCGTCGCGGACGAAGGATTTCATCGTCCAGCTCTTCGCGCAACGGCAGACGCCGAAGAGGAAGTTCTCCAGCATCTTTTTCCCCTCGGCCGTGTGGACCACCTCCGGGTGGAACTGGAGTCCGTAGAGCCGTCGCTTCGCATCCTCGGCCGCCGCCGCCTCGGTGTTCTCTGTCGAAGCGGTGATCCGGAAGCCTTTCGGCAGACGGCCGATCCGGTCGCCGTGGCTCATCCAGCAGCGCGTCTTCTTCTCGACGCCGGCGAGGACGCCGCCCCCCTCCTTCCGGACGTTCAACTCGGCGAAACCGTACTCCCGCTTGTCCGAACGGATCACCTCGCCTCCCAGGGCGTCAACCATGAACTGGAGGCCGTAACAGATCCCTAAGATCGGAATGCCGAGATCGAATATCCCCTTGGCCACCCGCGGCGCGTTTGCCTCGTAGATCGAGGAGGGGCCGCCGGAAAGGATGATTCCCTCGGGCCGGAGTTCCCGGATCTTCCCGAGTTCGATCCCCGGCGGCTCGATCTGGCAGTAGATCTGGTGTTCCCGGACGCGGCGGGCGATGAGTTGGTTGTACTGGGAACCAAAATCGATGATCAGGATCACGGTTTACCCCCCTTCCCTGACAAGGTGCATGAGCGGCATGTGGTTCCTCACCCGGGCATCCTCCCGTTGTCCATCAGATGGATGAATTCATCGAAGAGATAATCCGCGTCGTGGGGTCCCGGCGCCGCCTCAGGGTGATACTGGACACTGAAGGCCGAGAGGGCTGGATAGCGGAGCCCCTCGGATGTGCGGTCGTTGAGGTTCTCATGGACCGTCTCCCGTTCCCCGGTCAGGGATTCGGGCAGAACCACGAACCCGTGGTTCTGGGACGTGATTTCGACCCGTCCGTTCCGGCAGTTCTTGACGGGCTGGTTGATCCCGTGGTGGCCAAATTTCAGCTTCGCCGTCCGGCCGCCAGCCGCCTGCCCCAAAATCTGGTGGCCAAGACAGATGCCGAAGATGGGGACCTTTCCCAGGATCGTCCGCACCGCATCCACGATGTAAGGCAGGACCGCGGGATCGCCGGGGCCATTGGACAACAAAACGCCGTCGGGCCGCAGGGCGAGGATCTCCTCCCCCGACGCCGTCGCCGGGAGGACCCGGACCTCACAGCCCCGTTTTGCCAAGTTGCGAAGGATGTTGTACTTGACGCCGCAGTCCAGGACGACGACGCGCCTCCGTACCCTGCGGTCAGCATGACCCCCTTCAGCCATTTCCCGGGGCGCCCCGTCCTTCCAGAGATAGGGCTGCCGGCAGGTGACCGTCTTCACAAGATCGCGACCGATGAGCCCCGGATAGGCCCGGACGCGCCGGAGGAGCTGGTCGATCTCCTCCGGCGCCGTGGAGAGAACGCCCCGCATCGCCCCGGTCATCCGGATCCGCCGGGTCAGCGCGCGGGTGTCGATCCCCTCGACCCCGAGCTTGCCGTGCCGCTCCAGGAACGCTTGGAGGCTCTCGCGGGAGCGCCAGTTGCTCGGATACCCCTCGTACTCCCGGACGATGAACCCCTCCAAATGGATTCCCGCCGACTCCATATCCTCCGGGTTGATTCCGGTGTTGCCGATGAGCGGGTAGGTCATCGCCACGATCTGCCCCTTGTAGGAGGGGTCGGTGAGGATCTCCTGGTAACCGGTCATCCCCGTGTTGAAAACGACCTCGCCCAGGACCTCGCCCTTCCCGGCAAAGACATTCCCCCGGTAAACGCTTCCATCCTCCAGGACCAGCAGGGCCTTTTTCCGTCCCTTCCCGAACATCATCTCACCGCTCTTTCAGTAGCCATAAAGAAAAAGGGAGTTATCAGAAAGATCCCCTTTCGTAAAGGAAAATTCATGACAACTCCCTTCATGACAACTCCCTTGGGCACGATGCCGGGCAAAGGGGGACACGATGCCGCATCGTGCCCCTCTTTGCTTTACAGCATCGGCAGGTAGCGGTCGATTTCGTACTGGCTCACGTGGATGCGGAAACGGTCCCACTCCACCTTCTTGTTCTCGACGAACTTGTCGAAGATGTGATCCCCGAGGGTGTCGCGAACGAGTTTGCTCCCCTGCACGTTGATCATTGCCTCGTAGAGGCTCCCCGGCAGTGAGGTGATCCCCGCCGCCGCGCGCGCCTTCTCGTCCATCTCGAAGATGTCCTCTTCGATCGGTTCGGGCAGCGGATAGGCCTTCTCGACCCCCCTCATCCCGGCGGCCAGCATCACGGCAAAGGCCAGATACGGGTTGCAGGCCGGATCGGGCGAACGGTACTCCATCCGGGTCGCCTTCTCCTTGCCGGGCTTATACATCGGGACGCGGACCATCGCGGAGCGGTTCCTTCTCGCCCAGGAGACATAGACCGGGGCCTCGTAGCCGGGAACCAGCCGCTTGTAGGAGTTGATCCACTGGTTGCAGATCCCGGTGATCTCCGGCGCGTGGGTCATGATGCCGGCGATGTAGTGCTTGGCCATCTTCGAGAGGTTGTACTTGTCGCGGCCGTCGAAGAAGCAGTTCTTGGACCCCTTGAAGATCGATTGATGGACGTGCATGCCGCTCCCGTTCTGTCCGAATACCGGCTTCGGCATGAAGGTCGCATAGACCCCGTTCTGCCGGGCGATCTCCTTGACCGCGGTGCGGTAGGTCATCACCTTGTCGGCCATCCGGAGCGCCTCGTCGTAGCGCAGGTCGATCTCGTGCTGGCTCGGGGCGACTTCGTGGTGGCTGTACTCCACGCGGATCCCCATATCCTGGAGGGCGAAGATCGTCTGGCGGCGCAGGTCGGTCGCCCGGTCCACGGGGAGGCCGTCGAAGTAGCCGCCCATGTCCAGGAACTCGGGGGCCTTGTCGGAGGCGAAATAGAAGAACTCGAGCTCGGGGCCGACGTAGAAGGTGTACCCCTGGTCGTTGATCTTCTTGAGGGTCCTCTTCAGGACATAGCGGGGATCGCCCTCATAGGGGGTGCCGTCGGGATTCTGGATGTCACAGATCATCCGCGCCACCGGCCGGTCGGAGGGGCGCCAGGGAATCACCTGGAAGGTCGTGGGATCCGGCATGGCGATCATGTCGCTCTCCTCGATCCGGCAGAAACCCGCGATGGAGGAGCCGTCGAACCCCATTCCTTCTTCCAGCCCCTCTTCCAGCTCATTGGGGGTGATGCTGAAGATCTTCTGTACCCCGAGGACGTCGGTAAACCAGAACTGGATAAAACTGACATTTTGCTCTTTGACAACTTTCAACACATCCTTTTTCGTTTTCAATTCGTACATGGCCTGATCCTTTCTTGGTACAAAATTGTTCTTGATTGGGTGAAATATCCCTCTTTCCGAAATGGTAACAGCAACACTTGTGCCAAAAGCGCCCTACTCCAGCGGATCGTTTTCGGTCAGACGCCAGATCCCGCAGGGACAGGCCCCCGCGCAGAAACCGCAGCCGATGCAGCGGTCCGGATCGACGACATATTCGTAAGCGTCCCCTTCTTGCTCTTTCCGGGAGATCGCATTTTGTGGACAGAGGGTCTCGCAGAGGCCGCAGTCGCGACAGGCGCCGCAGGAGGCGCAACCGGCGGCGCAGGTCGCGGGATCGGTAAAAGCGGGCAGCCGCGGATCGTAGTACTCGAGTTTCACCCGTTCCGGATCGATGGCCGGGAGTTGGTCGTAGGTTTCCTTACGTCCCCGGAGCATATCATCGATCGCGCGGGCCGCCGCCCGACCCGCGCCGATCGCCTCGGTGAGCAGTCCCAGGCGGACGGCGTCGCCAATGGCAAACACCTTCGGATCGCTGCTCCGGTACTGCTCGTCAACGACGATGAATCCTCTCTCGGTTTTGATCTCCCCCGGGAGAAATCCGAGATCGGGCTGATCGCCGACCGCCATGATCACCGTATCCGCCGGAAGCACCTCGCCCTCCTTGAGCTCCACGGCCGTCTCTGTTATGACCTTCGTGAAGCGGGGCCAGAGAAACTTTGCCCCGGCGGCCTCCGCGTGTTTTCGTTCCACGCCAGAGGAGGCCGGCGGCTGGATGTCGATCAGCGTGACGGCTTCGGCGCCGAGCCGGAACGCCTCCGCGGCGGCGTCGCAACCGACGTTCCCCGCCCCGATGACGACGACACTCTTCCCCACCTTCGCCTGATCGAGCTTGCTTTCCCGGAGGAAATCGAGGGCGGCGACCGCCCGCTCATGACCGGGGAAGGGGATGATCCGCGCCTTCTGCGCCCCCACGGCGATCACGACGGCATCGAATTTCTCACGCAGTTTTTCGAACTCCTCTTCGGTCAGTGGGTGCTTCAGGGTTTTGTGGGGGATCTCCCCCTCTAAGCGCTTGAGCTCATGGTCCAGAACCTCGTCCGGAATTCGGTCCCTTGGGATCGTCGCCGTAATCTTCCCCCCGAGGCGTTTGCGA
>MNZQ01000002.1 GCA_001873745.1 Syntrophaceae bacterium CG2_30_58_14
AACGCCGCCGAAGATGGGCGCTACCAGGTTCATGATGCCCTGAGAGACGGCGATCTTCCTCTCCGTGACCTTCCGGTCCGGAAAGAGCTCGTTGTTCTCGGCGACGATGGCGATCACGGCGTTCCCGAGCGTCAGGGGGGTCTGGGGGAGCGTGAACAGGAGCGTCCCCGTGACGAGATCATTCCAGGTCATCGCGGAGAGGCTGAAGACCGGCAGCTTGAAACCAATATGGATCTGGGCCAGCTCCGACATCAGTTGAGGGTCCATGATCACCGCGGAGACGACGCCGATGACGAGGAGCATGAACATGGCCGGAATCCAGGGGTTCGTCAGAAAAAGGTACGTGACGACCAGGGCGATGCCCGCAAGAACCGGCGCCGTCCTCATGCGGTTGATTCCATCCACCATGAACGAGAGCCCCAGGCCCAGCATGATGCCGCGCACGACCGGTTTGGTGGCAAGCTTGGAGATCGGCCGGATCGCCCCCGTAGCGCCGGCGAGAAGCCAGAAAAGTCCCGTCGTGAGGCCCGATCCGAACAGCGCCATCGGGCTGATGCCTCCGGCAACGGCTGCCGCTCCGATGGCCTTCATGGGCTGGATCGGAAGAGGCGTCCGGTAATAGAAGCCGGATGCCATCAAGGCAATGCCGAACATGAAAAGAAGCCCGAGAGGTTCCACCTTCACGATGGTGATGTAGGCCACCACAAAGGGAATCAGTGTGCCGACGTCGCCGAAGGCCCCCGCCCACTCCATCTTGCCGTAGAGGTTTTTGGTTCTCTGTGTACTTCCACTCATGACGTCCGCGATCCCCCTTTTTTCAGGTGCACGGTTTTCAATCCAGCCATCCGACGAGTTTGCCTTCATGAATCGTCCAGGTCAAAACAAACGCGGCTACCAATCCGATTCCCGCAAGAACGTGTTTTTGCGTGGGGTCAAGATAGAAAAAGCGATCTTTTATGTCAAGGGTATCTTATCGATAAAGGCCGCTTTCAGAACCTGCATAAGGCAGTCTGTACGCGTGTCAGGCTTTGCCGCCCGGCGGGCCTTCACGGCGGACGGCTCGTTCCCAGATCGTTACAGTTGCCTCAGGATTTCGGCCGGTTTCATCTTCGCCATCCGCCTGGCCATGAAATAACTGGCCAGCCCCCCGGCCGCAAGCGACAGGGCCAGCGAGGCTGCGATCAGACCCGCCGACAGATGGACAGGCAGACGGATCGTCTGTGCGGCGGCGGCATCCTTGGCAAAGGCGGGCATGAGGTTCACTTCCCAGGGGGTGGAGACGGGGATGGAGAGATAACCCAGGAGGTATGAGATCAGGTAGCCCGCCAGGATGCCCGCGATGCCGCCCAGCAAGGCCTGCACGAAAACCTCCCCCATGAGCTGCTTGCGGACATCGGCGCCGGTCCACCCCACCGCCTTGAGGATGCCGATCTCGCGGGCGCGTTCGACGAGGTTGGCAAGCATGGTCTTGATGATCAGAAAGATCGCCCCGGCCAGCGCAACCAGGGAGACGACCAAGGCAAACTGGTCGGAAATCCGGGAGACGCCGCCCATCACCTCCAGAAAGGAATCGGAACTGGCGACGGAAACGCCCGGCAGAATCCGAACGATCTCTGCCTTGATCCGGTCCAGGAGGGAGGGATCCTTCAGGCGGAGGTAAACGGTGTTGACGCTTCCGGCGCCCTTCTCCAGGAGGGCCTGGGCGTCGGCCAACGGGAGATAGATGTTCGCCGCGGCAATCTGCGATCCCTCTTTGATCTCCAGGAGCCCCACGACCTTGAAGGAACGGCCGCCGATGGCGACCGCATCGCCCAACTGGGTTTGATGGAACTTGGCGTAATGCTTCTCCAGGACAACTTCGCCTTCGCGGTCGGGAAACCTCCCCTGGGCCAGCCAATCCTTCACCCGGACCGGCCCCAGGCTCGGCTGCGCCAGGTCCACCCCCATGATCGTCCGGAAGCCGCCCCGGTCGAACTCCCAGAGGAGGAGCGCGGCGGAGAGGGCGTCCACGCCGGGAACGGCCCGGAGTTTTGCGAGATCATCGGTCGCGAGGTTCTGGCTGGAGATGGGCAGGCGTATCCCGCGCATGGACTGGGCCGGCTGACCCGAATCGACCGCGCGCATTTCCGGCCGCTGGACGACGAGATCCGCCCCGATGTTTTTGAAGGGGAGGCTCACAGCCTTCCGATAGGCGGCGGAGACGGCGTTGATGGAGACGAACAGGGCGATCCCCACGGCGATGCCCAGGCAATTGACCAGCATCCGTTGCCGGTGATGGCTGAGTTCCTTCAAAACGTAGCGATAATACATGATCTCCTCACACGGTTGTTTTCCGACATCGGACATGGCGGCTGCTTCGCTGCCCTATTTTTTCCCGGTGGCCTGATCCAGCGCCCCGCGCAGATCCTCCAGCGTCCACTTCCCCTGGAAGGAGGGGGGGCCGGAACCGGTGGGAAAGCCGACGAATTCAATCTCTTTCCCTTTGACCTTGACGGTCGGTTTGCCGGCAATCCAGATGACCAGAGGCAGGTGCTGATGAACCCCTTTCTTGGCCATGAACTTCTCCCCTTCCGGGCTTTCGAAATCGTACCAGGAGACCGTGACGGCCTTTCCATAGCTGTTGCAGAGCTCCCGGACCCCCTTGAGCGTCGAGAGCAGGGGGCCGTGGTTCATGTAGAGAATCTCCACGGAGACCGGCGGTGCCGGCAGGGCGGCCGCCGGGATGAAAAACAGGAAAAGAAATATCAGTCCATAAGGAAACAACTTTTTCATGAGAGCACCTCTCCGTCTTGCATGCGGATAACGCGGTCCGCCGTTTTGGCCAGCTCCGGTTCGTGGGTCACCATGAGCAGGGTCATCCCCTGTTCCCGGTGCAGGCGGTTCAGGATGGCCATGATCGCGTCGCCAGTGGCGGTATCGAGATTCCCCGTCGGCTCGTCGGCGAAAACGATCTTCGGGTTGTTGATCAGGGCGCGCGCGATCGCCACCCGCTGCTTCTCCCCGCCGGAGAGCGCCGCGGGCAGGTGCTCCGCCCGGTGTCCCAATTCCATCCGGTCGAGGATTTCCGCCGCCCGCCGGCGCCGCTCCGCTTCGGTCATCCGGATGGGGAACAGGGGCAGGGCCGTGTTTTCCCAGGCGGAGAGGGTCGGGATCAGGTTGAAGGACTGGAAGATGAACCCGACGTTCTCCCGGCGAAACAGCGCCAGTTCGTCCTCGGAGGCGCCGGAGATCTCCTTCCCGGCAATCGTCACCCTTCCCGAGGTCGGGCGCTCCAGACCGGAAAGGATGGAGAGGAGGGTGGTCTTGCCGCAACCGGATTTGCCCACCAGAGAAACGAACTCCCCTTCCCGGACGGCGATCGACGCCCCCCTGACGACCGTCAGCTCGCCGAATGTTTTGGTCAGATCGACGCCGACCAGAATCGCTTCACTCATGTCTTAAGACCTCCGAAGGCTTGATTTTGGAAATGTGACTGCTCAGCAGGGCGCCGGTCAGGCCGCCGATCACGACGGAGAGCAGGACGGCAAACAGGGCCAGGGACGCGGGGATGTGGACGGGAAGCCGCAGGGTTTTGTAGAGGGTGGCGCCGCCGCCGGGAAGAAAATGCGGGGTCGGGCTCATCTCCCAGGGAATGGGGATGTTCACGGTCATGAAACCGAGCGCAAGGGCGGCCGCGTAGGCGATCAGGAGCCCCAGGATCCCGGCAATGAAACACTGGATGACCGACTCCGCAAGCAGTTGCAGGGTTACATTCCGATGGGTCCAACCCACGGCCTTCAGGACGCCAATCTCCCGCGCCCTTTCCGCCACGTTTCCCGCCATCGTCTTGAAGGCGATGAGGACGGCGATCAGCACGGCAATGAGCGAGGCGACCAAGGTGAATTTATCCGACACGGCGAAAAAACTCCCCAGGAGCTTCAGGAAGGAGTTCGGGGTGGCGACGGCGACCTTGTCTCCCAAAATGCCCTTGAGGGCGGAGGCCACGGAGTTGATCTTTTCCTGGTCCGCCCGGATGAAAAGCAGGTTCACATCCCCCAGCGCAAAGGGGGAAACCGCCTGGAGCGGCTTGGAGGCCGCCGCGATGGCCTGCGCCTCCGGCAGGGGCAGGTAGAGATTGGCCACGGCGATCTTTGCGGCGTGGGAGGCGTCTATTAGACCCACGACGGGAAACGACCGGCCCGCTATGGATACGGCATCCCCCGGCTTGATCCCGAATTGCCGGGCGTAGGCCGCCTCGACCAGGGCCTCAGGTTTCCCCGCTGCGAGGTAGCGCCCTTCCGTGACGAAGTTCCGGAGGATCGACGGCCCGATGGGATTCTCCCGCTCGATCCCCAGGACGATCCAGGCCCGGTTCGGTTCGAAGACCCAGAGGAGCAGGGCCGTGCCCGTACCCCGGACGCCATGAACTTTCCCGATCCGCTCGATTTCATCCCTGCGGATCGTCACGGCCGAACAGGGAAAGACCGCGCCGGAGAGCTCCTCGGGAACGTTTCCGGGCCGCTGCACCGTGATGTCGGCCCCGATCTCTTTCAGGGGGGCGCGGGCCGCCTCGTGGTAGGCCAAGGAGACGGCGTTGAGAATGACCAGGAGCGCAATGCCGATGGAGAGGCCGAAAACGGCCATGACCGTTCTTCGCCTCTGGCGGGTAAGCTCCTGAAAAACGTAACGTAGATTCATGTTTTGCCTCAGTTCGTGGGAAACGGCGAATTCACTCGCCCATTGTTCGAGCTTGTCCGCAAGAGCTCGATAAACCGTTTTTGCTGATCGGGGGTCATGATTTTCTTCGATGCCGCGATGTGCGCAATAACCTCTTTTTGAACCTCATCCTGATATCCCGCGATTTCCTTTCGGATCGCCTCCGTCCGCGGCAGATCGATTTCCTTCTCCCCCAGACAGTCGATCAGGAGATTTCTCTTGGCCTCGATCCCCACTTCGAGCTCATTGAGGCGGCCATGAAACGATCGGGCCAGCGGCGCCATTTTTGCCAGTTGCCCGGGGGAAAGACCGAGATCCTGATAGAGATAATGGTCTTCCTGATTGAGCGGACAAGGCGCCGACGGCGTGAAGCATGCGTTGCGCCAGTAATGGTAGCCGATGGTGGCGACGGCGGACGCGTTGACGATGAGCGACAGGGTCAGAACGACCATCAGCAACTTCCCCTTCATTTCCGAACCTCCTCCGTAAAATGGGCCATGCGCAGGTAGCCGTCCCCCAGTGTCCCTGGCGGTGCGGCGGAAAAGACCCTAAAAGAAACGATGTCCGTGCCCACCCTGGAACCATGCACCTGAGCGGGAGCGGACGAGAAACCCGACACCAGGGCGTTTCCCAGATAGCCCCCCAGCACCGTCCCCACAAGCAAAAGAACTGCCGCCATCGCCGGGGCGGGATACGCCCGATAAATCCAGGAAACCCAGGGAACGCGCCACCGTGAACGGGGCTCGGGAACGGCGTTGATCCGGTCGAAAAGACGCCGTTCGAATCCCGCAGAAACCTCGATTTCCGGAATTCTCTCCAACCGTTGCCAGGCCTGTTCCAGTTCGGCATAGGCGCTCCGGCAAGCCAGACATCCCTCAAGGTGCGCGGCGATTCGCTCCCGCTCTTTTCCGCTCACTTCACCGTCCTGGTACGCGGCAAGCCTTTTTTGGATGCGATGGCGCCTCATCTTGATTCCCTCTTCTCATCCCGATTCATATTTGGTTAAACGACACAGAATGCAAAAACCTGCGGTTATTTTTTAATATTTCGCTGAGGTTATAACGAACAGAAAATTTGACGGGCGGACTTGGCGCAGGCGTCCGACGATATCGAACATATCAGGTGAGGTAATTGCAAAACGTTTGACGGTGCAGCCCATAGGTCGGCTCCTTGCCGACATTGATGATGCGAGCCCGCATATAACGAATGTTTTGGGAATCTGCCCTTAAACTCGGCACACCCCTGCAAGAAATGCAATCCTTTCTCTTCTTCTGAATAGTATCTTGAATCAGGCGATTGTCCCATTGTCAGTCGGGCAACTCGACCAAGAGCCTCTGTTTTCCAACCTTCCACAGCCTGCGTTTTACTTCTCATCGGCCTCCTTGCCGCCCCCCAATACCTTTAGGTTCACTGCCAAAGTCAGTGTCCTCATTTGACGAATCGCAATTTCATTGAGCCGCTTCAGACGTTCACCCTGGATCAATCCCATGTGGATGAACTCTGCGTTCATCCCCTCAATGTTGGCCAACACAAGCAACTGTTCGACAGTGGCATATTCCCGCATATTGCCTTCGAGTTTGGGATTGGCGTCGCGCCACTGTCTGGCGGTTTGGCCGAACAGTGCCACGTTCAGGATGTCCGCCTCGGTGGCGTAGGTAATCGCGACTTGTTCCGGGGTAACGATAGCCGGAATGAGGTGGGCTTTGATGGCGTCAGTGTGAATACGATAGTTCAGTTTCGACAGGGTGCGGTTGAGGTTCCATGCCAGGGAGAGTCGGCGGTTTTCGTCGTCCTTGAGACGCTGGAATTCCTTGATCAGGTAGAGTTTGAATTCGGGGCTAAGCCAGGAACCAAACTCGAAGGCGAGATCCTTGTGGGCATAGGTACCGCCATAACGTCCTGCCCGAGATTGGAGCCCCATAGCGCCAGTGGCTTCGATCCATTTGCGTGGCGTGAGATGGAAACTATTGAGCCCCGCCTGTGTTTTAAAGGTCTCGAATTCGCCACCTTTAAAATCAGGGTTGTGGAGCTGTTCCCATATGCCTAGGAATTCAAGCGTGTTACGATTACGCATCCAACTGTATATGAGGGAATCGTCTCCGAACTTCTTGGCCATGTCGGTGAGCGAGATAAAATCACCATATGCTATGGACAAAACCGTAATATCTGAACCCTGGACTTCAATTGTTGCCTTTTTGTCCCTGCCCATTTCAACCTCCTTCCTTATTCAGGGCGGTGATCTTTTTCTTGTCGTCCTTGTTGCCGGGATCAAGGTTCGCCAGTTGGGCATCCACCTGCCGGATCAGTTCCTGACTTTCGGCCTTGAACTCGTCGCCGCCCAGGCGCTTGAGTTGGAGCTTGAGTGCCAGTTCATCGGTTTTGGTTTTCAGCGCGGTTTTGCCGCCCTTGATGCGGTTTTCGATGGCGGTGATGGCCGCCACCTGCACCTTGAGTTTTGCCAGTTCTTTAAGGGCCGAGCTGGTGCTCGGCGCTCCCAGGGATGGCGCTCCCAAGGACGGCGTTCCCAGGGACGGCGCTCCCAGGTCATCGATCAGCTCCTTGAGGGCTTTTTTGATGACGGCGGCAGTGACGCTCTCGTCTTCTTCGGGTTCGTAGGCAGCCACTTCCTGTGCCGTTTCCACCGCCTCGGCCAGCTCGCTTTGCGCCTCGCTGATTTGCGCCTCCAGCGTTTCAATCGCGTCGGCCTCGGCTTGGAAGAAAGCGGCGATCAGGTAATCGTCTGGTATCAGGGTGTGGTGCCAGCCCGTGGAGATGATGGTCTTGAGGTCATAGCGGATCTGCTGCCACCAGCTTACAAATACCCCGGCGCTTTTGAACTCGTCAAGGACACCCAGGGGAATGAGCTTGGCTTTCAGGGTGGTCAACAGCTCTTGGCGGACGTCGGGCATCTTTTTGCCATCGCGCAGCCCGGCAAAATCGTCGCGGGCCACGGCCCACCAAGCCTCAAGGGCATTGTGGTGCGCAGTAACCGTCTGCTGGAGCGCCGGGTCTGCTTCGAGGATGGTCTTGATGGCCGGCTTGGTTGCGATCGCAGCATTGAAGGCCAGGTAGCCGAGGCGATTGGGCTGGAAGAGCGTCTCGGGACGTATGCCAAAGTGGGCAAAGTCGGCAGCGCGGGCGCTGACCTCCGCCGCGGGGATGCCGCCGATCAGGTGCGCCTGCACATCCTCCGGTTCCGGATCGGGGGTGTTGTCCACATAGCGGCGGATGTTGAGGTTATAATCATGGGTATCGACGATCTCGGCCTTATCCACCAGGCGACTGTATTTGGGGATTTCCCGTTTGTGGGTGAAGACGAAGTCGATCTTTTCGATGTCCTCGGGGCGCAGCTTGTTCTGGGCCTTGCCTTCGGCGTATTCGCGGTCGGCGTTGATGAAGAGCACCTTGTCCTTCAGGGATTCGGGCTTGTTCTTGTTGGCCACGATCACGCAGGCGGGGATGCCGGTGCCGTAAAAGAGACCCGGCGGCAGGCTGATGATGGCCTCGATCACATCATCATTGATGAAGATTTCTCGAATCAGCTTTTCCTTGCCGCCGCGGAAGAGGACGCCATGAGGCATGATGGTGGCCATGTGACCGTGCGGTTTGAGGCTGGCCAGCATGTGCTGCACGAACATCAAGTCGGCCTTCTTGCCCGTCTCGGGGCACCATTCGCGGAAGCGGCTGGGAAATTTCAGGGTGGCGCGGCTGTAATTCTGTGAGAAGGGCGGATTGGCGAGGACCCGGTCGAACCTGCGCACCTGGCCGTTTTCCAGGATCAGCGGGTCCTCCAGGGTGTCGCCGTTTTCGATGGTAAAGCGGGTGATGTTGTGGAGAATCATGTTCATGTTGCAGATCGACCAGACGGTGCCGTTGGAGTCCTGTCCGTAGAGGGCGAGGTCATTGGGATCCTGGCCCTGTTCCTCGACATATTGGTGGCACTGGATGGGGAAGCCGCCGGCGCCGACGGTGGGATCGTAGATCGTGTTGCCCGCTTCGGGTTTGGTAATCTGAACGAGCAGGCGCACCACTTCGGCAGGCGTGTAGAACTCGCCGCCCTTCTTGCCCGCGCTGTCGGCAAAGAACTTGATCAGGTATTCGTAGGCCGCGCCCAGGAGGTCGGGGAACTCGAAGTTGTCGTTGACGAGGACAAACCGGGGCTGGTTGAAGTGGTCCAGGAGGTCCTTCCACTTCTGGTCGGGGATCTTGGTTTTGCCTTTGACAGCGTTGAAGTCGATGTTATTTTTGAGCACCCCGGCCAGGGCGTCGTTTTCCTCTTCGACGGCGGCGATGGCCTTGTTGAGCATGTTGCCGATATGGATGGAATCCGTGTTTTGTGGCGCTCCCGACGAGGTCATTCCCCTGCCCCATGATCCTGTTGAAGCTTGCGGAAGGAACCCGATTGCTGTTTTACGATGAAACAGGCCAGCCGAAAAGCGGGTTTACTGAATCACTTTAACTATGGTTTGTCAACGACTTTAGGGATGATTATTCTTGCCATCTGTTCTTCCCGGTGATATTCTCCCTCCATACGTTTATGGACCAGGCGGGCGACAGGCCCTTCGCTTCCCGACAAACGGATGCCGACGGGTGCTGAATCGCCGCTGATGCACCAAAACGCTCGACTTCCACCTCCGTTGCCACATCGCCACCGCGAAGAGTTCCTCTGCACGCTCCTGCGCCGCCATGCCCGTCTTGGGTTGTGTGAAACCGTTTTTTCGAATCGAAAAAGGAGGAGAAGAAAATGGGAGAAGTTCCTCCTATCGAGGAAATCAGCGGGAGGCCCGGTCTTGAGCCCATCCGCTGGATTGCTTGGTTATGCCACGATTTGTTCCATTTGCAAATACGACACTTCTGAGATATTGGCCTTTCCCCTCGCTTGTTCAATGGTCATACTTACAAGATTGCCCTTGCGGTCCAGATCGATATAGAGGTTTTCTGATATTTCTTTCGTTTCCAGAATTGATTCATTTGAAAACTCAATGAGTGCCGTATCCGTATCTGCAAAGTATCGGATTTTCATGGTTACTCCTCCTTATAGCTCCTGTCGAAAAAGGCGTTATGAACTGTCTCCCCGTCTTCCAACAGAATGACTCTCAGATATTTCCCCGCTTCCTCAATATATTTCCACTTTTTTATGATCCCCGCCCGGATCCTCCCGAATGTCCAGTACGGGGAGGAGGTCCTGACGATCCAGTTGATCGAGAATCTTCAGCGGCGGGAGATCGATCCGATCGACAAGGCAAACGCGATCCTCGCATTCTTCCAGAATCGACATGGGGAGATGGACCTGGAAACGGTTTTCAGCACGCTGGTAACCTATGACCGTGATCCGGGAAGGGTGGAAAATGAATTTGCCGAAACTGTTTCGGCAATTATAAAGTATGTCGGAATGACGACACGAACAATGGAAAACATCATGTCATTATTGACACTTCCGCAAAAAATCCGCGATGCCGTCAAAACGGGGGCCGTTCCCGTCTCCTAGGGGTACATCCTGGCCGCCAACCTCGACAATCCGGGGCTCATGACCGTGTTCGAAAGCATCCTGGCAAATCCCGTGACGAACAAAAGGTTGACGGAACTCCTGAAGAAGGCCGCCCAGGCCGATACCGCCACGCCAGCGGAGCCCCCCTCCCCCTTCCAGTCCGTCTATACCGCGGGCGAGACGCTGACAAAGCGCCTGGAGGACGGGAAGGTCCGCTACGACCTCATCGAGTTGGAGAACCTCCACCTGTTTTTCCTGTCCGTGATCGAGGTGATCGACAGGGCCAAGGCGGGCGGCGGGACGGCGAGGGAACCCGATCCCCCGCCGGGCACGAAGATGAACCTCGCCTGACGGAAGGCAGATAGCGGGCATTGCTCATAAAATATTAAACTTGACATTCCCAAAATTATCTGTTGTTTAGATCGCCTCTGCCCGATTTTTTCGGGTAGGAGATCAGGACAAGGAAGTAGGGAATCATGACAAAGGAAGAGAAGATTGAAGCCATAAAGCAGCGGGCCAGAAAGAATTTTACACTGGGGTACAACTGTGCGGAATGTGTAACCGAGGCAGTGCTCAGTGAGATGGACACGGGCCTTCCTCCGGAAGTCAAGAAAATGGCCACGGGTTTTGGCGGGGGCGTCGGGCTCTTCGGCGATACCTGCGGGGCTATAGCAGGCGCAGTCATTGCTGTCGGCGCTGTACATGGCCGTAGCGCCCTGCCGGAGGGGGAAGGAAAAGAGGCGGTGAAAAAGTCGGCCAATCAATTATATGGGAAACCGGGACTTTATCGCCTTTTCAATCAGATCCCGAATAAATTCAAAGATAAATACGGTTTTACCTTGTGCCGGGATCTGACATCCAAATGGCAGGAGAGCTGGCTCTGTCGTGATCATGCCTTTCATTGCCGGGAGATTATCACGGATGCGGCGGCCATTGCCGCGGAACTGATCATGACAGATCGGGATGAGGCCGCTTCCCGACCCTTTGGCAGCAACGTGGAAAACCTCAAGGATCCCGAGGCCGATCAATCCAACAAGGTTACCTGAGGAACGGCACAGGGAGCAGTTTGCTCCTGAAAGTCCTTTTAATACCCATTCCCTTCAGGCAATGGGCAACTGCTGCGCCTCGATCGGAACGATCGGCTGCGCCTTCAGCCTGTTAAGAATAAGGAATTCCCGCCTTCAGGATTTCCCCGTTGACGAGGACATCGGCATCTGTCCTTTGTCATTCCTCTTCCCTCAGTTGCAGTGCAATGCTCCATCTCCCCGGCCGAAAAGGGCAGGATCTGGAGCGTCGTGTGGTTGATTCCGTACTTGTGAAGCAGCATCTCCTGGGCGGTGCGGATGATCGTTTTGTGGTCGGCAACCGAAAGGCGGAGGTAGTTTCTCCGACGTACCTTAAGGCGCGCTCAAAAGTCATTGCAACGCTTCCCCCATCTCGGATCCCCAGTCCAGCAGAAGGACTTCCACTTCGTCCCCAACGGCATGAGACGCTTCGGGCGCCAGGCGGATCAAACCGTTTCCCTGAATCATCGACGAGAGTCGCCCGGAACTCTGATTGCCGGTGGTGGATACATGATAACGGTCATCCCGTAGCGACACAATCCCCCGGACCAGATGGGGTCGTTTCCCCTTGTTTGCCGCCGGTTCCTGGAGGACCGCCTTGACCATTGGCCGGAAAAGCCTTCGGCGCCCCATCGACTTGAGGATGGACGGCCGCACGAACAGCTCGAACGCCACCATGGCGCCAACCGGATTTCCTGCCAGGGCAAAGACGGGTGTTCCCTGCAACATGGCGAATGCCAGTGGCTTACCCGGTTTTACATTGACCTTCCAGAAGGTGACGCTGCCGCCGAGTTTTTCAATCGCCTCCTTGACAAAGTCGCGGTCGCCGACCGAAACCCCGCCGCTAATGACCAGCATATCCGCGTTCAAACCACTCCTGATCTTGTCGCAGGTGGCGTCAAGGGCGTCCGGGGCAATTCCCAGCAGCACAGGGTCACCCCCGACATCCAGCACCTGGGCAGCCAGGCTGTAACTGTTGCTGTTGATGATCTTGCCCGGCGCCGGCGTCGAACCGGGCTCCAGCAGCTCATCGCCCGTGGCCAGGATGGCGACCCGCGCCCGGCGGTAAACGGCCAGGGCTGTCGTTCCCATGGCCGAGAGCATGCCGATTTCCTGGGGCCTGAGCAGTGCGCCGGCAGGGATGACGACATCCCCGCTCCGGATGTCTTCCGCCCGCTTGCGCACGTGCGAACCCGCCTTGACCGTCCTGGTGAATCGTATCCATTCGCCCTCCTTCTCGACATCTTCGATGGGGACGACCGTATCGCAGCCGGGAGGGATCGGCGCGCCGGTCATAATCTTGACCGCCTCGCCGGCAGGCACCGGGACCAAGCCCACCTCTCCCGCCGGCAGAAAGCCGGTCACCCGGAGACGGTCGCCGCCCTGCGCTGCATGGGAGAACGCATAACCGTCCATGGCAGAGTTGTCGGCCGCCGGAATATCCCACGGGGCGATGTGGTCCTCCGGAGTTACCCTGTTAAGCCCCTGAAAGACGGAAACCTTTTCCGTTTCCAGCGTAGTGATATGTTCCAGTATGGTTCGTTGCGCTTCCTCGATTGTCACCATGTTGATCTCCCTCCCCCTTGTATTTCAGATTAAGAACAGACTTTCGCCTTTGAAAAAAATCGAGATGCCGTCTCCGACGTTCAACTGCAATTTCTTAAGGGCATAATCGGGCACTTCAATCTCCACCACTGTTGCGGTTCCCGCAGGCCTGAACAGCAAGGTATGGGTGGCCCCCTTGAGCAGTATCTCGGTCAAGATTCCGGCCAACAGGTTCTCCTGTACGTAGCTCGGACGATCGGTCTTGAGCACCATGACATTTTCAGGCCGGATCCCCACCGTGCACCGGGCGCCCGGTTCAGTCGGTTGATGGAGTGCAGCTCCCATCGGGATGGTCAGTTCCGCACCCAACGAATCGCAGGCGACATGCAGCACCGACTTGGACAACGCTCTCACCCGACCGGGGAAGATGTTTCTGATGCCGAAAAATCGGGCCACCGCCGTGTCCGCCGGTTTCTCGTAGACATCCCTCGCCACGCCGGTCTGGCGTATGGCGCCGTCGATCATGACCGAGACCCGGTCGCCGAGGAAAAACGCCTCCTCCATATCGTGGGTCACCATCAGCACGGTCAGGTCGCAGCTTTTCTGCAGCTCTTTCAGCACAAACCAGAGTTCCCGCCGCAGCCCCTGGTGCAGCGCCGAGAATGGTTCGTCCAGCAGCAGATGATTGTTGCCGGCGGCTATCGCCCTGACCAGGGCAACCCGCTGCCGCTCACCTCCACTCAGGTTCCCGATGGAGCGGCGCGCCAGCTCTTTGATGCCGACGGTTTCCATGAGCATCTCCACCATCCGGGCATGCTCCCGGTCCTTGATCCCTTTCATCCGCAAGCCGTAGAGGATGTTGTCTTCCACCGTCAGATGGGGAAAGAGCGCCAGGTCCTGCGGAACATAAGAGATATTCCGTTTTTCCAGCGGCTGGTTCGTGATCTCCCGACCGCTGAGCAGGACGCTCCCCCGGGAAAGCTTTCTCAAGCCGAGGATCGACTCCAAGAGAAGCGTCTTGCCGCTGCCGGTGGCGCCGACGATGACATGACAGCTCCCCCTGTCTACCGCCAGTGAGATATCGTTGAGGGCGAACGTCCCAGCTTTTGCCGCAATGTCCCTTAACTCAAGCATGCAGCCCCTTTCGGCTGATCATCCTGACCGCGTAAAGGGTACCGATGCCGATGGCCGTCATGATGAGGATCAGCACCACCGTCCCATCGATATCGGCGGTGGACAGCTTCATAAAAATCGCAATGGGAAGGGTCTCGGTTTTCATCGCCATGGTACCGGCCAGGGTAATGGTGGCGCCGAACTCTCCCATCGCCTTTGCCCAGGAGAGGATGAATGCTGCGGCCAGCCCCCGCCTGCACAACGGCAGGGTCACATTGAAAAAGGCGGCTGCGGGAGAAGCGCCGAGGGTCCGCGCCACATCTTCGTAGCGCTGGGGGATTTCATCCATTGCTGCCTTGGTAAGGCGGGTGGCGACGCCGAGCGTCGTCACGAACTGGGCAAGGATGATCCCGTTACTGTCGAAAACGAACTGCGCACCTCGGGTCTGAATCCAGTTCCCGAGCGGGTTGTTGAAAAAGATGAGGAGCATCGCGCCGAGGGCGGCGGGGGAGACGATCATCGGCAGTTCCAGTATGGTATCGACGGCATCCTTCCCCGGGAAGTCGCAGCGCGACAGCGCATAGGCCGAGGGGACGGCCAGGGCGGTGGCGAGAACCGCCGCCACGGTTGCCGAGTAGATGCTGAGGCGGATGGAAAAGAGCGTCCTTTCCGAGAACAGGGTCTCGATGAACAGCCCGCCCCGGTAAAAATAAAGGAGCGACAGAACCAGCACGGCAAACAGCGCGAACGTGCTGAAGGCAAACAGGATCGAAACCCTTCTCAGGCTCATTTGGGTCTCCAGTCCGCCGGCAGAACATATTCGCCGCCGACCGGTTTTGTTGCGCCGATCCAAGCGCTTGCCTCTTCGGGAGACATGAAATAATGGTACTTTCCGTAGATCGCCTTCCCCTCTTCGGAAAGCAGGAAATCGATAAACTGCCGGGCTCGCACCTTGTTGTTGCTGAAGGAGGAGATGGCAACCGGGATATAGCCGATCCGGGAAATCTCGCTCTTCTTCAGCGGGATGGTTTCAATCCGCGCCGGATCCCAGTGCTGAAAGACGCTCCAGCCGATGACCGCGTCCACCGTTTTCAGCGAGATGGCGGTGGCGGTCTTCTCGCAGCTTTCCATGTAGTTGACCAGATTCCTTTTGAAGGCCGCCTTATCGGCTGCGGAAAACTCCTTCTCAATGGTCTCCACCGCATAGAGACCGACACAGACCCCTTCGGGATTGGCGATGGCAACTCTGACCCCCGGCCGGGTAAGGTCGCGCAGGCCGTGAATCCCTTTGGGGTTTCCTTTCTGCACGTTTATCGCCTGGACAAGGTACACCACCTTCCGCTCGGTTTCGGCAACGACTGCTCCCTTTTTTCGGGCGATCTCCATGAAATCCGATGAGCCGGGAAAGTAGATGTCCCCCTTCTTGGCGAGGATCATCTGGGAGAGAACGAATCCCGACCCGCCGAACACCAGATCAACCTTCACCCCGGTCCTTTTTTCAAAGGTCTTGGCAGCCTCCTCGGTTGGGGGCTTGCTGGCGGCGCCGGCAAAGACCAGCAAACCCTCTTCGCCATGAGCCGTTGCACAAAAACCGGGCGCCATCGAAAACAGCAGCGCCGACAACAGCAGTAATCCATAACGCATGAATCGTTTCCTTAAAAAAGCTCATGGAACTTGTCGTCGATCTTACCCTGCATTCCCTGCTGAAGCGCGTTGAATTTATCCAGCATTTGCATCGCCTGCGGGGTCAGGGACGATGCGCCTCCGCCGACCCCTCCCTTTTGCCGGTTCACCAGGGAAAATCCGAGCCGCTTTTCCATGGCATCGATGTAAGTCCAGGCCTTGCGGTAGGGAATGCCCATCGCCTTCGCCGCGGCATTGATCGAACTTCCCTTCTGAATCAGGCGCAGCAATTCCTCCCGCCCTTGGCCGAACACCGGCTCGCCGTCGATCTCCAGCCAGATTTTGGAGCGTACCTGTAGTTTGGAAGCGGGGTCTCTCATTTCAGAAATCTCTCCTCGATAAAGTCGGCGACCGCGCCGGCATCGTTCAGATCGAGCACCGGCACATCGAGTTCGAGCGGTTCATCGCTTGCCACCGCCTGAAGCGTCGGATCGTTCTCCGCCCCCCGGCAGATCAGCGTGGCGCTTCTTTCCCTGCGGTGGAGCTCGATTTTCGGCAGCGAACTCTGCTTAAATCCCTCGGTCAGAACGATATCCACGTCGGTGAAGTAGGTCTCCAGAAGTTCCGCGATGGGAGGGGACACGGCATGCGTCTTCACCAGCGCCAGTTTTTCGGGAGAGGCGACGAGCATAACGTCCACCCCGGCGGAGGTCAGGCGGTGGCTGTCCTTTCCCGGATGGTCGATGTCGAAACGGTGGGCGTCGTGCTTGACGGCGCCGACCCGGTACCCTCTCTCTTTCAAGCGGGCGATGACCTTTTCCAGAAGGGTCGTCTTGCCGGTGCCCGACTTTGCCACAAACGAAACCGCCTTGACGGTCATGAGGAACCTCCTTCTTTGATTTTTTCGAATTCTTCCGGGGTATTGACGTTCACGAACGATCTCCCGTCCCGATCGAGACGCGCCAGTTCTTCATCCTGCACATATCGGACCCGGACCCGGGGGTAATAGCCGTACGCACAGAAATTGCCGCTTTCCAGAGACTCCTTGATCGGTCCGAGGCAGCCCTTGGCGTAGAGTGCGAAGAGCGGCTCGAATCCGCGCGCGGTTTTCGGCACGACGGCGTCGAATCCGTCCCGGAGCGAGCAGAGGTAGAGGAGTATTTCCCGGTTGGGAAAAGGAAGATCGCAGGAGGAGACGAAGATGTACTCCGTTTCCGCGTGATAAAGCGCGGTATAGAGCCCCCCCAACGCACTTTTGGGGTAGATATCCGGCAAAACGGGGAGACCGTATCCGGCGAAGCGCTCCGCCCGGTCGCCCACCAGCACGATCCGGTCGAAGCTCTCCCTGAATATCTCCAGCACCCGTTCGAAGAGGGTCTTGCCGGCAATCTGCAAAAACGCCTTGTCACGTCCCATGCGGCGGCTCTTCCCGCCGACCAGGATGACGCCGGTTACATTGTGACGGCCGTCCTGATTCATCGATGCCTGTTCCGTATTTCATTTCCGGCTGCCTGCCGCCCGTATCAACCCAATGGTACGCTTCCCCCCGGGGGAGGATGACATGGTTCGCGCTTATACCAAAAACGCATAACGGTAAGCAACAAATTTTTTACGGCCTGTTTCTGTGGTCGCAAACCTGTGAAGGAAATCATATCATAACGGACAAAGACAAATCTCCTCTTGAAAAAATCTTGCCATCCTGTCAAATTGAGATCAATGGCGACCCAAACAAGAAAACAAGAAGGATAGAAACGATGCTCCTCAAGACATTTCCGGCTAAGGAATGGAAACACAAAATCAAGCGGTTACTCTTTGCCCTCGTTTTTTTCCTGCCCCTTCTTCTTTCTCATAACGCCTTTGCCCTCTCAGACAAGGTCATAAAAATCGGCGTCGCCTCCATGATCACACCCGTTAGCGCCGTTAAATACTATCAGGATATTATTGATTACATTGGGGAACAGATAAAACAGCCGGTCCAGATGGTCAATCGAAGAACCTATGATGAAATGGACGCGCTTCTGGAAAAAGGCGAGGTCAAGATTGCCTTCATCTGCTCTGCGCCCTATGTGAAGAACCGGAAACAGTTTGGAATTGAGATTCTTGTAGCACCGACCGTGGACGGCAATCCCGTTTATCGCTCCTATATCATCGTCCATAATGACAGCCCCATGAAAACTTTCCCTGAACTCAAAGGGAAGGGTTTTGCCTTTACAGACCCCGGATCCAATACCGGCAAGCTCTATCCGACCTATCTGCTGAAGGGCATGGGATTTGCCCCGGAAAGATTTTTCAAGAGGCTCCTTTACAGTTATAGCCATAATAAATCCGTGGAGATGGTTGCCAAAAAGATCGTGGACGGCGCCGCAGTGGAGAGCATTGTGTATGATCATATGCTGAAGATCGGTTCTCCCTATGCCAAGCAGACAAGGATTATCAAACGCTCTCCTCCCTATGGCATCCCCCCTGTTGTTGTGACACGGGATATTGATCCTGTGCTCAGGAAAAAAGTTAAGGACGTTTTACTCGCCATGCATAAGACAGCCAAAGGAAAAGCAATCCTTGACGCCATGATGATCGGGGGGTTTATTGAGGTCCCCGACGCGAACTATGATTCCATCCGGGAGATGGAGCGGGCCATTGTTGATAGCGCCATCGCTGCGGGAAAGACGAAGGATAAAAAAATCGTCTATTTCGGCGTAATCCCGAGAGACAATCCGAGGATCATGTACGAAAAGTACCAGCCTCTTCTCGATTACCTTGCAACAAAGACACCCTATAAATATGAACTTGTCTTGAAGAAAAATTATGAAGAGACGGTCAATGCCTTGGGCGCCGGGGAGATGGATGTGGCGCTCCTTGGCCCATTGACTTATCTTGAGGCCCATGCGAAATACGGCGCCGTAAGCATACTGAAATCCAAAGGAGTTGACGACACGACAAGCTATCGGAGCGTCATTATTACAAAGAAAAACTCGCCTGTCAAAACTCTGACCGAACTTAAGGGAAAAAGCGTTGCCTTTGCTTCTTCAAAATCCACATCGGGAAACCTCATGCCCCGTTATCTCCTGGCCAATGCGAGAATTCACTTAAGCGATCTCAGCGATTATGCAAACTTTGATTATCACGATTCTGTTGTCAAGGCGGTGCTGAAAGGACGATACACGGCCGGCGCCGTCAGAGATTCCGTTGCCAAAAAGTATAGGAAGCTTGGCCTTGACGTCATTGCCGAATCCGAGCCTATCCCCACGGGGCCGCTTGTGGCAGGGCCAGGGACTCCCTATGCGGTTATCGAGAACATAAAAAAAGCGCTTCTTATGTTGGACCCGAGGGAAACGGAGGGTCATGCGGTGTTAAAGCGACTTGATGAGGACTTTAAGAACGGCTTTACCGAGGCGACAGATCGGGATTACGGAGGCGTACGGTCAAAAATCAATGCTGTCCCACAAACCTGCGGCATGGGATGCCATCCGAAGATAAAATTATGAACAGAGCCGCAAACTTTTTTCCCGGGCTGAGCCTGCGGCATAAGTTCATACTCCTCACAACCTTGGCGATCGTTGTGTTCATGACCATCATCGGCTATCTCGCCGTCGCAAGGGAGAAGAACATCCTGTACGGCGAGGTGGAAAAACAGGGCCGCCTGCTCGGAGAAACGCTCGCCATCCCGATTGTCAACGACCTCATCTATGAACGGCTCGGTCTTGTCGAAGAGGGAGGCCTTCTCGACAACTATATCCTGGAGATATTCAACAGAAAGGATGTTGACCTGCTCTACATAGCCATCCTCGACGAAGAGGGTAAAGTCATATCGCACAACAATATTACGGAATACGGCAAAGTCTATGCCGACCCTTTAACGGAAAATATCCTGAAGACAGACGGGACCATCATCCAGCACGTGTCGGCAGGCGAGCACCAGGCCCTGGATTTCGGCGTGCCTCTCTCCATCGGCAAAAAAAGGTGGGGAAGCCTGAAGTTCGGAATATCCCTTGAAAAGGTGGAACATGAGACACTTGCCACCGTAAAGAAAATAATCATTTTAACGATCATTTTCCTCATCACAGGCTTTGTGATTATCCTGCTATTAACCAAACGGTTTATCGGTCCCATCACACAGCTCGTAAATACGATGGAAAAGGCACGCGGGGATTATCTGGACATCAGGGTCGAGGTAAAGGGGCGCGATGAGCTCGCCGTCCTGGGGGAGCGGTTCAACAGCATGATTGCAAGGATCAGGCAGGCGAACGAGGAACTTAAGAAAACTCACGAGAAGCTGGTCCAGTCGGAAAAGCTCGCTTCCGTCGGGATTCTTGCCGGAGGCGTCGCCCATGAGATAAACAACCCCCTGGGCGGCATCTTCAACTGTCTTTCGATGCTCAAGCAGGACGGCAGCAATCCTGAATTGAGGGCGAAGTATCTGGACCTTGTTCATGAAGGATTTGACCGGATAGAAACTACTGTAAGCAAGCTTTTGTGGATGTCGCGAAAAGGCGATCATGCGCCTGTGGACATGAACATCAGGAACGCGGTGGACAGTGTTTATTCCTTTCTGGAATATAAGATCAAAAAGGTAAAGATTGCCTTCAAGAACGAAGTGGCCGCCGACCTGCGTTTTACCTTTGATGTCCATGATTTTCAGCAGTTGCTTTTGAATCTATTCATCAACGCGATTCATGCCATGAAAAACGGAGGAACACTTGAAGTGAAGGGCTACAGAACAGATTCAGCGGTCTCCATTGAAGTTATCGATAACGGCTGCGGCATTGAGCAAGAAAATATCGGCAAGATATTCGATCCCTTCTTTACCACAAAACCGACAGGAGAAGGAACAGGGCTTGGGCTCTGGTTGACTTACGAAATAATCAGAAACTACCGCGGTGAAATTGCAGTGGAAAGCGTTGCAGGAAAAGGAAGTAGATTCATTATGCGTTTTCCGGTACAAGAGGTCCCATGAAAGAGACGGTCCTGCTCATAGAAGACGACAAGATCATGCGCATCAGCCTGGAAGACGCATTGAAGGGGGCCGGGTACGACGTCATCTCATTTGAGACGGGGACAGAGGCATTGCGCGCCTTCAAGGACATCCCCTTTGATGTTGCCGTGACTGACTTCAGGCTTCCTGATCTGGACGGTTTCGACATTGTGAAGGAAATAACCAAAAAGCAGGATGTTCCGGTGATCATGATGACCGCCTATGGCACCATAAAGGACGCCGTGGAAGCGATGAAGTTAGGGGCCTTCGATTATCTGACCAAGCCTTTTGCTCTCGATGAACTCTTTCTCATTATTGAAAGAGCGCTCACGATAAAGGGTCTCAAAGAGGAAAACATTCGACTTAAAAAGGATCTCAACAGATGCTACAGCGTGCCGAACATCACCGGTGAGAGCGCGGAAATAAAAAAAGTCTTCTCCCTTATCGGGAAGGTCTCGGCAGCGGATGCCACCGTCCTTATTCTGGGAGAAAGCGGCACGGGAAAGGAGCTTGTCGCCACCACCATCCATTACCAGAGCAAACGCAAGGATAAACCGCTCATCAAGGTAAACTGCGCCGCGCTCCCGGAAAGCCTCACAGAAAGCGAGTTGTTCGGCCATGAAAAAGGGGCCTTTACCGGCGCCGTCCGAAGGAAACCCGGCAGATTCGAGGCCGCCGCCGGCGGCACGATTTTCCTTGACGAGATTGCTGATCTGCCGCTTCCCGCACAGGCGAAGATTCTCAGGGTTATCCAGGAAAAACAATTCGACAGGGTCGGCGGCACGACGACACTGACCGTTGATGTCCGCATCATTGCTGCAACAAACAGGGCGCTTGAAGAAGAGGTGAAGGCCGGACGGTTCAGGGAAGACCTCTATTACCGGCTCAATGTCATACCGATCGTCATGCCGCCGCTTAGGGAACGACGTGAGGACATCCTGCCTCTCATAGCGTTTTTTATGGACAAGTACAGAAGTGGTCTTGCGAAAAATGCCCAATTTACCGAGGAAGCGGTAGATCTGCTTCTCGCCTATGATTATCCCGGCAATGTCAGGGAACTGGAAAACATCGTTGAACGGTGCGTCACCCTTTCCTCGTCCGGCACGATCGGCAAGGATGATATGCCACTCTTTATTGTGAGCGGAAAGCAGAGCGGCAAGGGCCTGCGGCTCTCCGACGTGGCTTCCGACGCGGAAAGAAATCATATTATGAAAGTACTGAAAACAACGTTGGGCAATAAGACAAAGGCCGCCGAAATGCTGGGGATCAGCAGGAAGACGCTCTGGGAAAAAATGAACGCCTATGGCATTCGGTCATAAACATACCACTATATTGCATCATTTTGTTTCTTTTTCGTAACACTGGCCGTTTCCGGCACACGCAGCAATTAACTTGACAAATTAATCAGTTATCTTTTATCCATTTCTGGCTGTTTCTTTTCTGTAACACTCCATAAAATATTATCGTTTATTTTCCATTATTTATGCATGGCAAGCTATTTGCAGACAAAAAGGAGAGAAAAAAGGCCGCGGCTGCGCACGGCGTAAACTATACGCAAACGATAAGAAGAGAGGAAGGGCTATGGCATTAAATGAAATCGTACGAATGCACGAAGACCTTGAGAGGTCGCTGAAAAAACCGGTTGCAAAACGTTCATGGATCATGGTCATCGATATAAGGAAATGCGTAGGGGACCATGCGTGCGCGGTTTCCTGTATGGCGGAGAACGTCTGTCCTCCAGGGACTTCATACAGGAAGGTATTCGAGACCGAGTACAAGAGTTTTCCTGAGCTCGACCGCTTTTTCATGCCGGCGAACTGCCAGCATTGCGATAATCCGCCCTGCATGAAGGCGGCTAACAGCATGGGAAAGGGGGCCATTCAGAAGAGGCCTGACGGCATCGTGGTCTTCGATTATGCGAAGCTTGCCAAGAGTAAAAAGGCAGCGGAGGCTGCAAAGAAGGCATGTCCTTATTACTCGATAGTGGAGGATAAGGGCGGTTTTTACACGGACGGCACGCCTGTTCTTGAACCTTATGAGATAAGGGACTTCTACGAGTATGACAAAAAGCTGAACCGCAAGAAAGGCGATGCCAGGGGTTCAATCAGAAAATGCACATTCTGCCTGCACCGCCTTGAAAGCGGAATGCTGCCCGCCTGCGTGGGGACCTGCATCGGGAGGGCGATGTATTTCGGCGATAAAAACGATCCCGTGAGTCTTGTATCCGAGCTCCTCAAGAAGGAAAAGACCTGGAACTTCAAGGCCGGGCTCGGTACCAACCCGCGGGTCCATTACATCGGGTATGAGGACAGAACAAAAATCTCAGTAGCGACGCCTGCGTCATGCGCGGCATGCCATCAATAGGGGGGTGCGATAATGACTGAAAAAGATAAAGAGGTTACCTGCAAACTTGATGAATATCTTGATACGCTTCCGGAACCGGAACAAGGAATGACGCGAAGGACACTTCTGAAGTCCGGGGCGCTTCTCGGTGGATCGGCGTTATTGATGAGCCAGATGGAAGGGGCCTTCAGCCTTCTCAGAAGCGCTGAAGCAGCGGGCGGCTCGGCAACCGGGGAGTATCCGCTCTCAAAAGCAACAAGCGTTATCTACTCGGTGTGTCTGCAGTGCCATACCGCCTGCCCGATCAAGGTTAAGATACTGAATGGCGTGGCGGTGAAGATAGACGGCAATCCTTACAGCGAAAACATGATACCGAACCTGAACTACGCGACTCCGGTCGCCAGGGCGGCGAAGATTGACGCGAAGGTGTGCCCCAAAGGACAGGCGGGAGTACAGAGCCTTTATGACCCCTACCGGATCGTCAAGGTCCTCAAACGGAACGGGCCGCGGGGCGCAAACAAGTGGAAGGTGATACCGTTCAACACGGCGGTGGATGAAATCGTAAACGGCGGAGAACTCTTCGCGTCTATTGGCGAGAACAGGCATGTAGCCGGGCTTAAAGAGATACGGGTCATGAATGACCCGAAGCTCTCTGCGGACATGGCAAAGGATGCGAAGCAGGTCGCCGAAGGCAAGATGAAGGTCGCTGAATACAAAGCGAGGTACAGCGTGCATCTTGATTTGCTGATAGACCCGGAGCATCCGGATCTTGGGCCCAGGAACAACCAGCTTTTGTCCATGTGGGGCCGCATCGAGCACGGAAGGATAGAGCTCGGCAAGAGGTTCATGTACGGCGGCTTCGGCTCGCAAAATCTCATCGAGCACACCTCCATCTGCGAACAGTCGCACCATATCGCCTACAAAGAGGCGACAAACCAGTATAAGGACGGCAAGTGGTCGGGCGGAATAACCCACATGAAGCCCGACTCCTTCAACTCCGAGTTCATCATCTTCTTCGGCACCGGCTTTGTTGAGGCGAATTTCGGTCCTCCCTGCATGGCTGAAAAGGTCACCGACGGTCTGGCCTCCGGCAGGCTGAAAGTCGTGGTTATTGACCCGAGGATGAGCAAGTCCGCGTCAAGGGCATGGAAATGGCTTCCGGTAAAGCCTTCAACCGACGCGGCCCTGGCCCTTGCCATGGTCCGCTGGATGATGGAAAACAAGAGATACGATGAAAAGTATCTGCTGAACGCCAACAAGGCGGCGGCAAAGGCAGGCGGCGAGCCCACGTGGTCCAATGCAACGCACCTTGTGAAGATTGAAAAGGACGGCCCCGGCGCGCTTCTCAGGGCGTCGGACATCGAGCTGGGAGACAAGGATTCCTTTGTGGTTATCGCCGGTGGA
>MNZQ01000076.1:0-1881 GCA_001873745.1 Syntrophaceae bacterium CG2_30_58_14
ATGAATGGTGTCAAAGAACGCTGCGTTCCCGTATCGACCCGATGAAGAAAGTGGCTAAGATGTTACGTAACCACCGGGGCCTTTTGCTTAACTGGTTTCGGGTCAAAGATCGAATTGCCCTGGGTGCCGTAGAGGGCTTTAACAACAAGGCGAAATTGACCACAAAAAAAGCCTATGGTTTCCGTAGCTACGAGGTGGTTAAAATCGCCTTATATCATACGCTTGGTGACCTACCCCAGCCAACGGTCACCCATAAATTTTGCTGAAGAGCCCTCTTTTCCCATCAGGACGGCGCGGCTCAGCGCGATCGCAGGCTCTTCCAGATCCCGGAATCCCGCTTCCCGGCAAACCGCAAGCGTCCGTTCAAAGCTTCTCAACGTCACATGGAATTTCGGCTCGACAAGGAGGAGCCGGCCCCCTGTTTTCAGAAGGGCAAAGATCTCCCGGAAGAAGCGGTGCTTGTCCGACACCTCGTGAGCCATCCAGAAGGCGAGGGCGAAATCGACCGGTCCTTCGACCCCCAGGCTCTCCTTCCGGCAGCGGTGGAGGACGATCCGGTCGGCCACACCCGCCCTGCGGGCCCGCCTTTCCAGGGTGTCGAGCATCTGCTGCTGGAGATCGACGGCGATCACCCGTCCCCCCGGACCGGCCAGCTTCGCCAGGCCCAGCGTGAAGTATCCCATCCCGCAGCCGATATCCACGGCGGTCATGCCGGACTTCAGATAGGGGTTGAGGAGGAGTTCCGGCTTATGAAAAATGCGGCGCAGCGGGTTGTCAAAGCTGTAGCACAGCCACCAGGGACAGACCCTGTTGTTTGTCCGCTCCAATTTCCCGATAAGTCCCATTAGAGCCTCTCTTCCAACCGCACCGCCGTCCGCTTCATCGCTTCAATCGCCCAAGTGTATGAGTCAGGATAATACAGATTACTCCTACCGCCGGCACGTTGAAAAATCAAGGGTGACTCGGGTCACGCGCTTATATCGGCAAACTTATAGCCGATGCCCCGTACCGTGAGGATATACCGAAGCGTTTCCTTGTCCGGTTCGATTACCCCGCGGAGGCGGCTGATATGGACGTCCACGGTCCGGGGCTCCACAAAGGCCTCGTCCCCCCAGACGCGGTCCAGCAGTTGCTCCCGGCTGTAAACCCGGCCGGGATGGCCGATGAAGAATCGAAGCAGTTTGAATTCACGGGAACTCAGTTCGACCGGTTGGCCATTAACTGAAACCTGGTAGGATTTGAAATCGACATGAAGCCCTCTGAAATCGAACGCTTCCGGCAGATCGTCGTCTGGACGCCGTTCCGTCCGCCGCAGGACGGCGCGGATGCGGGCGATCAGTTCCCGGACGTGAAACGGCTTGGTGATGTAGTCGTCCGCTCCGATCTCCAGACCCAGAATCTTGTCCACGGGGTCGGACTTGGCGGTCAGCATAATGATGGGGATGGCGGCTGTTTCGGCCTGGCGACGGATCATCCGGCAGACCTCCATGCCCGGCATCGCCGGCATCATCAGGTCGAGAATGACGAGATCCGGTTTGTCCGCATTCACCATCTCCCAGGCCTTCCGCCCGTCAAAGGCCTTGCAGACGGCAAAACCTTCCTGTTCGAGGTTGTAGGCGATCAGCTCGACAATATCTTTTTCGTCATCGGCAACGAGGATTTTCTTTTGGTTCATGCGCTGTCTCCCGCTGTGTCGGTCTCTTCAACGCCTCCTCCGACGGAGAAACCATCGGCTTCTCATCCCTCCGAAAAAGGTCCGGCGCCAAGGTTCCGTCATTTTGATTCCCGAAAAACGGGAAAGTAAAGCGAAACCGTTGTGCCGTGACCCAGGGCGCTGTCGATGATCACCCGTCCACCGTGGGCCATCATCAGGTGTTTGAC